>JAABTM010000007.1 GCA_011389855.1 Desulfobacteraceae bacterium
GACCTGTTCCCTAAACCGGTATCCCACCCCCCGAACGGTTTCGATGTACCCCCCCAGATCCCCCAGCTTTTTCCGCAATCCGGCGACCTGAACATCGACGCTCCGGTCGGTCACCGGGTAGTTTTCGCCGTGGACCGCGTCCACGATCCGGGACCGGGTAAAGACCCAGCCGGGCCGGCGGGCCAGGAAGGCGAGGACTTCGAATTCGGTGTGGGTCAGATCCACTGAATCCCCCTTGACGGTCGCCCGCCGGCGGTTGAGGTCGATGGCCAGATCCCCGAACCGGACGTGGGGGGCCTCCTCCACCCCGGCGGCGGCCCGGCGGCGGATCACCGCCTTGACCCGGGCCGTCAGAATCCTGGGGCTGAAGGGCTTGGTGATGTAGTCGTCGGCGCCCAGGTTGAGGCCGGCGACGATGTCCGCCTCTTCGCCCTTGGCGGTGAGCATGATGATGGGCAGGGACCGGGTTTCGGGCTTGTCCTTGAGCATCCGGGCCACCGAAAGGCCGTCGATGCCCGGCAACATCAGGTCGAGCACCATCAGATCAAACGTCCGGGTCCCCGCCGTCCTGAGGGCGTCCTCGCCCGTGGCGGCGCAGACCACCTCGTAGCCGGCGGCTTCGAGATTGTAACGGACCAGTTCGAGGATGTCCTCCTCGTCGTCCACCACAAGGATCGTCTCCCCTTCCGCGGTCATTCGTCCCCCTTACCGGGCCATCATGGCCCGCATCATGTCCCCGGCGTTTTCCGCATGATCGGCGATGGAACCGACGTACTCCACCAGCCGAACCGTATGGAAGACGGTCACGCCGTCGGTTTCCATGTGGAAGATCTTCTCCTTGAGAAGGTCCTCCAGCCCGTCGGCCTCGTGCTCCTGTTTCCGGAGGTTCCGGATGATCTCCTTCACCACCGACCGCTGTTTTTCCGAAAAGGTCTCGAAATACTTCCGGGCTTCGATCACCATGCGGTTCAGTTCCTCGATGGGGTCGATCACCGCATCCACCAGGTTGACCAGGTCTTTTTGGATCGCTTCCGGAAACCGGGGCTCGGTCCGGTAGGAGATCCAGTCGAGGGTGTCCTCCACGGAGTCCAGCACCTGGTCCTGCTCCCGAAGATACCGGAAGAGTTGGAATTTATCCACCGGCAGCAGGGAGTTCTTGGGGGTTGGTCACTAAAAGCCCAGAATATATCCAATGATCAGAATCGATGTTTCCGCAGCCATAAGGTAACAGTTACCGCTCCACTTGATATTGAGGTTCGCCTGTGCCAAACATTTTCGCCAGATATCATGCCTGATGGCGTTGATCAATGATTTAATCCCGAGCAGGAGCAGGAGGAATTCTATGACAGCCCCGAAGTCGTGGGCGATCGTTTTCATGGCGTTGATCTGGATCGGCGGAGCGACGGGTTGCGCGCCGCAACGGCGGACCGATCCGCCCGGTCACTCCGTGATCGACAGACACGAACCCGAACCCTACAGCGAGGCGGAACGCCGGCTGGCGCGGGAAAAATGGGACACCGTATCGGTCTCCACGTCCATGCGCTGGGTCGATTATTACGGAAACGCGGAGAGCCGCGCCGAGGTCCTGTTCGACAAAGGGACGGCGACCTTCGAGGCCATCGTCGCCATAGAGGAGGGAAGTCAACATTTTCCGGATGGCGAGGTCCGGAAAACAGTGGTGCTCCCCACCCTGACGATCCGGTCCCGGTACAAGGCAAAAGACGGAGTTCAGCGGGTGCGGATGGCCTCTTCCATCAAAATGACGCCGGAGCACGTCAGGGTCCGGGCCGCCCACTACCGGGAGACGGTCCGCCGGCAGGCGAACCGGTTCAGCATCGATCCGGCCCTGATCATGGCCATCATCCATACCGAATCCCATTTCAACCCTTTCGCCCGGTCCCCCGACGGGGCCCTCGGCCTTATGCAGTTGATTCCCCATTTCGCGGGCAAGGAGGCCTACGCCTGGATCTACAAAGAGCAGAAGACGCCCTCCGACGATTATCTCTACAACCCGGAAAAGAACATCGAGTTGGGCGCCGCCTATTTTCACCTCCTGCTGAAGCGGTATTTCAACGACATCGAGGCGGCGGAAAACCGTCTCTATCTGGCCATCTGCGCCTACAACTGGGGGCCGACCATACTCCGGCGGGAGATCGCCGACCGCCACGGCGTCGATGGGCTATCGCTTTCCGACCTCCACGCACTGCTGAAAGAAAAAACGCCCCTGGAAACCCGAATGTTTCTCGGGAATGTGCTCAGCCGTTTGGAGGGGTATCGGCGGCTCATGGATACCGCGGGTTGACCCTGTTTTTCCCCAAAAATCGTCCATCGGTATAGGTTGGGTCTTGTACCTACTCGATTATTGCCGCCCCCCCGTTCTTGACATAGACCATCCCGAAATCGGCAGCCACGGATAAATCAAAAATAAAACGCCAAAAAAGGGCGATCACAAGGATCGCCCCTACGGCGCAACCCGGCGATTCCGGTAGGGGCGAAACGATGATCAAGGCCAGAATTTGAATTGTGCTTGTGCGAAAATAAAAAAAATGTAACCAACGCCACTGAAATTCGTTAATCTATAAGTTAGTCATGTGTTCAAGCAAATTCGCATGATAAAAACGAATCCAGGCATGGACGAATTTCATTTTGATCATATCGTCGCAAGGGGGAAAATTAATGAAACATTATAAAATTTTATGTTTTTTATTCGTTTTGTTGCTCATGTTCGTTTTTGGCCTTAAAATGGATATAATCGCCAATGCTCAGGAATATGGTCAGGAGATCTGGCAGGTCGATCTTCTGGACACCATCCGATCCATGGCCGTCATACCCGATCTCAGCGGCGACGGTTTTCCCGATCTTATCGTCGGCGCCGATTCCGGAATCTACTGCATCGAAACCCGGGAGGGCGTCTCGTGGTGGAGCGCTAAGGTTCCCTCCGGCGCAACCGTATCCGATACGGTCTGGTCCGCGGCCGCCATCGGCGACGTGGATGCCGACGGTCAGCCGGACGTGGCGGTGGGGACATCGGGCAACGAGGTCCGCTGTTTTTCCGGCGGCGCGGCAACGGGCGCCGGAGTGGAAATCTGGTCGCGACCGCCCAATCTGGGCGGCGATGTCTGGTCCCTGTCCGCCTTTCCCGACATGGATAACGACACGTTTCCGGAAGTGCTCGCCGGGACGGCCGCCAACGCCGTCCATCTTTTGAACGGGGAAGACGGGGCCGTTGTTTGGACGCATTCCGTCGGCGGCGATGTCCGGGTCGTATCCCCCATTCCGGATGTCAGCGGCGACGGTAAACCGGATGTTTTGGCCGGGGCCGACGACGGCGCCGTTTATTGCATAAACGGCGCAACCGGTCTATTATTATGGCAATACGACGGTCTGGCGTCTGTCTGGTCCCTCGAAACATTTTACGATTTGGACGGGGACGGCCGTCCCGAGGTGTTGGTCGGCACGGGCGACAACCGCGTGGTCTGTTTGAGCGGCGCCCCCTCGTTGTCGGGGCCGGACCGGATCATCTGGTCGTTTTACACAGGCAGCGACGTTCGCGGCCTGGTCGCAATGCCCGACATGACCGGCGACGGCCGACCCGATGCGGCGGCCGGAAGCGCCGACAACCAGCTCTATCTGCTCGATGGCCGCGACGGGAAAGCGGTATGGAACCGAAACCTGAAAGGGGAAGTTTTTTCCCTGGCGCCCGTCCGGGATTTCACCCGTGACGGCCGGCCGGAGATCGCCGCCGGAACCGCCTTCAGCGCTGTTTTTTGTCAGTCCGGCGAGGACGGGACCGATTTGTGGTATTATCCGTTCGCCGACGTCGGTGAAATAAAGCACATCGCATCGATCCCCGACATGGGCGCCGACGGGGTGGAGGAAATCGCCGCCGCATCGGCCAACGGGACGCTTCGTTTGCTGAGCGGTTCCGCCGGCCTGGGCAGGGCCCATTTCGAGGGGGACGCCGACTGCAATCATGATGTGGATCTGGCGGATGTGGTCACGGTTTTGAAGATCATGGCGGGATTGCCTGCCGGGCCGTCCCCCATCCCGGAGGGTTGCGTTCCGGGAGACAGCGACGGCGACGGCCGGGCGGAATTGTCCGACGCCGTTTTGTCCATGACAATCGCGGCAGGCATCCAATAACGCGACGGAGCATCCTTATGCATTATCCTTCAAAAATCGGCCGCGCCCAAATCTTGATTCTGATTCTGGCGGGCGTGGCCGCGGTGTATTTTTTTACCACGGGCCCGAAACGAATCGACTTTACCGACTACCCTTCCCTGCGGCCGACCCCGGACCACACGGTCGCCATCCGATTCGATCCTTCCTTTTACTACGAGGGAAGGCCGCGGCCCAAAAAACTGGCGCGGCGATTGGCGGAAAAATGGCGGAAAGCCGGCGTCAACACGGTTTTCTACCGGGCCTACGACCCTCGACACGGGGCGTTCTACAAAACCGATTACCGCTACAACAAGGAAGGCGATTTCGGTCGACACGGTCTCATGGAGGCCCTGCTGGCCGCTTGCCGTGACCACGACATCCGGGTGTTTGCCTGGTTTCCGGTGATGAACCACGCCGGCGCATGGGAGGCTCATCCCCAATGGCGGACCCGGACCCCGGATGGTTCCGATTATCGGGCAACCGGTCTGGAATACCCGTTGTGCGCCCGCAACCCGGACGCGCGAAGGTGGTGGACGGGTTTCTTGACCGATTTCCTGGAAACCTACCCCGGCATCGACGGCGTCGACTTGGGAGAACCGGTCGTGGCATGGACAAAGAGAGCGGGTTGTGCCTGCGACTTGTGCCGGAAAGCGATGGACCTGTCTTCGGAACCGGCGGTTCAGGTACGGGCCCATTCTCTGACGACGCTCATCGGCGACTCCGTCGCCGGAATCCGCCGATTCGACAAACCGGTCTCCGTGACCACGGTCCAGCCGGCCCATGCCGACGGCCGGCTGCTGTCTTCCGCGGAGCTTTCGGCCATCACCGGATTCGATTTGACCCATGTGCTCCACGCGCCTGAAAACCGACGCCCCGACATCATCTGCCCGGAATTTATCTGGCAGGAACTCAAAAGCCGCCACGGCCCGGAGACGGATTCCCCCTTCGATCCGGCCTGGACCGAAACGGCCGTCCGACAGTTCATCCGTCAACTGGATGCGCCGGTGGACCTGCTGGTCCATGTGGAAATCACGGACTTCCCCGGCGCGACCGTCGATCACGGGGATCTGGAAAAGACTCTGGCCGCGGCCCGGCGGGGCGGCGCACGGGGCATCGACGTCTACAACGCCGCCATTATGGATGAAAAAGCGGCCTGGCCCGCGCTTTTGGATTACAATCGGACGGTCCCCGTGAAACGCTGCCTGGTGCTCCACGACCCCGGAAGCGACAGGAACGACGCCATCCAGATCGGTGAATTGCTGCGTCATTTCAACACCACCATCGACCTGCTGCCCACGACCGATTACACGCCGTCTTTATCGGACCGATTCGACGCCGTTTTTTATGTGGGCACCCATGACGGGGCATCGATTCCCTCCGACCTGGTTCATGATCTGTCCCAGGGCGGTCAACCGGTCTGCTGGATGGGATTCAACATCCAGGCGGTCCTGGATACCCCCGGGATTGCCGAATCCCTGGGGATGACCTTTGTCGGAAACGATAATGGGCATTACCCAGCGACCCGCTACAAAAATCGGGTTCTCCCCAAAAAAGCGCCCTGGACCACCCTCGTCGACATCACCGAACCGGCTCGATGCCGGGTGTTTGCTACGGCCCATCAGGGCGAGGCCCCCGACCCCGACATCCCTGAATCGATCCCCTATGCGGTCAGGAGCGGCCGGCATTTCTGGTACTTCGCCGACGTGCCCACCTCCCACGCCGTGGAGGGCGACCGGTTTCTGATCTTCGCGGATTTGCTCCACGACATCCTGGACGAACCCCACGAACCCCGGCGAACGGCGCTGGTCCGCATCGAAGACGTCCATCCCCTGAGCGACCCCCGGCCGTTGTCGGCCATCGCCCAATTTCTCTATGACCATGACGTTCCCTTTCACATCGCCCTGGTGCCGTTTTACGTCTATCCCGAACAGAATCGCTATGTGGGCCTGTCGGAACGGCCGGAGCTGGCGAAAACCATCCGCCACATGGTGAAAAAAGGGGGCGCGGTGGTCATGCATGGAACGACCCACCAGCGATTCGCCGAAACCACGGCGGATTATGAATTCTGGGACCCGGTGGCCAACCGGCCGCCGGAAGGAGAAAACGCCGAAACCATCCGGTCCCGGATCGAGATGGGGTTGCAGGAATTGATGAAGGTCGATATTTATCCCCTGATGTGGGAAACCCCCCATTACGCCGGATCCCGACGGCTCTACGACGCGGCCTCGGACCATTTCTCCCTGGCCATGGAACGCCGGCAATCCCTGGACCGGCTGGGCACGGACCAATACTTTCCTTATCTCATCGAGCCGGATCGGTTCGGCCAGATCATCGTCCCCGAAAACCTGGGATACATCCCCCTGTCCAATCCAGATCCGGAAGTCATCCTGGCGCCGGCCCGGAACATGGCCGTGGTCCGGGACGGAACCGCGTCCTTTTTTTTCCATCCCTTCGTGGATATGGACGTCCTGAAAACCATCGTCAGGACCCTCCAAAAGGAGGGCTGGACCTTCACCACCGCGGCGGACCTGCCGATTCTCACCCGATCGGAAAAAGGGGTCTGGACCACCCGGTCAGGAAAGATCATGCCGCCGGCCGGCGAGGTCGTGGAGCGGCGGATGGCCTATCCGGGGGTCCCCAAAGCCGCCCGGCCCCTGCCTCGGTCCAAAACGGATGAACCGCGGGAAATCACTTTATCCGTGGCCCCCAACGAGATCGTCGCCCTGCAACAGGTTCCCCCATCGGAGGACGCCGGGGCGGCGGCCGAAACATCGACCGCCGCCGCCGTCCAGGACCTCCAGACCGTGGCCAATTTCTTTGGTGAAGCCTGTCAGGTTCCCCGGCCCCTGATCATCGACGGCGACGGCGACGGGGCCGACGCCATGGCCCGGCTCCTGGAACTGGTCGGCGTCTCCGCCGCCCGGGTCGATGTGCATCGGTTCAGAGCCGTCCCGCAAGACATCAACCTTGTGCTGTCGCCGTCCGGTTCAACGGCGGTCATGACGGATCATCAGGTTCGGGAAATCACGGATCGACTGGCCAGGGGCGATATTTCCCTGATCGTCGAGGGATTCGGCCCCCTTTCGGACGCCGTGGGAATCGAAAAAAGAGCCGACCTGCCCATGACCGTGGAAGAGGTCGAGGACGCCCGCTATCCCCTGGTTCAGATAGAACCGCCCTCCCCCCTTGCCGCCTGGGCCTTCGAAGCCCCGGCCGACGCCGCGTTTCTCTATGAAGACCGGGCGTCGGGCCGTCCCCTGGCGGCGACGGCCCGGCATGGGCAAGGGCGATATCTATTCATGTCCGCCGCGGCCGGCGATCCCTTTGGCGGCGAAACCTATCCGTACCTGCTGTCCCACATTTTCCGGTCGCTTCGGATGTTTCCCCTCATGCGGGCGGCGGGGGCGACGGTCTATTTCAACCCCGCCGAGCGGCCCGACATCGCCATCGAAAACCTGACGCGGCATTGGCGGAGAAGCGGCGTTCGCACGATATACGCCGCCGCCTGGCAGGCTTTTCCCGAATGGACCTACGATTACGCCCGACTTATCCGGCTGGCCCATGCAAAGGGCATGCGGGTCTATGCCTGGATCGAACCGCCCCATGTCCACGACCGGTTCTGGCTCGCCCACCCCGAATGCCGGGAAAAGACCGCGACGGGAAGAGACGCCGTGATGGGATGGCGCAAACCCATGGCGATGGGGACGCCCGATTGTTTCGACGCGGCCGCGGCGGAATTTCGGTCCTTTTTGACGCATTACGACTGGGACGGGGTTCTGGTCAACCGGGCCGGGTGGGAATCGAAAAACGGCCCCGATGATCCTGAACATCACACGCCGTTTCATCCCTGGGTCCGGTCGGCTTTCAAAACGGAATCAGGCGTTGATCCGGTGGATTTATTCCCGCCGTCGGACCATGAACCCCAAGCGGACTCGCGGTCGGCGTTTAGAACCTTCCGGGAAACCCTGGCCCGGGAATGGCTCGACAAGTTGATGAACGATTTGGTGGAACTGGCCTCGGCCCCGGAACGCGACTGGGAAATCGTGGTCGGCCATTCCCCGGACCGGCCCCACAACGGCCTGTCATCCGAAGATATCGCCGCTTTGAAAACCCGGTTCGGAGAGCAGGTGTCCTTGCAATATCTGCAAAACATCGACGGCGGGGACGCGATGTGGCGGACCGCCGGACCGCCCTTCGACATCACGGGTTTTGAAATGGGGCCGACGCCGGACGACGCGCCTTTCGTCGCCCGGGCGCCCACGGCCTACCCAACGGGAACCGCGTTCTATGAGCAGCTCCACGCCTTCATCCACGACAACGACCGGTTCACGCTGCGTTCGGAAATCGCCGTTTACGACGTCGACAAGGAAATCCTGCCCTTTCTGTACGCCTCGGTGAACAAGAGCGAATGGTCGTCTGAAGGCCTGACCGTCACGGCCGGCGCCACGGCTGAAATCGTTCTGGCCGACAGCGACGCCGAAGAATGGCTCATTGACGGCGAAGCGGCCGGATCGTTTTCAGGCAACACCCTGGTCCTGCCCACGGGGCGGCACCGCATCCATCCGGACGCCGGCATACGCCCGCCCACGCCCAACCGGTCCGAAACCCGTCTGATCGATCTCTCCGACGATCTGGTGACATCCGTCGTCACCAGCAAGGGAATCGACATTGAATACGACGCGCCCCGGCGGGCTTTCCTGGTCGTCAACGAGCGGCCGCTGTCCGCCCGGATCGACGGACAACCGGTGGAAAGCCTGCCGGACCGGGGCCTTCCCGGCTGGGCGGTGACAGGCCCGCCGGGACGGCACACCCTTTCGGTTCAAGCCCGAACCGGAACGGATCTGATCCTGTCGGTTCTGAGCCTCTCGGTTTCCGGCGGCATCGTGATCATCAGCTTTTTCGCTATATTGGGGCTGATTATTATCGGCATATTGAGGAGATAAAAAGAAATGGCCTACGCCCACCCGTTCATCGACATCCTTTTCCTGATCGCGGTTCTCGTCCTGTGGGTCATGATCTTTTACCAGTTGTTTTTCACATACGCCGGCTATATTTACCGGCGACGTACGCTGATGGAGAAAAAGCGATTCGCCGGAAAGGGCATGGACGATCTGCCCCCCGTGTCGATTCTCATACCGGCCCACAACGAGGCCCTGGTGATCGAAAAAACCCTGGAGGCCATGCGGGCCCTGATCTATCCTCCGGAGCGGCTGGAAATCATCGTCATTGACGACGGATCAACCGACGATACGGCGCGCATCGTTCAACGCATTTCCAAAATCGATGCACGGGTGCGCCTTTTCAGCGTGCCGCCGGAGGAAGCGACCCAGGGAAAATCACACGCCCTCAACCTGGGACTTAAAACCGCCGCCCATGACCTCATCGCGGTCTATGACGCCGACAACCGGCCCGAACCCGAGGCCCTGAAATTTTTGGCGACCGCTTTGGTGGACAAACCGGAACTGGTTTCCGTTTTCGGCAAATTCCGCACCCTGAACAAACAGCGGAACCTGTTGACCCGCTTCATCAACATTGAAACCCTGTCGTTCCAGTACATGGTCCAGGCCGGGCGCTACCTGGTTTCCGGCATCGCCATCCTTCCCGGCACCAATTTCATCATCCGGCGGGAGGCGGTGACAAAAAGCGGCGGATGGGACGAAGCCGCACTCACGGAGGACACGGAACTGAGCATCCGGCTCTACGAACAAGGCTATGAGATCAAATTCCTTCCCTACGCCGTTACCTGGGAAGAAGAACCAGAGAGATGGGGAACCTGGCTCCGTCAGCGCACCCGATGGGTGCGCGGAAATTTTTATGTGCTGCGAAAATACCTCCTGCCCTCGTTTCGATTCCGGAAGCGAAGCCTCACAATGGAGCTGATCTATCTGTTTTTGCTTTATTATCTGTTTCTTGTCTCCATCCTGCTGTCGCACCTGTTTTTCATCGCCTCGAGCCTGGGGTGGATCGCGGTCCTTTCGCCCGGCCCCTATTTCGCGGTCTGGGCGTGCGCCTTCGCCCTTTTCGTGGTGGAACTGAGCCTGACCGCGGCATATGACGACGAACTCACCCTCGCCAACATCGGCGTCATCCTGCTGATGTATTTCACCTACTGTCAGGCCTGGATAATTCTTGTATTCCGCGCCATCTACCAGGAATTTCGCCGGAAAGGAAAGGCTGAATGGGAAAAGACCCGACGATTCGGAACCGAATAAACCGGGCGGCGCCGGCCGCACTGGTCGCGATATGTCTGATCTTGTGGTCGGTGAACGGACGCGCGGCCGATGAGGCCCAGGCCCCTGAATCCCCTTTTTGGGGCGAGATCTACGGCGCCACCGTGGCGACGGACGCGGAAGACGGCAATGTGACCAGCGATCCTTTCCTTCGCTTTGGCGTCCATTTGTTCGACCTCGGGGGACGGCCGGTCGACCTGTACGCCAAGGCCCGGTTCTACCACGACACCGAAGCCAATTTCTGGAACAACAAATGGCAATTGGGCGGAGGCGTCCGCTGTTTTCCCCTGGCGGACCATGGATTGGTCTTGTTCCTGGAGTATCTGTACGCCGAATACACCGGACGGGAACGAGCCCGGGAACCGGGCCCGGATGAGTCCGGTCAATTCGACGCCGAAGGGGGCGCGGCCTATTGGGGGTGGTTCGGCCCGGCGCCCTGGTCAATCAGCGGCGCGGAATTCTACATGCCGTTTACCGGCTGGCGGGAGGTCTATGCGGACGCCATCTATTACGAGCGGGACCACGACAACTTCATCGGAACATTGGACCATAAAGAAGGGGTGTATTTATCCAAAATGGGAGAGGCGACCTTAGACGCCTATCTTGCAATCGAAGCCGGACTAGATGCCAACGACGACCCTTGGAATCATTACATTAAAGGCGGACCGGGATTTCGAATCACGCCGTTTTCCGGTCTCGATTTGAAGGTGAGTTTCGAATATTTTATAGGGCGTTACACGCAAGGAGGATACGGCGACGTGGATCGCGACATCGCCGATTTGAAGGTGACGGCCTCTTTTTGGAGGGGATGGTAGTCATGAACCGACCTCGACGATTGCTGTTTGTGTTCGGCACCCGGCCCGAAGCCATCAAGCTGGCGCCGGTCATCGATATGGCAAAAAGAGAAAAAGACCGGTTTGAAACCCAAGTGGCGGTCACGGCCCAGCACCGGGGCATGCTGGACGATGTGCTGGACGTTTTCGGCATCCGGCCGGACGCGGATTTGGATCTCATGCGACCCGGCCAGTCGCTGTTTTATCTGACGTCGGCCATCGTCCGGGAAATGGAGGGTGTGTTGGAGCGATTCAGCCCGGACGTCGTTATCGTCCAGGGGGACACAACCACAGCATTCGCCGCGGCTTTGGCCGGTTTTTACTCCCATAAAAAAGTGGCGCATGTGGAGGCCGGTCTCCGGACCGACGATAAAGCCATGCCCTTTCCCGAAGAAATCAATCGGCGATTGGTCTCCTCCGTGGCGGATTATCATTTCGCCCCCACCGATTCGGCCCGTCGGAACCTGCTCGAGGAAGGCGTTCCGGACGGCAACGTCCATGTGACCGGCAATACAGTCATCGACGCCTTGCTGGGGGTTCTCGAACGGCATCCGGCCGACGGCCCTTGCCCGATAGACGAACCCGCGTCCATCTTCGCCGCCTATGAGCGGGTCATCCTGATCACCGGACATCGCCGGGAGAATTTCGGACCGCCGTTCCAGGCAATCTGGACGGCGCTCGCGGCATCCGCGCGGAAAAACCCGGGGGTCGCGTTTGTCTACCCGGTCCATCCCAACCCCAGCGTAACCGACCGGGTGCGGCGAGTGCTCAAAGACTTGCCCAACTGCTTTCTCCTGCCCCCCCTCCCCTATCCGGCCTTTTGCTGGTGCATGGCCCGATGCCGTCTGATTGTCACCGATTCAGGGGGCATCCAGGAAGAGGCGCCGGCTCTCGGGAAGCCGGTCTTGGTGACCCGACGGGTAACGGAACGGCCGGAAGCGGCAGCGGCGGGAATGGTCAAGCTGGTGGGCGACGATGGCGGGGCCATCCAAAGCTGGATTCAGCGGTTGCTGGACGACCCGGATTGTTATGCGGAGATGGCGAAAGGCGGCAGTCCTTACGGCGATGGCCGCGCGGCGGAAAGAATTCTGAACATCTTAAAAAATGAGGAGACCCCATGAACTGGACATCGATACACGATCAATTTGAAATCAACCGGGAAAAAATCTGGCTGAACAACTGCGGGACCGTGCCGGCCGGCAACCATGCCGTAAAGGCGGTGACCGACTTCATGGAAGGCTATGCAGAACTGGGGACGTTGAACCCGTCGGGCAATCCGAACCGCATTCGGGCCGATATCAAGACCCTTCTGGCGGGCCTCTTGAACTGCCACATCGACGAACTGGGCCTCATCCATCATACCGCCGAGGGAATGAACTTCATCTCCCACGGCCTGCCCTTCTCGCCGGGGGACGAGGTCATTCTCCTGGAAAACGAATACCCGAGCAACGTCTACCCCTGGCGTCATCTCCGGGAAAAAGGCGTCACCCTTAGCACGACGCCCATGGAAACCACGCCGGAGGACTTTTTAGAATCACTGAAAAAGCGGATCACCCAACGGACCAGGGTGATCGCTATTTCCGCCGTCCACTGGTGTACGGGCATGCCGCTGCCGGTTCATGATGTTGGGCGATTGTGCCGGGAGCGGGGGATCTATTTCGTGCTGGACGGGGCCCAGGGGGTGGGGATGCAGCCCATCGACGTCAAGCGGGACTGCATCGATTTCATGGCCTTTTCCGCATGGAAATGGCTCACGGGCCCAATTGGATTAGGCGGGCTCTATATCGCCCGGGAGCGGCTGGATTCCATCAAACCGATTTTTGTCGGCACGGACTCGGTGGTGGACGACGAAGCCTATCTCCCCTACAAGGACGACCTCAAGCCCTCGGTGGACCGGTTCACGATTTCGACTCCCAACATCTGCGACTGGGTCTATTTCCTGGCATCGCTCCGGTTTCTGGACGAGATCGGTTTCGACGCGGTCCGGGAGCGGATCTTCGATTTGAGCCGGCGTCTGTCCGACGGGCTCACCGGCCTCGGATACCGGGTGCTGGCGTCGGATTTTCCACGCCATCCCACGGGGATCGTGGTATTTGAAAAGGATGGAATTTCAACGGATGCGATTTTTCAGCGCTTGAAGGAAAACGGCGTCGTAGCGGCCCGGCGGCTGGACCGGGTCCGTCTTTCGCCTCATGTCTACCTGCTGCCGGAGCAGATTGACGAGGCGCTGTCCGTGCTGGAGGCTTAGAGTGTTATTCGGTTAACTGCTAACAGCTCTTTCACCGTTTTCAACTCTCCGAAGCGAGTTGCGCCACTACCGCCTCGGCAGGCTTGAATTCATATAAACACGGCCGGCGACACATGAAAACGATCGGCCAAGGCGCGAACTTGTCTGACGGAAAGTTCTGTTCTACCGCTGATGACGTCCGAAACCGCCTCTTCAGAGCCGATTTCCGGCAGATCGGACGCTTCAAGTCCGTGCTCTTCCATAAAATGACAAAGCATTTCGATGGCGTCGCAGTCCGGCATCGAGAGGTGTCGTTCCTCATAAGAATGGATAACCGTACCGAGCGCGTCAAGCAATCCGTAAAGCGGGTGCCGATCATCCGTTCCGACTTCGTCAATCAGACGGTTAAGGAATTTGATCGCCCTGTCATATTCTTCTTCACCGCTAATTGAGAAAAGGTAGCTGATTGGCCCCCAATATTCTCTGATGCTTTCAGTTGTAATGTTCATTTTTTCCATGTTCCCCTGTCATACTCCGAATGTGTAAGGACATGGCGAATGTACACCTTGCCTCTGTTAAAATGAACCGATGCAATCAGACGGTATTTGTTCCCGCCGATGTCGAAAACAATCAAATCGCCAACCTTATCGGCCGTCGGAAACGTCGAACGGAGATCGCTAAAACTTGAGAACGCACTGTTTTTCACAGCTTTGAACCAACGGGAAAGTGGTCCCTCGCTGTCAGGATGTTTTTCCCAGAACATCTGCAACGCTCTCCGGCTGATAATATGCATGCGGATTTCCGCCTTGATCCTCACTCGCTCAAAAAAAACCGGATCATCCCTTGAAGCGGATGATCCGGAGGTTATGCTTTATCCGCGCACATGCCGCTACCAGCGGGACGCCGCCTTCTCCAGGCAGTCCGGACATAATCCCATGAATTCAAGGCGGTGGCCCATGACCTTGTATTCGGTGGCGCCCAGAAGCTTTTCCTCGATGTTGTCGAGCGATTTCAGGGGCGCGTCGTCCAGCCGGTCGCAGTTGATGCACCGGATGTGGTAGTGCTTTTCTGGCACGCCGTCGAACCGCATGAGGCTGCCGCTCAGCTCCAGCTTCTGGATCTCGCCCACTTCCGAGAGGATCTCCAGGTTCCGGTAGACCGTCCCCAGGCTGACGCGCGGCAGTTTCCGGCGGACCATCTCGTAGACCTCGTCGGCGCTGGGATGCGTGTTGTTCTCCCGCAAGGTCTCCAGGATGACCCGCCGCTGCCGGGTCATGCGAAGTTTCCGATCCTTGGCGCCCGACGCGCCGCCATTTGAAGCCAGGGCGCCGGCATCTTCGGGTCTTTCCATGACTAACGCTTCTCGATCGGCGCCCACGAACACTCCTCCGGGCCGCAATAATCACCCACATAGTCCGACTTCGGCCGGTAAAGCGTGGGTTTGGCCTCGGCCCCGCCGAACTGTTCCTCCAGCACATGGGCCACCCACCCCGCCACCCGGGAGATGGCGAAGATCGGGGTGAACATCTCCGTGGGAAATCCCATGGTATGATATAAGGAAGCGCTGTAGAAATCGACGTTGGCGAAGATGTCCTTGCCCTTCCGCTCCTTGAAGGCGGCCTTGGCCTTGATCTCCAGCTCCCTGGAGATTTCGTACCATTGGGTTTCGCCCGTTTTTTCCCCCATCTGCCGGGACATGGGGGCCAGGATCAGCGCCCGGGGATCGTCCGTATCGTAGACCGCATGACCCAGCCCCATGATCTTCCCGCCCGAATCGAGCTGACGGGTCACGTAGGATTCCACGTTGCCGATGTCGCCGATCTCCTTGAGCATCTTCATTACCCGGGTATTGGCCCCGCCGTGGAGGGCGCCGGAAAGCGATCCGACGGCGCCGGCCACCGCCGCATGGATATGGGCCAGAGTGGAGGCCACTCCCCGGGCCGCGAAGGTGGAGGCGTTGAAGGAGTGCTCGGCGTGCATCACCAGGCAGGCGTCGAAAAACCGGGTCGCCTCGTCGCTGGGCCGCTCGCCGAAAAACATGTAGAGGAAATTGGCGGCGTGATCCAGATCGTCCAGGGGATCGAGCACCGGTTTGCCCTCCTTTATCCGCCGCCAGGCGGCCAGGACGGTGGGCAGTTTGGCGATGAGGCGCAGCCCCATCCTTTCGGCCGCGTCCCGTGATCCGTCCTCCACATCCGGGTCATGGTTGGCCAGCATGGGAACCGCGCCCTGGAGAATGTCCATGGGCAGGGACGACGCCGGACGGGTCTTCAGGGCGTCGACCACTTCCGGGGGAATCGCCCGCTCCCCCACCAGTCGGGCTTTGAAATCGGTCAGCGCCGTTTTCGACGGAAGGCTTTCGAACAACAGCAGGTGGATCACCTCTTCAAAGGCGGCGAATTCCGCCAGATCCCCGATGCTGTAGCCGCGGTAGATAAGTTTTCCCTGATCGCCGATCACGTTGCTGATTTTGGTGCTGGCGATCACCACATTCCGGAGGCCGGTGTCTCTAATCGACGGCGCGGGGGCGCATTCTTCCATGGTTTTTTCTCCTCCCTCGGTCCCCTGGATTATCGGGGATGCCGAATCAATGGGCGTGTGCATCGGTTCCGGGCAATGACGGTTGGATCGTCGGAATCAAATGTCGATCCACATATCGGCTTCATTTCCGCAGGTGGAGCAGGTGGCGGCGCCCTTTACCTTTTTCTTCTCCCCCTGTTCTTCGACCCGATCCGCCTCCGGGGGCGTCGGCGCTTCTTTTTCAGGTTCCACCTCGGGCAGGGAACAGGTGACGACCATCTCCGCTTCGTTTCCACAGTTTTCGCATTTACACACCTGTTTTTTCTGAATTGTCTCGGCCATTTTTTTCTCCTTAATGTATGGGTGTTGAAATGATGGGTGTTGAAATGTTTTGTTTCGTTTGGCTCGAAGGCCATAGGGTCTAATGTCATAGTGTCTATGGCTGTCGATTGTCAAGCAATAACGATTATAGACAAAACCGGCCCGGTTTTCAACCCCAAGTTGATCCCGGGTTGATCATCGAGGATCGGTTCCCAATCCTCATCGTTCTTGACACACCTTTGTTTTTGGACTAATTTAAGTGATTTTAACGGCATCCTTTATCGGGGCGTTGAGCAGCTTCGCCCCCAAATCGCAATATATTGGGACCTTGACATAAGATTGCAATATATTTAGGCGTCATAATCGATGACGCACCTCGCCCGCCGCGCAGCGTACGATACATGACAGCGACATTCGGGGATGCCCATGTAAAGGCATATGGACTCGATTTGGACGGACACACATTGGAGCAATCGAAAAGTACAACAGGGCAACGGGGATGGTGGCGGGGCGACGACGCATCCCTCCAACAGGGAGAAAGCGCCTTCAGAGACGCCCTTTACCGCCTGGGCAAGCCCATCTCCATCGTCGAAATGGACGGGGCGGCCGCCGTGTCCAATGACGGGACGGCGATCCTTGGAAACGGGGCCGGCGGCGGCCATCCCCTCCTGGCCCATGCGCCACCGCTGAGGCCGGAAGACCTGGGCGACCCCGTCTTCAAACAGGCCCATTCCCTGCGGTACGCATATGTGGCCGGGGCCATGGCCAACGGCATCACGTCGGTGCGGATGGTCGAGGAGATGGGCCGGGCCGGCATGATGGGGATTTTCGGCGCCGGCGGATTGCCGCCCGAAAAGATCGAAGCGGCCATCCTGGTCCTCCAGGAGCGGCTGGGCGATCATCATCCCTTCGGCTTCAACCTCATCCACAGCCCCAATGATCCGGAACTGGAATGGGCCACCGTCGACCTCTACCTGAAACACGGCGTGGACCGCATCAGCGCCTCCGCCTACCTCAACCTCACCCTCCCCCTCGTCCTCTACCGGGTCAAGGGGATCCATCAGGACCCCCAAGGCCGCGTGATCCCCCCCAACAGGGTCATCGCCAAAGTCTCCCGGACGGAGGTGGCGCGCCGGTTCCTGTCGCCGCCCCCCGAAAAGCTGCTCATGGAACTGGTCCGGACCGGGAAGATCACCCAAACCGAAGCCGACCTGTCCCGACAGATCCCCATGGCCGAAGACCTGACGGCCGAAGCCGACTCCGGCGGCCACACGGACAACCAGCCGGCTCTCTCCCTGCTGCCCTCCATGATCGCCCTGCGGAACCGGCTCCAGGAGGAACACCGCTTCCAGCGATTCCCCAGAATCGGCCTGGCCGGCGGCATCGCCACGCCGGAGTCCACCGCCGCCGCGTTCGCCATGGGCGCGGCCTATGTGCTGACCGGGTCCGTCAACCAGTCCTGCATCGAAGCCGGCACGTCGGACAAGGTCCGGTGCATGCTGACGGAGGCCTGCCAGGCGGACATCACCATGGCCCCGGCCGCCGACATGTTTGAAATGGGCGTCAAGGTCCAGGTGCTCAAACGGGGAACCATGTTCCCCCTGCGGGCCGCCAAACTCTACGACCTCTACCGGGCCCATGATCGGTACGAAGCGATCCCCCGGGAGCAGCGAACCGCCCTGGAGCGGGACTTTTTCCAGCGAGGTTTTGACGCGGAATGGGCCGCCACCCGGGAGTTCTTCTCCCGCCGCGATCCGGCCCAGATCGAGCGGGCCGAAAAGGACCCCAAACACAAGATGGCCCTGGTGTTCCGCTCCTATTTGGGGCGGTCTTCGGTATGGGCCGTGTCGGGCGATCCGGGGCGGGTCATCGATTACCAGATCTGGTGCGGGCCGTCCCTGGGCGCCTTCAACGAATGGGTTCGGGGGTCGTTTCTGGAACCCCCGGAAAACCGCCGGACCGTCACGGTGGCCCTGAACCTGCTTTTCGGCGCCGCCGCGGCGACCCGATCCGCCGGACTGCGGAACCAGGGGGCGGCCCTGCCGCCGGCGGTGGATCAGTACCGGCCCTTGACCCTGGACGAGATGGCCCGTTGTCTGGACGGCGCGCCGCGGGCCGCGGCCATAGAAGCGTAAACCCAACACACCCCGAATAACTCCATGGATTATTGCCAAAAGAAAATGACAGACGATCGATCTTCCGTTCCCCACACGGTCCCCGCGGCCATCATCGGCATCGGGTGCATCTTCCCCCGGTCGCCGGACCTGAAAGGCTACTGGCGGCTCCTCCTCCAGGGCGTGGACGCCATCGCCGAGGCGCCGGACACCCACTGGTCCGCGTCCGATTATTACGACGACGACCCCAAGAAGCCGGACCATGTCTACTGCAAGCGGGGCGGGTTCATCCCGCCGATCTCCTTCGACCCATCGGAATTCGGCATCCCGCCGTCTTCCCTGGAGGCCACGGACACCGCCCAGCTCCTGGGGCTGGCCACGGCCAAAGCCGCATTGAAGGACGCCGGGTACGACGTGAACGCCGACTTCGACCGCGACCGGGTCAGCGTGGTGCTGGGCGTCACCGGCACCCAGGAACTGGTCATCCCCCTGGGCGCCCGGCTGGGCCATCCCCGGTGGCGGAAAGCCCTGGCGGACGCCGGCGTCGATCCGGACACGGCCGAGGACGTGGTCCGGCGGATCGCCGATTCCTACGTCCCCTGGCAGGAGAACTCCTTTCCGGGACTCCTGGGAAACGTGGTGGCCGGCCGGATCTGCAACCGGCTCAACCTGGGCGGCACCAACTGCGTGGTGGACGCGGCCTGCGCCTCCTCCATGAGCGCCATCCACATGGCGCTCATGGAACTCTTCACCGGACGGTCCGACATGGTGGTGACCGGCGGCGTCGATTTGCTCAACGACATCTTCATGCACATGTGCTTTTCCCGGACCCAGATTCTGTCCCCCACCGGCGACGCCCGCCCCTTTTCCGCCGGCGCCGACGGAACCGTCCTGGGGGAGGGCGTCGGCCTCCTGGTGCTCAAGACCCTGGCCGCGGCCGAGGCGGCCGGGGACAAAATCTACGCCGTTATCCGGGGCATCGGCTCCTCCAGCGACGGCAAATCCCAGTCCATTTACGCGCCCCGGGCCGAGGGCCAGGCAAGAGCTTTGCAGACCGCCTACCGGAGCGCGGGGATCGATCCGTCCACGATCTCGCTGGTGGAAGCCCACGGGACCGGCACCCGGGTGGGAGACGCCGTGGAACTCAAGGCCCTGACGTCCGTTTACGGCCCCGGAAACGGCGACAAGCGGTGCGCCGTGGGATCGGTCAAGTCGATGATCGGCCATACCAAGGCCGCGGCCGGATCCGCCGGACTCATCAAGGCGGCCCTGGCACTCCACCACAAGGTGATCCCCCCCACCCTCAAAGTAGACCGGACCGACCCCAAACTCGGCCTGGACGACAGCCCCTTCTACATCGCCACCCGGCGCCGGCCCTGGATCAACGGAACCGACGCCCCCCGACGGGCCGGGGTGAGCGCCTTCGGGTTCGGCGGCAGCAACTTCCACCTGGTGCTGGAAGAATACGAGCGCCGGAAAACGGCCCCTTCCTGGGACGGCTCGGTGGAGATCGTGGCCCTGTCGGGGGCCAGCCGCGAGGAGATCGGAAAAAGCGTGGAAGCCCTGAAGGCCCTGCTTTCGGACGACGCCGCCTCGGATCTCCACATCGCCCGGGAAGCCCATGCCTCCCGCGGGCGGTTCGACGCCGGCCATCCCCACCGGCTTCTGATGATCCTCTATCGATCCCAGGCGGCGGACGGCGGTCTCAAAACGGCCCTGGCCGACACCCTCCGGTCCATCCGGCCCGACGCCCCGGAGACCCAAAACCTGCCGGCCAACGCGTTTTACGGCGGCCCCGACCGGCCCGGAAAACTGGCCTTCGCCTTTCCCGGCCAGGGAAGCCAGTACGTGGACATGGGGCGGGACCTGGTCTGCCTGTTCCCGGAGGCCCTGGACGCCGTGGACCGCTTCGCCGCCGGTTTCGAAACCGACGGCCGCCTGAGCGACCGGATATTTCCGCCGCCGACGCTGGACGAGGCCGAAAAGAAAACCCGGGAAGCCGCTTTGCGGCGAACGGACATCGCCCAGCCCGCCATCGGCGCGATCAGCCTGGGAATGCTCCGAATCCTGTCCGGTTTCGGCATAGCCCCCGACGCCGTCTGCGGGCACAGCTACGGCGAACTCCCGGCCCTCCACGCCGCCGGCCGGATCGACGCCGACGCCCTGGCCCGCCTGTCCGGTCTCCGGGGCCGCCTCATGGCGGCCGCCGCCGGAGAGGGAACGGGCGCCATGGCCGCGGTAAAGGCGCCGCTGGAGACCCTCCAAGAGATCCTCGACACATCGGACCTCGACCTGGTGCTGGCCAACCGGAACAGCCCGGAACAGGGCGTGGTCTCCGGCGCCGCCGCCGACGTCGAACGGTTTGAAACCCTTTGCGGGGAAAAAGGGGTGAAATGCGTCCGGCTGCCGGTCTCCGCCGCCTTTCACAGCCCCCTGATGCGGGGCGTCCGGGACCCCTTTGAAGCGGCCCTGGCGGACATCCCGTTCACCGCCGCCGGCATTCCGGTTTACGCCAACGCAACGGGCGGGCCCTACCCCGACGATGCGGCCGCCGCCCGGCGACTCCTGGCCGACGCGATCATCCGTCCCGTGGATTTCATCGGACAGATCCGGGCCATGTACGACGCCGGCGTCCGGACCTTCGTGGAGGTCGGCCCCCGGACCGTCCTCACGGGCCTGATCTCGGCCATCCTCGCCGACACCAACGCCAAGGCCATCGCTCTGGACGGTTCCGCCGGCCGCCGGTTCGGCGGGGCCGATCTCGCCGGGACCCTGTGCCGGCTGGCGGCCATGGGCCATCCGGTCCGCCTCGACAAATGGGAATCCGAGCCCGAGGCCCCGCCCCGGCAGCGGATGAGCATCCCCCTTTCCGGGGCCAACTATCGCTCGGAAAGGCCCCAAAAGCCGCCCAGGCCTCCCGCCGAAAAGACCCGGGAGGCCGAACCGGAACCCATCCGCATGCGGCCGGAACCCGCGCCAAAACACGCTGAAACGCTTTCGTCCGCGCCCCAAACGAACCCTAACCCCTTACCGCCGAATCAGGCCGCCGCCCCTTCGGCTGTTTCCGAAAAAAGTACTGCTATGAAAACCGATCCAACCCCGTCCACCGCGCCCCCACACGCCCAACGCCGCCCGGATTCGGTGAGCGACGCCCTTCGGGTCGTCCAGGAAGGGCTTCAGTCGATGCAGGCCCTCCAGACCCAGACGGCCCGGACTCACGAAAAATTCCTGGAATCCCAGACCCAGGCCAGCCGAACCCTCCAGGAGATGATGCAGAGCACCCGCCGGCTGGCCGAGGCCGCCATGGGGGTTCCGTCGGCCGCGTCGGCGACAAGCACGGTTGAAAAACCGGCCGACCCTCCGGTTGCACCACCGCCACCGGCCCCGGCGCCTGAACCGGAAGCGGCGACCCCAACGGATGCGGCCCTGGAAGCCGCCCTCCTGGACGTGGTGAGCGAACTGACCGGCTATCCCGCCGAAATGCTCAACATGGAGATGGACATCGAAGCCGACCTGGGCATCGACTCCATTAAAAGGGTGGAGATCCTGTCCACCATGGAGGAGCGGATCCCCGATCTGCCCCAGGTCTCCCCCGAGATCATGGGGACCCTGCGCACCCTGGGCGAAGTGGCGGCCCACCTCGTGGGCGCGCCCGCCGCCGGCGGGCCTTCTTCCGCCGGACCGGCGCCAACCGCCCCCAAAGCCGACCACGGGACGGCGCCGCCGTCGTCCCCTGCCCGGGACGACGACCTCCGGGAGGCCCTGCTGGACGTGGTGAGCGAACTGACCGGCTATCCCGCCGAGATGCTCACGATGGAGATGGACATCGAGGCCGATCTGGGCATCGACTCCATCAAGCGGGTGGAGATCCTCTCCACCATGGAGGAGCGGCTCCCGGACCTGCCCCAGGTCTCCCCCGAGATCATGGGGACCCTGCGCACCCTGGGCGAAGTGGCGTCTCATCTGATCGGCGCCGGCGGCGAAGCCGCAGGTTCGGCCGCCCCGACGCCCACGCCCGCCGCAACGGTCGACATCGAGACGACGCCGTCTTCCGCGCCGCCGGACGACGACCTCCAAAAGACCCTGCTGGACGTGGTGAGCGAGCTGACCGGCTATCCCACCGAAATGCTCTCCATGGACATGGACATCGAATCCGACCTGGGCATCGACTCCATCAAGCGGGTGGAGATCCTCTCCGCCATGGAGGAGCGGTTGCCCGATTTTCCCGCCGTCTCCCCTGAAATCATGGGGTCGTTGCGGACCCTCGGCGAGATCGTCGCCCACCTTTCCGGCGCCGCCCCGGAGGCCCCGAAACCGACGGCGACGCCCTCGCTGGAAAAGGAGACGCCCCGCGAACCGGCCCCGCCGCCGACGCAGGCGGCGAAGCCCGCCATCGGCGATGTCCAGCGCCGGACCGTGGCGGTTCGGGAAGTTCCCCGGCCCGACGGGCCGGCCCTTGCGCTTCCGGAGGGAAGGACCGTGCTCATCACCCGGGACAGCGCGGGTCTGGCCGACGCCCTGGCACGGGTTCTGACCGCCGATTACGGTCTGACGACCCGCCTGATCCCGCCGGCATACGATGATATGCCCGGGGACCTGCCGGCGGCCGGGGGCCTCATCCTGCTGGCCGACGCCTGGGATACGGACAACGACGGGTTCTTAAAGGATGCCTTCCTGCTGGCCCGACGCTTCGGAACCGAGCTGACGGCCTCGGCCGAAGCGGGCGGGGGCCTATTCGCCGCCGTCTCCCGCCTGGATGGGGGATTCGGGTTCCGGGGCGGGGCGATCGCCGCCCCCCGCCAGGGCGGTCTGGCCGGACTGGTCAAAACCGCGGCCCGGGAATGGGCCGGGGTCCGGTGCCGGGCCATCGACCTCGCGCCGGACTGGACCGACGTCGAGGCCGTCGCCGGGGCCCTTGCCGCCGAAGCGGTGATCGACGGCCCCCTGGAAGTGGGGCTCGACCGGGACCGCCGCGTGGAACTCGTCCTGGAACCGACCCCCTATCCCCGGGGCGACATCGACCTCCAGCCGAAAGACGTGGTGGTGATGACCGGCGGCGGCCGGGGCGTCACCGCCTGGACGGCCCATGTGCTGGCCACCCACGTTCAGCCGACCCTGGCGCTCATCGGCCGGTCGCCGGCGCCGACCTCCGAACCGGCGTGGCTGACTCCCCTGGACGACCCGGCGGTCATCAAAAAGGCCATCCTGACCCACGAATTCGGCGGCAATCCGCCCACGCCGGCCCAACTGGAAGACGCCTTCCGCCGCCGCATGGCCAACCGGGAGATCTCCAACACCCTCTACCGGCTGGAAGCGGCCGGGGCGACCGTCCGGTATTTCCAGGCGGACGTCCGGGACGAGGCGGCGGTGACGGCGGTGCTCGATGGGGTTCGCATGGATCACGGCCCCATCAAGGCCGTCGTCCACGGCGCCGGCATGCTCAAGGACAAACGGATCGTGGACAAATCCCCCGAGGATTTCTCGGCCGTCTACGACACCAAGGTCAAGGGACTGACCTCCCTTCTGGCCGCCGTGCGGACCGATCCGCTCCGGTATCTCGTCCTGTTCTCGTCGGTAAGCGCCCGCTTTGGCAACCAGGGGCAGGCCGATTACGCCATGGCCAACGAGGTGCTCAACAAAATGGCGCGGCATGAAGCAGCCCGGCGGCCCGACTGCCGGGTCCTCTCCATCAACTGGGGCCCGTGGGACGGCGGCATGGTCACGGACGCGGTCAAACGGGAATTCCGGCGCAACGGCATCGCCCTCATCCCGGCCGAGGCCGGGGCCATGTGCATGCTCCAGGAGATGATGGGCGACGATGACCATCCCGTGGAGGTGCTCATCGGGGCGGGGTTCGACGATCCCCTCTCCCTTACCTTCAAGCGGGAAATCGACCTGAAGCGGTATCCCGTCCTCGGCGATCACATGCTGGACGGCAAGCCGGTGGTTCCCTTCGCCCTTATAACCGAATGGCTGAGCCACGGCGCCCTCCACGAGAATCCTGGCCTGGTCCTCTACGGCCTGGACGACATCCGCCTCCTGAGCGGCATCAAGCTCAACGACGCCCCCAAACTCATCCGCCTCATGGCCGGCAAGCCCCGGAAAAAGAACGGCCGGTTCGAAGTGGCGGTGGAGATCCGGGACGGGGTCCGGGACGGCGCGGACGTCATCCATTCCCGGGCCCGGGCCATTCTTTCCAGCCAACCGGCCCCGCCCCCCGGGGATGCGCCGGACCTGAACCGCTTTTCGTCCAAAAATCCGCCGGACGTAGACGACATCTACGAGAAAATCCTCTTCCATGGCGCGTCCCTGCGGGGAATCAAGCGAATCCGTGGAATTTCCGACGCCGGCATGGCGGCCGACCTGGCGTCGGCGCCCGCCCCCGGAAAATGGATGGAAAATCCCCACCGGAGCCGGTGGGTCGCCGATCCCCTGGTGCTGGACGCGGCATTCCAGATGGCCATTGTCTGGTGCCATGCCCGGAAAGGGATGCTGTCCCTGCCCTCCTACAGCGCCGCCTACCGGCAGTATTGCCGGCGATTCCCCCGGGAAGGGGTGGCCGCGGTGCTGGAGGTTCGGGAGGCCGCGGACCGGAAAATGGTCGGCGACATCACCTTCCTGGACGGCGGCGGGACGGTCATCGCCCGGCTCACCGGCTATGAGGCCATTATGGACCCCCTGCTTTTCCGGGCCTTCAAACCCCAGCCGGAGGCTGTAAAAAACAATTGATTTTTATCTTGACAGCAGGAAAATCGACCGCTATATTTTCAGGTTAATAAAACGCCAAAGGAAGAAGGCCGGGATCCCACTGTTCCCTGGCCTTTTTTCATGACCGTCTTTTTTTAAAAACCCTGGGAGGTGGAACCAAATGAAATGCACAACCGTTAGAGCAGGCAAGGAATGTCCGTTCATGACCGTCAGCGGATGCAGCTATAATGAGGGCGTGTGTCACGAAATCGTCGAGCATTGCAACGGCTGCGGCCGGACCGTCGAATTCAATTCCGGCTGGTATTGCAGCGCCAGCCCCGAACCGGCCATGCGCTGGAAGGTCGGCAACTGCAACATGGCGACCCATGTGAAATCCGCGACCTCGACCCCGCAGGCCAAGGTCAACCCGCTGAAGGCCTCCAAGCGCGCCAAAAAGAACAAGTAGGGGCGAAAAATCTTTCGCCCCCGCTATGGGCGAAAAATCTTTCGCCCCTACCCCCAAAAACCCCGCTTTACGCAAAGCGGGGTTTTTTTATGCCCCGACCCCGGGAATTTTTACTTGATTTTTATCCTCCATCCCACTATTATCATCGGTTTTATACTGTTCAACGGACAGCTTGGCCGAGGAGACGAGATGGGACTCATTGTTCAAAAATTCGGCGGCACATCGGTGGCGGATGTCGAACGGATCCGCAACGTCGCCAGACGGGTGGCGAAAAATTACGATCAAGGGAACGGGATGGTGGTGATTCTGTCGGCCATGGCGGGCGTGACCGACACCCTCATCGACCTGGCGAACCAAATGACCGCCGGCGCTCAATCTCCCGACAAGCGCGAACTGGACGTCCTGCTGGCCACCGGGGAACAGACCACCGCCGCCCTCCTGGCCATGTACCTCAAGACCATGGGGTATCCGGCCCGGTCCCTGCTGGGGTTCCAGGCCGAGGTGGTGACCGACTGTTCCTACGGCAACGCCCGGATCATCGACGTCAGGGCCGGCCAGGTCCGGAAACTCATACAGGATCGCTACATCGTGGTGGTCGCCGGCTTCCAGGGATGCGACAGCGAAGGCAACATCACCACCCTGGGCCGGGGCGGCTCCGACACCTCGGCCGTGGCCATGGCCGCCGCCCTCAAAGCCGACCGGTGCGAAATCTATACGGACGTGGACGGCATCTACACCGCCGATCCCAACGTCTGCGGCAAGGCCCGCAAGCTGGATCGGATCTCCTGTGAAGAGATGCTGGAGATGGCCAGCCTGGGCGCCAAGGTGCTCCACATCCGATCCGTGGAGTTCGCCCTGAAACACAACGTGCCCGTCTATGTGCGGTCATCTTTCAACGAGGAGGAAGGAACCATGCTCGTCAACGGAGAACAGGACATGGAGCGGCCGGTGGTGTCCGGCATCACCTACAGCAAAAACGAGGCGCGCATCACCCTCAAAAAGGTGCCGGATCAGCCCGGCATCGCCGCCAAGATCTTCGCCCCCGTGGCCGATGCCGGCATCAACGTGGACATGATCATCCAGAACACCCGGGCCGGGGGCCAGACGGACCTCACCTTCACCGTTCCCAAATCCGAATACCAGCGAACCCTGGAGATCGAGCGGGACGTGGCCGCCCGCATCGGCGCCGAGAGCGTCCGCGGCGATGAAAACATCGCCAAGGTGTCGGTGATCGGGGTGGGCATGAAGAGCCATTCCGGCGTCGCCTCCAAGATGTTCACCTCCCTGGCCGACGAGAACATCAACATCATGATGATCAGCACCTCCGAGATCCGCATCTCCTGCGTCGTAGAGGAAAAACAGGCGGAGCTGGCGGTGCGGACCCTCCACACCGCCTTCGGACTCGACGCCGACGCTGACGCTAAAAAATAAAAAGGAGACCCCGCCATGATGCACAATCCCATCGCCCAGGAACTCAACGCCGTCATCAAAAAGGGCAACCCCCATGTCCTGGAGATGATGTCCAAGATCGGACGGCGCCTCTATTTTCCCAAGGGGATCCTGAGTCAGAGCGCCGAAGCCCGCCAGAAGGCCTACGACAAGTTCAACGCCACCATCGGCATCGCCACCGAAGACCTCCGGACCATGTGCCTGCCCACGGTGATGTCCTTTCTCAACGAAAAAAAGCTGCGGCCCAGCGACGGCCTCACCTACGCCTCCTCCTTCGGGATTCCCGGATTGCGGCAGCTTTGGCGGGAACAGCTTTTCGAGAAAAACCCGTCCCTGGAAGGCAAGACCGTGAGCTTGCCGGTGGTCGCCAACGGTATCACACACGGCATCAGCGTCTTCGCCGACATATTCATGGACCCGGACGACGTGGCGATCTTTCCGGACAAAATGTGGGGGAACACCATCCTGGCCCTGTCGGTGCGCGGCGACGTCCATATCGTCCAGTTTCCGATGTTCACGCCCGAAGGCGGGTTCAACCTGGCGGCCTTCGAGGAGACGGTGCGCCGTCAGGCGGAAACCAACTACAAGGTGACGGTCTTTCTCAACTTTCCCAACAATCCCACGGGCTACACCATCACCGACTCCGAAGGGCAACGGATCACGGAGATTCTAACCCAGGTCGCCGAAGAGGGAACCAACGTGCTGGCCGTCACGGACGACGCCTATTTCGGGCTCCGGTATGAAGACAGCGCCATAGCGGAATCCCTTTTCGCCCGGCTCGCCGACCGCCATCCCCGGCTCCTGGCGGTCAAGCTGGACGGCGCCACCAAGGAGCTGTTCGTCTGGGGACTCCGGGTGGGGTTCATCACCTACGGCGCCAAGGTGGACGGGGAACCGGTCGCTTTCTACGACGCCCTGGAGCGGAAAACCGCCGGGAACATCCGGGGGACCATCTCCAACGCCAGCCATCTGAGCCAGTCCATCGTCCGGAAGGCCCTCCAGACGCCGGAGATCTACGACGAGCGGGAGGAGAAAGTCGCCATCCTCAAACGGCGGGCGCTGAAGGTCAAGGAGACCGTCTACGATCCGAAATACGCCGACGCCTGGTCGGTCTACCCCTTCAACTCAGGGTACTTCATGTGTCTGGGCCTCAAGACCGTGGAAGCCGAACCCCTCCGGGTCCACCTGCTGGACACCTGCCGGGTGGGCATCATCGCCGCGGGAACCCACGACATCCGGGTGGCCTTTTCCTCGGTGGACGAGGAGAACATTCCTGATCTGTTCGACGCCGTCTACGAGGGGATCAAGGAGCTGGAAAATGGATAACGCATGCCGCCACTGCTGAAAAACGCGCTCGCCAGTATCCATTTTCAAAAAGAGTCCTATGCCTACGCCGGGAAATGGTTTTTTTATTTCGTCCTGATCGGCGTCATCGCGGGAACCGGATCCATCGTTTTTCATTACATGTGCCAGCTCGGCATCCATTTCTTCATGGACATGATCGCCGGGTACCGGCCCCCGGCCCCGGCGGGCGAGCACCATCTCCTGCATCCCACGAACACCCCCCTGAGCCGGTGGCTCCTGTTGATACTGCCCGCCGCCGGCGGCCTGTTCAGCGGCTGGCTGGTTTACACCTTCGCCCCGGAGGCGGAGGGCCACGGCACCGACGCCGCCATCGACGCCTATCACAATCGGGGCGGCTTCATCCGGAATCGGGTTCCCGTCATCAAGACCATCGCCTCGGCCGTCACCCTCACCACGGGCGGTTCCGGGGGCCGGGAGGGGCCCATCGCCCAGATCGGCGCCGGGTTCGGCTCGTTTTTGGCCACCCGCCTGGGACTCTCGGACCGGGAGCGCCGAATAATGATGGCGGCCGGCATCGGCGCCGGCGTCGGTTCCATCTTCCGGGCCCCGCTGGCCGGGGCGCTTTTTTCCGCCGAGGTTCTCTACCGGGATCCGGAGTTCGAATCCGAGGTCATCATCCCCGCAGGGATCTCGTCGGTGGTGGCCTACTGCATCTTCTGCCTTGTCTTCGGCTGGGGATCGCTCTTCGACGCCCCCTATTTCAAGTTCCGCAATCCCCTGGAACTGGGGCCCTACCTGGTCCTCGCCTTCGTGTTGGTGGCCCTCGGAATCGTCTACATCAAGGCTTTTTACGGCATCACCGCGTTGTTCAAGCGGATCCCCATCCCCAACCACGTCAAACCGGCCATCGGCGGCCTTTGCACCGGCATCATCGGGTTCTTTCTGCCCCACACCCTCGCCTTCGGTTACGGTTTCGCCCAGAAGGCCATTTTCAACGAACTGACCATCCCGTTCCTGCTGACCCTGGCTTTCGGCAAGATCATGACCACGTCCTTTTCCATCGGATCGGGGGGATCGGGCGGCGTCTTCGGCCCGTCCGTGGTCATCGGCGGCGCCATGGGAGGGGTCGTCGGCCGGGTCTTCGACGGCATCATGCCGGGCGTTATCGACGATCCGGGCACCTTCGTCATCGTCGGCATGGCCGGGTTTTTCACCGCCGTCTCCAACACGCCCATTTCCACCATCATCTTCGTCAGCGAAATGACCAACTCCTACCACCTGCTCCTGCCCAGCCTGCTGGTCTGTTCCGTGGCCTATCTGGCCTCCCAGCGCTGGACCATCTACGTCAAGCAGGTGAAGAACAAGGTCGCCTCGCCGGCCCACACCGGCGAATTCTTCGTGGACATCCTCCAGACCTTCCGGGTTTCCGACCTGATGCACCTGGTCCGGAAGGTGAACCTCATCCCCCAGGGCATGACCTTCGAGGAATTCAAGCACTTCTTTTCCGAGACCAAACAGCACTACTTCCCGGTCATGGACGCCCAGGGCCGGATGGTAGGCATCTTCTCCAGCACGGACATCCGGGGGGTTCTCTTTTCCGACGGCATCGAACATCTTGTGCGGATGAAAGACATCTGCACCTCCGACATCATCGTCAGTACGCCGGCGGACGACCTCAATTCGGTGTTGCAGAAGTTCACTGAAAAGAACATCGACAGCCTGCCGGTGGTCCGGGACGACGACCGCGCCGTTTTGATCGGCATGCTCAACCGCCGGGAAGTGATCGCCTTCTACAACGAAAAGATCGCCGAAATGAAAAAAGGGAAGGAATAGGACAATCCCTCGGATTCCGAAAAAAATTCTTTGATTTTCCATCGTTCCGTTCTTATGTTCAATCCGCCCCCCGCAAGGGGGAATTTTTTTTCTACGAAAGGAGACAATCGATGCAGAAACCCACGAGAACATGGCTGACGACGGCGGCGGTCGCCATCTGTCTGGCGCTTTCCCCGTCGGCATGGGCCGCGGACAAAACGTCCGGTTCGGAGAAACTGGCGGTGGTCAACGGATCCGTCATCACCCGGAAGGCCTTCCAGGAAGAGCTGGAACCCTTCATCCAGCGGATGGCCATGAGCGGCCAGAAACCCGAAGGGGAACAGCTGGCGGAGGTCAAGAAGAACATCCTGGAGAACCTCATCAACCGCGAACTGCTCTTCCAGGTGGCCAAAGAGAAGGGCATCGAAGCCGACCCCAAGGCGATCGAGGAACAATTCAGCGACCTGAAAAAGCGGTTCCCGGACGAAACCCAGTTCCAGGCCATGCTGGATCAACTTGGGATCACCGCCGACTCCCTGCGGCAACAGATCGCCCAGCGGTTGATGATCCAGAAGGTGATCGAACAGGAAGTCGGAAAAGATGTCGAAGTCACCGACGCCGAAGCCAAAGCCTTTTACGAGAAAAACCCCGACATGTTCAAGCAGCCGGAAAAAGTGCGGGCCAGCCACATCCTCATCAAGGCCGATCCGGATGCCGAAGAAGCGGAAAAAAAGGCCGCCCGGAAAAAGCTGGAAGGCATCCAGGAAAAGGTTGAAGCGGGAGAGGATTTCGCGGAACTGGCCAAGGCCCATTCCGAAGGCCCCAGCTCCGCCAAGGGCGGCGATCTGGGCTATTTCGGCCGCGGTCAGATGGTCAAGCCCTTCGATGACGTCGTCTTCGCCATGGAGACCGGGGATGTCAGCGACATCGTAGAAACCCGCTTCGGATATCACCTCATCAAAGAAACCGGTAAACAACCGGCCGGGACAGTGCCCTACGAAGAGGTCGAAGACCGCCTGAAAGAGTACATCAAGGAGCAGAAGGTCCAGCAACAGGTCGCCGCGTACATCGAAACGTTGAAAGAAGACGCCGAGATCGAGCGGTTTTTGTAAGCCGGCCGTTCCTCCCTCACCATCCCCATGCAACCGGCGCATGCAACGCAGCCGGTTGCATGGAAAACCCGCCACATTTCCGCCTCCGACCTCCTCGCTTTTGCCGCCTTCAGCCCGACCTTTTCAATTTCCCCATCTTCATTATTATCATTTCCCAGCACGTCGAATACAAAAATGTATCGCATTTTTCCAAGGTGCTACAAAAATGTATAAGGATGATTCTTATCGACATGTTTTTGTGAAAGCATTTCTTCCTTTAAAATCGAATAATTAAATCAAATATTTCGCCTTGGCACACAACTTGCTTTAGATATTGGCGGAAAACGCAGTGCATCCCGGGATCTACGGAATCGAAAGTATTGACAACATCAACCCACGCCAACAGGAGGTAGAGTATCAAAATGAAGCGAAAAGCCCTGACCCTTGCATCCATCTTTTCCCTGATCCCTTTCTCGCTGGCCTTCGGCCAGGAGGAAGCGCTCAACTCGGGGGACACCGCCTGGATCATTGTCTCCACCGCGCTGGTCATGATGATGACCCCGGCGGGACTCGCCCTGTTCTACGGCGGCATGTCCCGGTATAAAAACCTGCTGAACACGTTTGGCATGACCATCGTCGCCTATTGCCTTGCCAGCCTCATCTGGGTCTGCTGGGGCTACACCCTGGCCTTCGGCCCCAGCCAGGGCGGAGTCGTCGGCGGCCTGGACAACATCTTCCTGGCGGGCATCGGAGTCGACAGCCTGTCGGGCTCCATCCCCACCTTAGTGTTCGTCCTTTTCCAGATGACCTTCGCCTGCATCACGGTCGCCCTGGTCCTCGGGTCGGTGGTGGACCGCATGAAGTTCTCCGCCTGGATCGTCTTTACCCTTCTGTGGGTGACCTTTGTCTACTGCCCCATCGCCCACTGGGTCTGGGGCGGCGGCTGGATGGGCGACATGGGCGCGCTGGATTTCGCCGGCGGCGCCGTCGTTCATATCAACGCCGGCATCGCGGGTCTGATTTTATCCCTTGTTCTGGGCAAACGGATCGGGTATGGAAAAGAGGCCATGTTCCCGTCGAGCATCACCCTCACGGCCCTGGGCGCCGCGCTGCTCTGGTTCGGCTGGTTCGGATTCAACGCGGGCAGCCAGCTGGCGGCCGACGGGGTCGCGGCATCGGCCTTTCTGGTGACCAATACATCCGCGGCAACGGCCGCCCTGGCGTGGATGTTCGCCGAATGGGTAGTCAGCAAAAGGCCGACCATACTCGGCCTGGCCTCCGGCATCGTGGCCGGTCTGGTGGCCATCACCCCCGCGGCCGGATTCGTAAATATGCCGGCTTCCCTGGCCATCGGACTGGTCGCCGGTCTCCTGGGATACTACAGCGTGGCCGTCCTGAAGGGAAAACTGGGATACGACGACTCACTGGACGCTTTCGGGGTCCACGGCATGTGCGGCATCTGGGGGGCTCTGGCCACCGGGCTGTTCGCGAACCCCGCCATCACCGCCGGCGCATCGGGACTTTTCTACGGAAACCCCAACCAGTTATGGATTCAGATCATCTCCATCGTCTCCACCATTATCTACACCGGCATCGTCACCCTGATCGTCATCTACGTCACCAAGGCGATCACCGGCGGTCTGAGGGTGGAAGAGGACGCGGAGGTCCAGGGTCTGGACAATGCCATCCACGGCGAACGGGGATTCGAGATCGTCTGATCCCCCTGCCCCATCGGCGCAACGCAAATTTACCATATTTCATCAAAGGAGGATCCACATGAAAAAGGTCGAGGCAGTCATCAAGCCCTTTAAACTGGATGACGTCAAAGAAGCCTTGAACGAGATCGGCATCCAGGGGATGACCATCTCCGAGGTCAAAGGCTACGGTCGCCAGAAAGGACACAAGGAGATCTATCGCGGGGCGGAATACGTGGTCGATTTCATCCCCAAGATCAAACTCGAGATCGTCGTGGAAGCCAAATGGGTCGATCAGGTGGTGGAAAAGATCCAGCAGGCGGCCCACACCGGCAAACTGGGCGACGGTAAGATCTTCATCCTCCCGGTGGAGGAAGCCGTCCGGGTGCGAACCGGCGAAAAAGGCAAAGACGCGATTTAACTTCAATCTTAAGCAATACATTTTATTTAGAGGAGGACGCGCACCATGACCCCCAAAAAAGTTTTGGAAATGGCCAAGGAAAACGGGATCAAGATGATCGACATGCGATTCATGGACTTTCCCGGCATCTGGCAGCATTTTTCAGTGCCGGTGAAAGAACTGGAAGAATCCCATTTCGAAGACGGGTACGGATTCGACGGATCGTCCATCCGGGGCTGGCAGCCCATCAACGCCAGCGACATGCTGGTGGTGCCGGACCCGGCCACTGCCAAGGTTGACCCGTTTTTCGCCGAGCCCACCCTGGTTCTCATCGGCAACATCGTCGATCCCATCACCCGCGAGCCCTATTCCCGCGATCCGCGCTATATCGCCCAGAAGGCGGAAGCCTTCCTTAAGAGCAGCGGCATCGGCGACACCGCCTATTTCGGTCCGGAAGCGGAGTTCTTCATTTTCGACGACATCCGGTTCGAATCGACCCGCAACGGCGCTTTTTACATGATCGACTCCGAAGAAGCCACCTGGAACACCGGCCGGGAGGAATGTCCCAACCTCGGCTACAAGCCGCGCCACAAGGAAGGTTATTTCCCGGTGCCGCCCATGGACAAATTCCAGGATCTCCGGACCGAGATGGTGCTGGTCCTTGAAAAGCTGGGCATCGACGTGGAGTGTCAGCACCACGAGGTGGCCACCGCCGGTCAGGCCGAGATCGACATGCGGTTCAAGCCCCTCCTGGAGATGGGCGATCAGCTTGTGTGGTTCAAGTACGTCCTCAAGAACGTGGCCTACAAGCACGGCCACACCGTGACCTTCATGCCCAAACCGATTTTCGAGGACAACGGCACCGGCATGCACACCCATCTGAGCATCTGGAAAGAGAACAAGCCGATGTTCGCCGGCGACAAATACGCCGGGGTTTCCCAGGAAGCCCTCTACGCCATCGGCGGCATCCTGAAGCACTGCAAGGCCCTGTGCGCCTTCACCAACCCCACCACCAACTCCTACAAGCGGCTGGTGCCGGGGTTCGAGGCGCCGGTCAACCTGGCCTATTCCAGCCGGAACCGGAGCGCGGCCGTCCGGATACCCATGTACTCGGCGTCGCCCAAGGCCAAGCGGATCGAGTTCAGAACCCCCGATCCTTCCTGCAACGGCTACATGGCCTTTTCCGCCCTGCTCATGGCGGCCATCGACGGCATCGAAAACAAGATCGATCCCGGCGAACCGCTGGACAAGGACATCTACGGCCTGCCGCCCGAGGAACTGGCCGAGATCCCGTCGGCGCCGGGTTCCCTGGAAGAAGCCCTTGCGGCCCTGGACGACGACAAGGAATTCCTCCTCAAGGGCGATGTGTTCACCCCCGACGTCATCGAAAAATGGGTGGAGTACAAGACCGAAAACGAGGTCAACGCCGTGAAGCTGCGGCCCCATCCCCACGAGTTCTATCTCTATTACGACATTTAAACCTGTTCCCCCTGCCCGCGGACCCCGAAGGGACCGCGGGGCCTCCTCGCCCATAAAAACCGGGAGGCGACTTTCGCCTCCCGGTTTTTTCATCTCCGGCATCATCGCCCAAAGCATCTTCAGGTGAATTACGGAAATGAATATCCCAACAAGGCGAATTCAAGGGATCGCTCACCGCAGATATAAAATGCAAGCCGGACATTCGGTTTCCGGACTTGACACAATTCCATTCTATGCCTATTATTATTGTCATTAATAGATTTTAAGACTTTAATTTTTGGCATAATCATGAAAATGACACCCCCTATTTCAGTTCGCAGCGGTCTGAAGCGGCTGGGCGCCGACCTCAAAAAAGCCCGGCTTCGACGTCGCCTTAAAATGGTCACGATAGCCGAACGGGCCGGTATCAGTCGTGAAACGCTGTCAAAGATACAAAAAGGGAACCCGGGCGTCAGCATGGGGGCGTATGCGGCGGTCATTTTCGCTTTGGGTCTTGGCGTGGAGTGGATGGAATTGGCCGATATCTCGAATGACAGGACGGGAATGATGCTTGATGAAGAACGAATTCCCCAAAGAGCCAGGGAAATCAAAGCGTGAGGCGCATCGATGCACAGAGAAATATTCGTTCATATGGAATTTCAGGGCAAGCCCCATTTTGTCGGTCATTTATGGGTCTATGTAAACAAGGGAAGACAAAGCGCCGCCTTTGAATATTCACGCGAATGGAAATCTTCCGATGTTCGGTTCTCTCTTGAACCGGCTTTGAAGATAGGGGAAGGGAAATATTATACTGAAAAAACCCTTTTCGGTTCAATCGGCGATTCGGCGCCCGACAGGTGGGGCAGGGTCCTGATGGAACGCAGAGAGGCCCGAAGAGCCGAATCGGAAAAACGGAATGCGCGCCGGCTTTACGAATCCGATTATCTGCTTATGGTTAATGACACGGCAAGGCAAGGGGCATTGCGTTTTTCAGCGGATTTAAAAGGACCGTTCCTGGAAACGGATGCGGACGCTCCCATCCCACCTCTTGTACAGCTCGGACGACTGCTGGCGGCGTCGGATCGAATATTGGCTCATAAAGAGCGTGATGATGATATTCGCACCCTTGTGGCGCCTGGTTCCTCTCTCGGAGGCGCCAGACCGAAAGCTTCGATTGTGGACAATGACGGGCGGTTGTTGATCGCAAAATTTCCGTCGGAAAAAGATGAATGGGATGCGGCGCTTTGGGAGTGTCTGTGCTTGAAAATTGCCGGACGAATCGGAATCTCGGTACCCGGATTTCGTCTGGAAAAAGTTGCCGGCAAAAATATATTGCTTCTTGAACGTTTTGATCGGATCGGCGCAACGAGAGTTCCTTTTTTATCCGCCATGAGTATGCTCGGAGCCTCTGACGGGGACAAGGGGAGCTATCTCGAGATAGTTGAAGCACTCCGTGAACATGGCTCCAAACCTCGAGAAGACATGAAGAATTTATGGCGCCGCATGGTTTTTAACATCCTGATTTCGAATGTCGACGACCATCTGCGCAATCATGCTTTCCTGTACGAAGGAACGGATGGGTGGCGGTTATCGCCCGTGTATGACCTTGAACCTACTCCCGAACATAAAAAGCCACGGATTTTACACACCAATATCGATCTCTACAATGGAACAGCCTCCTTGGAATTGGCTTACGAGGTGGCTGAAGAATTCGGGTTGTCATTCAAAGAGGCGAAATCCATTGCCGGCGCCATGGGGCGGGTCGTCAATGCCTGGGATAAAGAAGCGGCCGGACTTGGGGCCGGCAGGCATGAGATCGAATATATGAGATCCGCTTTTGACCATGATGATTTACATCTATCCTTAAAAGGAAAGGGGGGATGAAACGAGATCAAAAAACAGATGTTGACATCCTCGCGCATTTGAATTAAGAGTTGACTCCAAAATTTGTCCGGGCGCCCCGCCATAAGCGGGGCTGAAAAGGGAATCCCGTGAAAAACGGGAACGGGCCCGCCGCTGTGATCGGGGACGAACGCCGCAATCGGCCACTTTAACGGAAATCACGTTATGGGAAGGCGCGGTCAGTAGGATGATCCGAAAGTCAGAAGACCTGTCGGGACAAACATAAGGCGCTGCGTTCCGCGGATCAGAACGCCTGCCGGCGGTTTCAGGGATAAAACAGGGACTTCCCCGAATCGATGCATTCGATTCGGGGATTTTTTTTGGGACAAACAGCGGAAAGGAGGTTTAGCATGTTGAAAAGAATGATCGCGTGTTGGATCGTGTTGGGGTGTGTTCTGTTTTATGGGTCAATGGCCCTGGCGGGCGCGCATGGCGACATGGATCGCCAGCGGGCTTCGGGAAAAGGCCCCGCCATTCTCCTGGTGACCTTCGGCACGAGCATTCCGTCGGCCCAGGCGGCGTTCGCCAACATCGAAGAACAGGTCAAGGCGGCGTTTCCGGACGCGCCGGTGAAGTGGGCTTATACGTCCTACATCATCCGGGAGAAACTGGCCAAATCGGGCCAACACCTCGATTCGCCCGAGGTGGCCCTGGCCAAACTGATGGACGAGGGACACAAACGGGTAGCGATCCAGTCCCTCCACATGATCCCCGGCGCTGAATTTCATGACCTGAAGGTGAACGCCGACGCGTTCAAGGGAATGGTCGATGGCTTCGAGCGGTTGCTCGTCGGGTATCCGGCGCTTTCCACCAGCGAAGATCTGACCAAGGCGGCGGACGCGGTCATGACCATCATCCCAAAGGAGCGCAAAAAGGATGAGGCCGTAGTGCTCATGGGCCACGGCACCCATCATCCGTCCAACGCCGTTTACGAGGCCATGATGTACCGGCTCCAGCGCCGGGATCCCAACGTGTTCATGGGAACCGTGGAAGGCGGCCCGACTCTGGACGATATAAAGGAGATGCTGCTGGAACGGGGCGTGAAAAAGGCCTGGCTGATGCCCTTTATGTCCGTGGCCGGGGACCACGCCGTCAACGACCTGGCCGGCGATGAAAACGATTCCTGGAAGAGCGTCCTGACGGAAGCCGGCATCGAATGCGCGCCGGTGATCAAGGGGTTGGCGGAATATGACGCATTCACCGATCTATGGCTGGATCATTTGAAGGTGGTGATGGGGCACATGCGGTAGGGGCGAACCTTGTGTTCGCCCCCAGTCATTGCCGCGCCCTGCCTGGAACCATAAATTCGCGGTTTTTCGGATCGGCGCCCAACAGGTTTCTTTTTGACACTCCTCTTCTAATCATATAAGAAGGAAATAAAGGCGATAGGTCAGGAATCCGTCGCACCGGCTTAAAAACCGAACAACAGGAGTGTGCCATGTTTCTGGAAATCATCGAATGGTTCGATGAGACGGGAAAGGAACTCGTCCATCGCATCCCCGAAGAGGGGTCAGGCGATATCAAGTACGGGGCCCAGCTCATCGTGCGGGAGAGCCAGGCCGGCATCTTTTTCTACCGCGGCAAGGCGGTGGGCGCCTTCGGTCCCGGCTCCCACACTCTGAAAACCGGCAACATCCCGCTGCTGACGAAAATCGTCAGCCTCCCCTGGGGCGCCAAGAGCCCGCTCCGGGCCGAGGTCTATTTCGTCAACCTCAAGACCTTCACCAACCTCAAATGGGGGACCCGGGACCCGGTCGCCTTCAAGGACTCGGAACTGGGGCTCATCCGGCTGCGGGCCTTCGGCGTTTTCAACCTCCGCGTCTATCAGCCCGTGCTGTTCATCAACAATCTCGTCGGCACCCAGGGGATCTTTTCCACCGAAGAGATCGAAGACTATCTCAACCAGGTCATCGTCTCGCGGTTCAACGACTACATGGGCGAAACCATCGATTCGATTCTGAACCTGCCGGCCAAGTACGACGAGCTTTCGGACGGTCTTTCCGAGCGGCTGACCCAGGATTTCCAGCGATTCGGCCTTGACTTGCAAGGCCTCTACATCAACGCCGTCACTCCGCCCCCGGAGGTTCAGAAGGCTATCGACGACCGGAGCCGCATGGGCGTTTTCGACGACATGAACAAGCTGATGCAGATGAAGGCGGCCATGGCCATGGAGAAAGCCTCGGAATCGGAGGGGGAATCGGCCATGGGCACGGGCATGGGGGTGATGATGCCGGCCATGTTCGCCCAGTATTTTTCAGGAAAAGAACAAGGACAAGGACAAGGACCCCCGGCCGCGGACAGGCCGGCGCCGACCGGCGAAACGGGCCCGGCCTGTCAGGAGTGCGGGAATTCAATTCCGGGCGACGCCAAGTTCTGCCACCAGTGCGGCCACCAGCAGGTGGTGTTCAACAAATGCGGCAACTGCGGCAAGAATCTGACCCCCACCGCGAAATTCTGCCCCCGGTGCGGCCAGTCGGCAACGGAAAAGCCCGCTCCCCGATTGTGTCCGGGGTGCGGCGCGGAAAACCTGACCGACTCCAAGTTCTGCAACCAGTGCGGTGAAAAGATCGGCGCGTGACCGGGTTTTCCGTCGAACTGCAATGCCCCCAGTGCGGGGCGCCCGCCGAGCTGGTGGAGACGGAGCGGTTGTTCGACTGTCCCTTCTGCCGGGTCAAATCGTTTCTGGTGGGGAAATCGTTTTTCCGTTACGCCCTGCCGACCAGGGCGCCCGAGGATGCCGACCTGTTCTGGGTTCCCTACTGGCATTTCCGGGGCATGGCCTTCAGCTTCATCAACGACGATGTTCAGCACCGGGTCGCCGACGCCAGCATCGCCGCGGTAACGGCCTCCGGCCTCCCGGAATCCCTCGGCCTTCGCAGCCAGGCCCTCAAACTGCGGTTTATGACGGACAAGGAGCCGGGCCGGCGCATCAAACCCCGTCTTTCGCTCAAAAACGTCACCGAAATTTTCGAGGAGCGACAGGGCGCGTCAGCCGCCAGGGCCGCCTTCACCTGCCACATCGGCGAGCAGGTGAGCCTCATCTACGCTCCTTTTTATATCGATGACCATCTCTATGACGGCGTCCTCAACAAATACCTGCCGGGGGATGCCGGGGAAATCGCGGAATTGCCGGAGGACGCCCCGGCGCCGGCGATCCGCTTCGTGCCCACCATCTGCCCCGGATGCGGATGGAACCTGAACGGCGAGCCCGGAACCCTCGCGCTGAGCTGCGCCAACTGCGACAGCATGTGGCAAGCCGGCGGACGCGAGCTGGAGCGACTCCCCGCGGCCCACATCCCGACAGAGGAGGAAGCGGTCGTCTATCTGCCTTTCTGGCGGATCCAGGCGGACGTTTCCGGGGTGACCCTCGACTCCTACGCCGACCTGGTTCGGGTGGCGAACCTGCCCAGGGCGCCGCGGCCGGAATGGGAGGATGTCCCGTTCCATTTCTGGTCCCCGGCCTTCAAAAGCGCGCCCCAGAGCTTTCTCCGGCTGGGGCGCAACCTGACCCTCTCCCAACCCCGGGAATCCCTTTCCAGGGAACTGCCCAGGGGACGGACCCATCCGGTCACCCTGCCGGTCGCCGAGGCGGTGGAGAGCCTGAAGATCACGCTGGCCGCCTTTATTCGTCCCCGGAAAAACCTGGCTTCGCGCCTGCCCCATATCCACATCCGGCCCAAGCGCGCCCTGCTCGTTCACATCCCCTTCAGGGAGGGACCCCATGAGCTGATCCATTCCGAGTACAAGCTGACGGTCAACCGGAACATGCTGAAAATGAGCAGCGCGATTTGAGGGCGGCGGTTCCGATCCATGGGGTCTGAGACCAAACGCGTCACCAGGGCCGCCGGCGTCGTAGGCGCGGCCACCCTCCTGAGCCGGATCTTCGGGTTTCTGCGGGATATGGCCATCGCCGGGTTCTTCGGCGCCGGCATGGGGGCCGATGCCTTTTTCGTGGCCTTTCGCATTCCCAACCTGCTGCGGCGCCTTTTTGCCGAAGGCTCCCTGAGCATCGCCTTTATCCCTGTTTTCACCGATTATCTGGAGAACAAAAGCAGGGAGGAGGCATTTGACCTGGCCCGGAGCGCGCTTCGCCTGCTGTCGGCCATCCTGGCCATAATCACCCTGCTGGGGATTCTCCTTTCGCCGGTCCTCGTCCGGCTCATCGCCCCCGGATTCGCCGATTCCCCCGACAAGATAGCCCTTACCGTCATCCTGACACGGATCACGTTTCCCTACATTTTTTTCATCTGCCTGGTGGCCCTCTGCATGGGCATATTAAACGTCCTGGGCCATTTCGCCGCCCCGGCCCTGGCGCCGGTTTTTCTCAATCTGGCCATCATTTTGTCGGTCTTTTTCATCTCGCCCCATTTGACGGAGCCGGCGGTGGGGCTGGCCATCGGCGTTCTCATCGGGGGACTGCTCCAACTCCTCCTCCAGGCGCCGTTTCTCATGGCCAGGGGGTTTCGATTCTGGGAACGGGCCGCCCTTTTTCATCCGGGCCTCGTCCGGGTCGGGAAACTGATGCTGCCGGCGGTCTTCGGGGCCGCCGTTTACCAGATCAACATTCTCGTGGGCACCCTGCTGGCCTCCATGCTGCCCGAAGGCAGCGTCTCTTATCTCTATTACGCGGACCGGCTGGTCCAGTTTCCCCTGGGGATCTTCGCCATCGCCCTGGCCACGGCCGTGCTCCCCAGCCTCTCCCGTCAGGCCGCCGCCCGGAACATGGCGGGGCTCCACCGCACCTTCGGCCAGGCCATCAACCTCATCCTCTTCATCACCCTCCCCTCCATGGTCGGGTTGATCGTTCTGCGGGAGCCCATCGTGGCCCTCCTGTTCAAACGGGGCGCCTTCGACATGCAGACCACGGCCCTGACGGCGGAAGCGCTCCTTTATTACAGCATCGGATTATGGGCCTTTTCAGCCGTCCGGATCGTGGTCGCCACCTTCTACGCCCTGGAGGACACCCGCACTCCGGTCCAGATGGCCACCCTCTCCATCATCGCCAATATTCTTTTGAGCATGCTCCTCATGGGCCCCATGAAACACGCCGGCCTGGCCCTGGCCACCTCCCTGGCCTCCATGATCAACTTCCTTCTGCTGATCCGCCGGTTGCGGGAACGGCTCAACGGCGCCGGGTGGTCGCAAAGCGCCAAATCCGCTTGCAAATCCCTGATATGTTCTGCCATAATGGGGGTCATAGTCTGGGGCGTCGCCTTTCGGTTGCCGCCGGTGAACGGGGACGGGTTTTTAGCCCAGGGAATTCAGATCGGCGGGGCCATCGCCGCGGGGTGCCTGAGTTATGCGCTGACGGCGAAGATACTGAAATCGCCGGAACTCGAAACGGTGGCCGCCATCATCCGCAAAAGAACAGGAACGGACTGATGCCGAAACAAAATCTGTTGCTTACGTTCGCCATCATCACGCTGTTCGTATTGCTGTTGCTGATTCTCTTCGGCGACAAGGGGCTGGCCGATCTGAGCATGCTTGAGAAAAACCGGGACCGGCTCGTGGAAAAAAACGACCGGCTGATGCGGGAAAACCTCACCCTTTACCGGTCCATCGAACGGCTCAAAACCGACCCGGCCTACATTGAAAACATCGCCAGACAGGAACTGGGGGTGGTGGGAAAAAACGAACTGATCATCAAACTGAGTGGACGCCGTTAGCCCCGAAGGGGCGGCCCCGAAGGGGCGGCCCCGAAGGGGCGATCCGGCCGCGATACGTTATAGCGAAAAGGAACACGGAAAAGGAGACTGAATGCAGTTTATCGATCTTGCCGCCCAACAGGCGCGCATTCGCGACACCATCGAATCCCGCATCCGGACGGTGCTGGATCACGGAAAATATATCATGGGACCGGAAGTGGCCGAACTGGAGGCCCAACTGGCCGGGTTTTCGGGGGTCCGGGAGGCCATCGCCTGCGCATCCGGAACGGACGCCCTGCTCATGTCGCTCATGGCCTACGACATCGGCCCGGGGGACGCCGTCGTCACCACCCCCTTCACCTTCATCGCCACGGCGGAGGTCATCGGATTTTTGGGCGCGACGCCGGTATTCGCCGACATCGACCCGGTCACCTACAACATCGATCCCCGGAAAATCGACGAGGCGGTGGGCGCCCTTAAAAAAGAGCGGCCGGAGCTGACGCCCAGAGCGATCATCGCCGTCGATCTGTTCGGACTGCCGGCCGACTACGACGCCATCGACGAGGTCGCCCGAAAGCACGGCCTGTGCGTCATCGAGGATGCGGCCCAGTCCTTCGGCGCCGACTACAAAGGCCGCCGGGCCGGATCCCTGGCGGAGGTCGCCTGCACGTCGTTTTTCCCCGCCAAGCCGCTGGGATGTTACGGCGACGGCGGGGCCGTTCTGACCGCCAACGCCGAACTGGCGGACAAAATGCGCTCCATCCGGATCCACGGCCAGGGGTCCGACAAATACGACAACATCCGGATCGGCATCAACGGCCGCCTCGACACCCTCCAGGCCTCGATCCTCCTGGCGAAACTCGAGGTCTTCGCCGATGAAATCCAACGCCGCCAGGCGGCGGCCGGGCGATACGCCCAAGGCATTGCGGACATCCCGAACCTGATCGCTCCCTCCGTGCCGGACGAATACGCCTCCGTCTGGGCCCAGTACTCCATCCTTGCCGAGGATTCCGACCACCGGACGGCGCTCCAAGCCGCCCTCAAAAAAGCATCCATCCCCACGGCCATCTACTACCCGAAACCCCTCCATCTCCAGACAGCCTTCGCGGATCTCCCTTACAAACGTGGGGATTTTCCCCTCAGCGAGGAAACCGCCGACCGGATCTTCAGCATCCCCATGCACCCGTATCTGGAGGCCGATCAGCAGGAACAGGTCATCTCGGCACTGAAAACCGCATAGACCGTTTTCCAACCGTATACAGATCAAGGAATGACGACATGAGCGACGCATATCGCGTCGCCCCCCACGGGGGCGACCTGGTGGAACTTCTTGCCGATCCGGACCGGGTCGGGGAATTTCAGGAACTGGCCATGGACATGCCGAGCATCAGCCTGTCCAGCCGCCAGCTTTCCGATCTGGAACTCCTGATGAACGGGGCGTATTCGCCCCTTCGGGGGTTCATGAACCGGAAGACCTACGACTCGGTTCTGGATGGGATGCGGCTCCCCGACGGGGTCCTGTGGCCGCTCCCCATCTGCCTTGACATAACCCAATCCGAGGCGGAAAGGCTAAAGCCGGGAGAGCAGACGGCCCTTCGGGATTCCGAAGGGTTCATGGTGGCCGTTCTGACCGTGGACGATGTCTGGGAAATCGACAAAAACCGGGAGGCGGACGCCGTCTACGGCGTCCGGGACAACGCCCACCCCGGCGTGGACCGTCTGTTCAAGTCGGAATCCACCCATTACGTCGGCGGCGCGGTGGAAGGGGTCCAGTATCCGCTCCATTTCGCTTTCCGGCGCCTCCGGCACACCCCCCGGGAACTCCGCCGCCTTTACGCCAAACTGGGGTGGCGGCGGGTGGTCGGCTTCCATACCCGAAACCCCATTCACCGGGCCCAGTTCGAGATGACCCTCCGGGCCATGGCCGAGGCCAAAGCCAACCTGCTGCTCCATCCGGTGGTGGGCCGGGTCAAGACCGGCGACATCGACGCCTACACCCGGACCCGGAGCTACCTGGCCATCAGCCACAAATATCCGCCCAATATGATGCTCCTGAGCCTTTTGCCGTTCACCATGCGGCTGGCCGGCCCCCGGGAAGCGCTGCTCCACGCCATCATCCGGAAAAACTACGGATGCACCCATTTCATCATCGGCCGCCACCACGCCAGCCCGGGCACCTCTCCGGATGAGCGGGTCTTCTACGACCAAAACGGCGCCAAAGAGGCGCTGACGGCCCACAGCTACGAACTGGGCATCGGCATCGTCTCCTTCGACGAGATGGTCTACGTCAAAGAGGCGGACGAATACATGCCGGCGGGCGAGGTGGCCCCGGAGGACACGGTCCACGCCATCTCCAACGATGAATTTCACCAGCGGATCCGAACCGGCAAGCGGGTTCCGGACTGGTTCACCTTCCCGGAGGTGATCGACGTGCTCCAGCGGGCCTATCCGCCGCGTCACCGACAGGGGCTCACGGTCTTCTGCACCGGCCTGTCCGGCGCCGGGAAATCGACCATCGCGCGGATCCTCTACGCCCGGCTCCTGGAGATGGGCGGGCGGCCGGTCACCCTCCTGGACGGCGACATCGTCCGGCGCAATCTGTCCAGCGAACTGGGATTTTCCAAGGAACACCGGAACATCAATGTCCAGCGCATCGGGTTCGTGGCCAGTGAAATCACCAAAAACCGGGGCATCGCCATCTGCGCGCCCATCGCGCCCTATGGCCGGACCCGGGATGAGATCCGGAATCTGATCGAGACCTACGGGGGGTTCGTGGAGGTCCATGTGGCCACCCCGTTGACGGTATGCGAAGGCAGGGATCGGAAAGGACTGTATGCCAAGGCCCGGGCCGGCCTCATCCAGGGGTTTACCGGGATCAACGACCCCTACGAACCGCCGCCCAGGCCCGAGGTCTTCATCGACACCACCGACATGACCCCGGACGAGTCGGCCCAGGAGGTGCTCCTCCATCTGGAGCGGACGGGCTACATCAAATGACCGGCGGCGGTCAGGACGCCGGTTTCTCTCCGGCCCGCACGATCATCACGGAGCAGGGGGCCTTGTGGGAGATCCGCTTGGCCACGCTGCCGAACACCACGAGCCCCATCCCGGTCAGGCCGTAGGCCCCCACCACCACCAGGTCGATCTCATTTTCCGACAAATACTGGAGAATTTCGGTGGACACGTGGCCGTCCAGGACCACAAGGTCATAATCCATGTTTTCCCCCATCCGAACACCGTATTCTTCCTGCATCCGGGTTTCGATCTTCAGAATCAGCGATGCCTGATCTTCTGACTGGGACTTGAGCAGGGAATCCGCCATGATGGGATTCACCTCCGGCGGCACCACGTGGAGAATGCAGAGGCGGGCGCTGAAATTATCGGCCATCTCCACGGCCGCGTCAAAGGCGATGTTGGCGTTTTCCGAGAAGTCGACGCAACAGGCAATTTTGTCGATTGGCATGGTGGGTCCTTTCTTGGCATGTTGCTGAAATGTTATGCGACCAGTGATCGCGCTTCATGACCTCTGGCTTCGGAAGGGATAATTTCCGAACGTATGCTGGATTTCGGAATCCCCATTTCCGCCAGTTCTTCGTCGAGTAGATCCTCCGTGTCGTTCCACTGGATGATCACCTCTTCGTCGCGAATATCGATATGGGCGGCGCACTGATGGAAAAAGTTCTTTCACGCATTTTTTGTAAAATTCTTTGGATG
>JAABTM010000113.1 GCA_011389855.1 Desulfobacteraceae bacterium
ATCATCACACGCCTCACCGGACTTCGGATCAGTGGACCGGGAATGCTCCGGATCGTCGGCGATGGTGCAGGCATCGGTGCCGCCGCCTTCGCCCATAGCGCTCGATTCCACCTCGATGGGTTCAAGCTCGGACAGCCGTTTGAGGGCCTTGTACCGGGCGTTGAACTCTTTTTCGAGTTGTGCGTGGAGACGGGCGGCTTCCTCCGGGAAGGTTTTCTGGAGGGAAGCGTACCGGACCTCGCCGGAGAGGAAATCCTGGAGGCTGCCGTCGGGCGCTTTGGAATCGAGGACGAAGGGGATCTTGCCTTCCTTTTTCAATTCCGGATTGTACCGGTACAGGGGCCAGTAGCCGCTCTTGACCGCCAGTTCCGTTTCTTCCTGGGCCTTGCCCATGCCCTTGCGGATGCCGTGATTGATGCACGGCGAATAGGCCATGATCAAAGATGGGCCGTTATAGGCTTCGGCCTCGGAAAAGGCTTTCAAAAGCTGCTGCTTGTTGGCGCCCATGCCCACGGTGGCCACGTACACATAGCCGTAGCTCATGGCCATGGCGCCCATGTCCTTCTTGGCGGTCTTCTTGCCGGAGGCGGCGAATTTGGCCACCGAGCCGGTGGGGGTCGCCTTGGAGGACTGGCCGCCGGTGTTGGAGTAGACCTCGGTGTCGTAGACCATGACGTTGATGTCCTCGCCCGAGGCCAGAACATGGTCGATGCCGCCGAAGGCGATATCATAGGCCGCGCCGTCGCCGCAGAAGACCCAGTAGGACTTCTTGGTGAAAAGCCCGGACATGGAGGAGATCTCTTCCAGCAGCCTGTCGCCCTTGGCGTCCTTGAGCAGGGCCTTCATCTGGTCGCCGTACTGCTTGGACAGCACGGGGTCGCGCATGTTGTCCAGCCAGCCCTCCATGGCGGTTTTCAGCTCGCCCGAGGCGCCGTTTCCGGCGGCCTCGCGGACCTTTTCGGCAAGCATCCGCCGCTGATGGGCCGCGCCCAGGAACATTCCGTAGGTGAACTCGGCCGGATCTTCGAACAGAGAGTTGCCCCAGGTGGGACCAAAGCCGTCCTTGTTGACGCAGTAGGGCACCGACGGCGCCGAACCGCCCCAGATGGAGGTGCAGCCGGTGGCGTTGCCGATGACCATCCGCTCGCCGTAAAGCTGGGTGAGGAGCTTGGCGTAGGGGGTCTCGCCGCAGCCGGCGCAGGCGCCGGAGAACTCCAGCAGCGGCTGGCAGAACTGGCTTCCTTTGAGGCTGTTGCGCCTGAGAATGTCGTCTCTCACCGGGACCTCTTCGACGCAGTACTCCCACAGCGGGGCCTGTTCCATCTGGGTCGCCAGGGGCTTCATCACCAGGGCCTTTTTCTTGGACGGGCAGATGTCGGCGCAGTTGCCGCAGCCCATGCAGTCCAGAGGGCTCACCTGGATGCGGAACTGATAACCCTTGAGTTCCTTGCCCAGGGCCTTTTTGGCTTCCATCCCGGCCGGGCCTTTTTCCACTTCTTCATCGGTCAGAAGAATGGGCCGGATGGTGGCATGCGGGCAGACCATGGCGCACTGGTTGCACTGGATGCAGTTTTCCATGATCCACTCGGGCGCGTTGATGGCCACGCCCCGTTTTTCGTATTTGGTGGTGGCCACGGGAAAGATGCCGTCCGGCCGGAACTTGCTCACCGGCAGCTTGTCGCCCTGCTGGGCCAGCATGGGCCGCATCACGTCGGATACAAAGGCCGGTTCCTTCCGGGCCGTTTCACCGGCGTCCGAGGCGTCCGCCCAGGACGCGGGATAGTTGACTTCCTCCAGGTGATCCAGGGTCTTGTCCACGGCCGCGACGTTCATGTTGACGATCTTGTCGCCCTTCTTGCCGAACAGTTGCTTGATCTGGTCCTTGAGATAGGCGATGGCGTCGTCCACCGGGATCACGTTGGCCAGTTTGAAGAAGGCCGTCTGCATGATCATGTTGATCCGGCCGCCCAGCCCCACCTCGCCGGCGATGGAGACGGCGTCGATGTTGTAGAATTTGAGCTTCTTCCGGGCGATGGTCCGCTTCATGTGGGCCGGCAGCTTCTTTTCCATGTCGTCGAGGGTCCAGGCGGAGTTGAGCAGGAAGGCGCCGCCCTCCTTGACGCCTTCCAGGACGTTGTAGGTATCGACGTAGCTGTCCTTGTGGCAGGCGATGTAGTCGGCCGAGTCGATGAGATACGTCGACTGGATGGGGGTCTTGCCGAACCGCAGGTGGGACATGGTCACGCCGCCGGACTTCTTGGAGTCGTAGGCGAAATACGCCTGGGCGTACATGTCGGTGTTGTCGCCGATGATCTTGATGGCGCTCTTGTTGGCGCCCACGGTGCCGTCGGCCCCCAGGCCCCAGAACTTGCACTGAACCGTGCCCTCGGGCGCCACGTCGAAGCCCTCTTCCACGGGCAGGGAGGTGTCGGCGACATCATCGGTGATGCCCACGGTGAAGTGGCGTTTGGGCGAAGCGGCCTTCATGTTGTCGAAAACCGCCTTGACCATGCTGGGATTGAACTCCTTGGACCCCAAACCGTAGCGGCCGTTGTAGATCCTGGCGGTCTTGCCCTCTTCCATGTAGGCGGTGCAGACGTCCAGGAAGAGCGGATCGCCCAGGGCGCCCGGCTCCTTGGTGCGGTCGAGGACCGTCACCACCTTGGCGGAATCGGGCATGGCCGCGAACAGGTGTTCCGTGGACCAGGGCCGGTAGAGGCGGACCTTGATCATCCCCACCTTGTCGCCCTTGTCGGCCAGGTGGTTCACGACTTCCTCGATGGTCTCGCAGGAGGAGCCCATGGCGATGATCACGTTTTCGGCGTCCGGGGCGCCTACATAGTCGAAAAGTTTGTAGGGACGGCCGGTCAGATCGCCCACCTGCTTCATGGCCTCTTCTACGATGGCGGGGAGCTTCTGGTAATAGGGGGTGACGGCCTCGCGGTTCTGGAAATATACATCCGGGTTCTGGGCCGTGCCCCGCAGTTCGGGCCGTTCGGGATTGACGCCCCGGGCCCGGAATTTGGCCACGGCGTCCCAGTCCACGAGCTTGGCCATATCGTCGTAGTCGATCATCTCGATTTTCTGGATTTCGTGGGAAGTCCTGAACCCGTCGAAGAAATGGACAAACGGCAGGCTCCCCTTGATGGAGGCCAGATGGGCCACCAACCCCAAATCCAGGGCTTCCTGCACCGACGCCGAGGCCAGCAGCCCGAACCCGGTCTGGCGCACGGCCATGACGTCCTGGTGGTCGCCGAAAATGGAAAGCGCATGGGCGGCGATGGCCCGGGCCGTTACATGCAACACCCCCGGAAGCAGCTCGCCGGACATCTTGTACATGTTGGGGATCATCAGCAGCAGGCCCTGGGAAGCCGTGAAAGTGGACGTCAACGCGCCCGCGGCCAGGGACCCGTGGACCGCCGCGGCGGCGCCGGCCTCCGACTGTAGTTGCCGGACCGTCATGGGGTAGCCGAAGATGTTCTTGCGCCCGTCGGCGGCCCATTCATCAGCGATCTCGCCGATGGGAGAGGACGGGGTAATGGGGTAAATGGCGGCCACATCGCTCATGGCGTAGGCCACGTGCGCGGCGGCGGTGTTGCCATCGATGGTTTTCATTTTCTTTGCCATGGATAGACTCCTTTTGTTGGGTGAGTATAATATTGCTAAAACCTGTTATAGAGGCAGGTATAAGATGATATCCCGATATTCTTCCATTTCCGAAGTTTCCCGGATCAAAATCAATTCCTCAATGGTTTCCCCGATGCTCATGGCGGGGCTCAATTCTATGATTCCCGGCATATGAAAGCCCTCTGCCAGATGTTTTTCCAGATGCGGAGGCATGGATTTCATGATGCCTGGATCGCATCACGGCATTGTTGTCTCAGTGCTTTCAGTTTGAGAACAACGGGCGGCGGGTTCTCCATCTGACGCTTCCGCATCCGCTTTCCATATGCCAGCCAATCTTCAATGTATTCGTTCATCTTATCCTGATTATTGATATAGTACAGGATGGTTGCGTAGACTTGCTCCAAGTCAAGGGTTGGAAACCGCCTAGCAATGGCCTCGGCTGTCTGTTCCCGATGAATATACTCATAAAGCACCGATTCGATCCCCACACGCGTTCCTTTGATGCGGATGTCATCTGGGGCGAGATACTCAAAATAGGATTCAAGATTCATTGCAATTCAATCCTTCCAGGGTTGTTTGTCCGCCGGATAATTCGATATGCTCAACCGACGCCCGCTAATCTCTCGCTCAGCGGGCATCGGCTGAAGCCACTTACTATGTTTCGCTTTGGTGCGCCCGGAATACGTCTGTAGTTCTTTTCTGGATTTGCTCAAATATGTACTTCGAGAGCGTTTCTACCGACGTGGAAGAGTTGTAGTTAAATTTTAGCAGCTTTATAGCGTATTTGAGTTCTTGTTGGTCATACTTCTTGAGATGATCGATAAATTCTTCCTGAGTCTTCGATTTGGCAAGCTCATAGAATATTCACCGCAATTGTTGTTTTCCCGACACCACCTTTTAAGTTGATAAAGCTCACAGTTTTCTGCATCAAAAATACTCCTTTAGGTTTAATCCAATTGCGAATCTAACAATGTGCTCAACAGTTCAATATTCCTATATATCATGTTGCGATGTCCGATTCGCAAAAGATAAATTGAAACGTCGTCAAAAGAAAAAATCATTCTGTAATTTTTCAGAACAACAACGCGATAAATCCCTTTTAATCCCGTCATTCTGCGAATATTCAACGGGGGATCGAACAAATTTTCCGCCAATTGGCTTGAAATCTCAAACGCCTCTTTCTTGACAGCGTCGGGCAGCTTTTTGATGTCTCTGCCAAACCGCTTCGTTTTTTGGATTTTCCGCTTACCGGACAAAATCTTCGTAACTGTTGACTTCGTCCATATCGCCGGTTTCGGCTTGGGTCAGCGCATCTTCCAAACCTTCGAGAAATTCAGTCTGGTACAGTTCATTGGGAGAAACGATTTTCTCCATGAAAGTCTGCAATGTTTTATACGCTTCCAGCACCCTGGTGAATTCCTCCTCTGAAATTTCTATGCGGACATTCGGCATGATTTACAGCAACCCTTCGAAAAAATCGTTCCCCTTGTCGTCCACGATGATGAAGGCCGGGAAATCCTTGACGGTGATTTCGTAGATAGCCTCCATGCCCAGTTCGGGATACTCCAGGAGCTTCATGTCGGTGATGCAGTCCCGGCCCAGTCGGGCCGCCGGGCCGCCGATGGAGCCCAGATAAAATCCGCCGTATTTTTTGCAGGCGTCGGTGACCACCCTGGAGCGGTTGCCCTTGGCCAGCATCACCATGGAGCCGCCCCGCTCCTGGAAGATGGGGACGTAGGAATCCATGCGGCCGGCGGTGGTGGGTCCGAAGGCGCCGGAAGGGTATCCTTCCGGGGTCTTGGCCGGGCCGGCGTAGTAGACGATGTGGTCCTTGAAATATTGGGGCAGATCCTCGCCGGCGTCCAGCCGCTCCTTGAGTTTGGCGTGGGCGATGTCCCGGCCCACGATGATCTTGCCGCTCAGTTTCAGCCGGGTGGCCACCGGGTATTGGCTCAGCTTGGCCCGGATGTCGTTCATGGGCTGGTTGAGGTCGATCTCTACCGCTCCCTCGCCGATCTCCGTGACGCTGGGCAAGTACTTCGACGGATCGGTCTCCAGCTTTTCCAGGAAAATGCCGTCCCGGGTGATCTTGGCCTTGATGTTCCGGTCGGCGCTGCACGACACGCCCATGCCGATGGGGCACGATGCGCCGTGTCGGGGCAACCGAACGACCCGGACGTCGTGGCAGAAATATCGGCCGCCGAACTGGGCGCCCAGGCCCAGCTCCCGGGAGGCCGCCAGCAGCTTCGACTCCAGGTCGGGATCCCGGAAGCCGTGGCCGGTCTCGCTTCCCGTGGTCGGCAGGCCGTCCAGGTAGCCGGCCGAGGCCAGCTTCACGGTCTTCAAGTTGAACTCGGCCGATGTGCCGCCGATGACGAAGGCCAGGTGGTAGGGCGGGCAGGCCGCCGTGCCCAGCGTCTTCATCTTGGCGGTCAGAAAATTCACCAGGGTTCCGGGATTGAGGACCGCCTTGGTCTCTTGAAACAAGTAGGTCTTGTTGGCCGATCCGCCGCCCTTGGCGATGCAGAGGAATTTGTAGGCGTCGCCCTCCGCGGCGTAAATCTCGATCTGAGCGGGCAGGTTGCACCCGGTGTTCTTCTCGTCGTACATCGTCAGGGGCGCGTTCTGGGAGTAGCGGAGGTTGCCCCGGGTGTAGGCGTTGAAAACGCCCCGGGAAAGGGCCGCCTCGTCGGAAAATCCGGTCCATACCCGTTGCCCTTTTTTGCCCATGACGATGGCCGTTCCGGTGTCCTGGCACATGGGAAAGACCATCTCGGCGGAGATCACGGCGTTTTTAAGCATCTCGAGCGCCACGTAGCGGTCGTTCTCGGCGGCGTCGGGATCATCGAATATTTTTGACAGGGATTTTAGATGGGACGGCCGGAGCAGGTGGGATACATCCGTGAACGCCCCTTCCGCCAGCAGGGTCAGACCCTCGGGCGCGACCTTAAGGATCGTCTCGCCCTGGAAATCGGCCGTATCGACGTGATCCGGGGTCAATCGGCGGTATTCGGTATTGTCCGCGCCCATGGGAAGGGGATCCTCGTAGGCAAATTCAACCATGTTTCGGCGTCTCCTTATTCATGTCCTTTGGATTCCGGCTGTTTGCTGAGCGCTGTCAGTCGGTGTAACAATGTTACTCTCATTAATATTACCGTATAGAACACCGTCCCAGTCATGTCAACACCTTCTTGATAATCGCTTCTACTGACGAATATTTGGTTTTTTTAAAACCGCTTCATTTCCTGAATTCGAGGGCGTAACAAAGTTACTCGCCTTCTCCGATCCATCGCCGAATTCCAGCAAAAAATCAGCAGCCCACAATGTGAACGACCTTTTCGTCCACGGTTTCGGTTTTCCAGAACAATTTGCTTTTCCAGGATGGTTTTTTCCGCTGATCGAACACCACCAGCCATCCTTCATCGCATCCGAGGGTTTCCATGTAGGCGGTGAGCTGCTTTTTGCCTTCCGCGAGGGTCTTGTTGTCCCGGCGAATTTTGATTTCAACGGGATAGCGAATGTCCCCGCGCCGGATGCAGATGTCCAGGCGGCCCCGGCCGGAGGCCATCTCCCGGGTGATAAAGCTGTTTTGACCGGCGATTTTTTGCAAAAAGGCCATCAAAACCAGGTGGGGGGCCGCTTCCTTGTACTGGAACCGCTCCCGCCAGATTTCCGAATGTTCCCGCCAGAATTGTTGAAAATCAGTGAGAACTCGGCGCATGTCCAACTGATCGTCGGCAGACGGCGCCAGCGGATTTTGAGATGAAGAAAGATCCGTTAGCCTGTCTTCGATATGGTCGGTCAAACCGCTGACAATCACTTCCTCGTAAATGGGATTGGCCGGAACAAGCCGGCCGTTGTGTTCCTTGAGCAGTCCCAAATCGAGGACGTATCGATAATCGTCGTCCAGCAGGCCGTGTTGCCGCGCTTCTCCGAGAATCAGCGGTTCGACGATTTTTTGCACCCGTTCTTCCTTGAGCCGCTCCAGCAGGCTGTCGATGTGGGTGTCCCTTCGCCGGATAATGGTTTCAACGGCCTGATCGACGTGATCGATGGTGGGCGATGCGGAAAAATCGTTTTTCAGAATCTTGACCACTATTTCCCGGGCGATGGCGTTCACCAGCCACGGCTGGCCCTGGGTATCGTCGAAAATGCGGCCCAGAACCGCCGGCGAAAACGCCTGCCCGGTGTCCTGGGTGTGCTGGGAGATCAGTCGGTCCACCTCTTCCCGGGTGAAATTGCGCAAGGTCAGGGCTTCGGTCACGATGTTAAAAGGGCTGGCGCTGCCCAACGTGTCCCGGTCTTCTCGAATTTTTCCTTTGTAATCCCGGATATTGCGCATTCCGATGAGGCCAACCGAATGGACAAAGGGGATGGTGTAGCGGTTGACGTAGCCGTCCCGAAGTTGGCGCAGAAAGGAGATCAGCGTGCCGTTGGTCAGGCAATCGATTTCATCGAACAGGATCACCAGGGGCTTGTTTAGATGTTGACACAGGGCGATTAAATATTCTCTCAGCGCGATATGATAGGGTTCGGCGTCGTTTTGCGCAACAACATTTTGAAAAGATTTGCCGTGCCTGACGGCCGCTTGAATGGTGGCGATGATCGCCGGAATCCCTTCGGCGGGGTCGTCCATAAGCTGGACCGACTCCAACGAGCAATACAGCGCGTAATAATCCCCGGCTTCCGTGATTTTTTTAACCAAATCGAGCAGCAAGGTCGTCTTGCCGGATTGCCGGGCCGCGTGAATGACGAAATACTGTTTTTGCCGGATAAGCCCCGTCACTTCGCCGCACCGCGATTCGGACGGCAGCATGTAATGATCTTCGGGGTGGCAGGGGCCGGCGATGTTGAAATAGCGGTTCATGACGGTCTATGCCTGTTGTTTGGGGCAACAAAAAATTCGGCCATGTCCAGGTCGCCCCGGATGCCCGGTCGGGTGAGGGTGAAATCGTACCGGACCGGGTCTTCGGGACGGATCCGGGAGAATCCGGCGGTGATTTCAAGAGCGGTCTTCATGTTGGCGGCCTTGCGATTGGTCAGTCCCAGCTCCCGGGCCATGCGATGCATGTGGACGTCCAGGGGAACGATGAGTTTGGAAATCGGCACGCCCTCCCATCCTCCGGGATCCACCGCATCCTGGCGGACCAGCCAGCGGAGCATCAGGTTCAACCGTTTGCAGGCGCTTCCCCGGTCGGGTCGGGGGATGAGGTGACCCGGATCGGTGGAGGCGCCGTCGATCAACCGGTGGGCGAACCGGGTCATGGCCGGAAGGATGGTCTCGTCGGACGATTGAAGCCCCGTCAGAAAGCAGTTGTGGAGGGATCCATGCCGGGACAGGATCCGCTGGACGGCGATCAGGACGCCCGCGATGTGGTCGCCGGTGGCGAACCGGTGGACGAAGCCGGAAAGGGATTTCCGGAGAGCGGCCGGGGAGGCGGTCCGGAGGGACAGGGCAGGGGAGGGTCCGATGCAATCGAGCACCGCCGCGACGCTCTTGAGGATCGTCTTGACCTGTCCGTAGGCCAGGGAAGCGGCGATGAGGGCGACGATCTCGCGATCCGCCGGGTCGGGGTAATCGTACAGAAAGGTCAGCGGGTCGGGATCGACGTAGCGCCTTCGGTTGTAGCGATGGTAAAGCGCGTCGAGCCGGGACCGGCACAGGGCGTCGAACGGTTCCGCCCGCTCATGGGAATCCGTCAAACCTAATCCCGGAAGGCATCCAGCTTCTGATCGGTCGAGCCGATGAGTTCGATCTGATCGTGTTCCACGGCGAATACGTGGGCGTAGAGGTTGGAGATCCATTGCTTGCCCTCCTGGGTGACCCGGAGGTACCGGATGCCGTCCTGGATGTAGGGGCTCACCACGTTCCAGTAGAACTTGGCGTAGTTTTTCCGCATATCCTCGGGGTTTTTGTAGCCGATGCTCTGGTTGGCGCCGATCTCCTCGAACTCGAAATAGAGGGCCGGGATCTTCCGGAGATAGTTGGGGTCTCCCAGCTGGCCGATAAAATCGGCGGCCCGCATGAGACCGCCGAAACCCTTGGTGTCCCGGTAGGACTCGTCGTCGGGAACCGGGAACCGGGTCATTTCGATGAAGGCGCCGATCCGCTCGGCATCCACGTCCACCAGCAGGTTTTTACTGAACCGCTCCCGGATGAAGAGCTGAGCACGATCGACGTGATAGGGGGCCAGGACCGCGCTGGAGCCGCCGGGCGGAGGGGTTACGGTTTCGCCGTCCACGCCGGTGGCGTATGCCCCCCCCTGATCGTTTCGGCAGATCCCCTTGACGTAGCCGATATCGTGGCACAGAAGGGCCATCATGTAGTGGAGCCAGTCCCGGGGCTTGACGCCGCCCTCCGTCAAATGCTTGCCCCGGAGGATCTCCTGGCCGGCCAGCGCCACCATGATGGTGTGCTCGACATTGTGATAAAGGGTGTCGCAGTTGGCGATGTTCTCCAGCGCCAGATACCCAGCCCACTCCAGGATGTTGGAAAGGTCCGGCTTCATCTGACCGTAGGTCTTCTGGTAGGCCGTCTTGATCTCTTGAACAAAGGGCTCGATGATCAGCTGCTGGGTATTGAGCATGGTCTTTTTTCCTTTTTTGGTCTGAAAGGTTTAACGAATCGGCCCTATTGGATGTATTTTCTGCTTCTCAGCACCGACGCCGCCAGGCAGTACCGCTCGCCATACCCGAGGCCATGAGGCCGGCCTTCCATTTGGCGGCTTCGGCCACGTCGGCTACCCTTCGCCCCGGCTCATCTCGATTTTACGGCGCAACAGGGCCCGGTCCTCGTCCACCATGGCCTGGATGGCCTCGATGTCCGACGGGGTCAGGTGCTTGAACCGGCCCTGGACCTGGAGGTAGTCCGCCGCCGGCCGGTCGCCGCTCGCGTTGAGGGTGTAGCGGACCCCGTCTTCCACTTCGTAAAGGGGAAAGATGTTGGCCTGGACCGCCAGCCGGGCCACCGCCACGGTCATCTCCGAAGGAACCCGCCACCCGGTGGGGCAGGTAGCGTAGACGTGGATGAACCGGCTGCCGCCCTTCATGGAACGGGCCTTTCTGAACTTGCGCATCATGTCGTCCGGATAGGCGATGCTGGCGGTGGCCGCATAGGGGATGCGATGGGCCGCCAGGGCTTCCACGATGTTTTTTTTCCGCTGGGCCTTCCACCCTTTGCCGGGGGTGGTGGTGGTCCGGGTCCCGAAAGGGGTGGCGGAGCTGCGCTGGACCCCGGTGTTCATATAGGCCTCGTTGTCGTAGCAGACGTAGAGAAAGTCTTCGTTTCGCTCGACGGCGCCGGACAGGGACTGGAACCCGATGTCGAAGGTGCCGCCGTCGCCGGCCCAGACCGTGACCACCGTTTCATTGTCGCCCCGCCGATCCAGGGCGGCCCGGAGTCCGCTGGCGGCGGCCCCGGCCGTGGCGAAGGCGGTATGGAGGACGGGGACCTTCAGCGCGGTCTGGGGATGGGGCCCGGCGATGATGGCCCAGCAACAGGCCGGGATCACCAGCATGGTCTTCTCCCCCAGCGCCCGCATGGCGAACTTCATGGCCACGGCGGCCCCGCAGCCGGGGCAGCCCACGTGGCCGGGGTGCATGAGGTCTTGGGGGGCGGGGGCTGGTTCGGTCATGATGGATCCTTTTTCTTTTATCAGCTTACTTTTTTTGCAGTCTAACGGACATTGTGGACTGGGTGGACTGGGTGGACTGGGTGGACTGAGTGGACACGGTGGACGACCGCCGAAACCCAAAATAGTTCATCAATCAATCTCAATTCAGCCCCACCCAAACGCTCTCCGCCTCGGGCGTCTCTCTTTCCCGGGTCATCCGATAGATCGTTTCCAGCGTATCGACGGTCACATCCCGTCCGCCTAATCCGGCGATGTAGCCGAAGACCGGGGGGTGGGACTTTCCGTTGTAGAGGGCCGCCCGGATCTCCTGGGCGAAGATGCCCGAGGCGCCGAAGGAGAAATTGCGGTCCACCACCGCCACTTTTTGGGCGCCGCCCAGGACCGACCGGATCTCCCGGACCGGGAAGGGGCGGAACATCTTCAGCTTGAGCATCCCCACCTTTTCGCCTTCCGCCCGTAGAGCGTCGATCACCTGTCGCCCGGTGCCGGCCGCCGTCCCGGTCAGGACCAGGATCGTCTCCGCGTCGTCGCAGGCCACCGCCTCCATGACGCCGTAGCCGCGGCCGAAGACGTCGGCGAAGGCCGCTTCCGTCTCGGCGAAGGCGCCCGGCACGCGTTCGAACCCTTTCTGGATGTCCCGGCGCATCTCCATGTAGACCCCCGGCGGGGCCATCTGGCTCATGGCGCAGATGTCGCCGTAGTCGAGTTTGATCCGGGGGTCCAGGGGCGGGAGAAACCGGTCCACGGCTGCCTGGTCGGGCACGTCCACCGGTTCGTAGGTGTGGGACAGAAAAAAGGCGTCCAGCACCACCATCACCGGCAGGTTGACGGCTTCGGCCAGGCGGAAGGCCTGGAGGGTGGTGTCCAGGGCCTCCTGGCCGTCCTCGCAGTAGAGCTGGATCCAGCCGGTGTCCCGCTGGGCCAGGCTGTCGGTCTGGTCCATCCAGATGTTCCAGCCCGGCCCCAGGGCCCGGTTCACCTCGGCCATGACGATGGGCAGCCGCGCCGCCGAGGCCCAGTGGAGGAGTTCGTGCATGAGGGCCAGACCGTGGGACGAGGTGGCGGTGAAGGTCCGCACCCCGCCGCTGGCCGCGCCGATGACGGCCGCCATGGCCGAATGTTCGCTCTCCACGCAGATGAACCGGGCGTCCATGGTCCCGTCTGCGCAGTATTCACTGAGGGCCTCCACGATGTGGGTCTGGGGGGTGATGGGGTACGCCGACATCACCGCCACCCGGGCCATCCGGACCGCTTCGGACACCGCGTGACTGCCTTCCAGAACCGCCTTCATATCCCCTCCTCGACCGTCAGGTCCATGGCGTTCCGGGGGCATTCCGTCACGCAGATGCCGCACCCTTTGCAGTAATCGTAAAGGATTCGGCGGGATTCGGACCCCCCGCCGCTTTCGTTTTTCATCACGGCCACCTCCGGACAGAAAAGCCGGCAGTTGTCGCAGTCGTTGCACAGGCCACAGTTGAAGCACCGGGCCGCCTCTCCCGGGATGTCGGTTTCGGACAGGCCCCGTTCCACCTCGTCGAAGGTGCGGACCCGTTCCGCGGGGGGCGAAATCGCCGGCCGTTTTCGTGAAGAGGGGGAAAAATAAGCGGTGTTGATCTCTTCGAAGGCCACTTCGTGGGACGCACGCCGCCCCCGCGCGCCCTCCAGGTAGATCTCCATGGAGAGCGACGATCCGGAACCCACCCGGCAGCCGGCCAGCCGATGGGATACCGCTTCCGCCCCCTCCCTGAACAGCGCATCCAGGGCCATGGCCCCGGCCTTGCCCGAAGCGATGGCGTCGGTTACGCTCTGGACGGGGTTGGTCAGGTCCCCGCCAAAGACCGTGGGCAGTCGCCGTTGGACCAGGGTGCAATGGGCCAGTCGGATCATCCCCGGTTCATTTTCCGACGGCATCAGCCATTCCGCCGCCGGCGATGCGCCGATGGCGGTGTAGACCGCTTCCACATCCAGGGTTTCGGTCGCGTCGCCGTCGGGGACCACCCGGGCCCGGCCATCCGGACCGGTTCCCGCCATCTTCATGGACTGGAGGGTCAGGCGGCGACCCCGCCCGGTTTCGTCGATCCGGACCGGAGCTTTCAGTTCCATGAGGCGGACGCCCTCTTCCAGGGCCATTTCCGCCTCCCGACCGAAGGCGGGCATGTCCTCCCGTCGGCGGCGGTAGACGATCACCGGTTCCGCCCCCAATCGTCGAAGGGACCGGGCCAGGTCCACGGCGGTGTTGCCGCCGCCGATGATGGCCGCTTTTTGCGCCCGGACGCAAGCGTCGGGGCTCTGCAAATCCCGCAGAAATGAAAGGCCGTCCCTGGCCAGTTCCTCTCCGGGAATTTTCAGGGCGATGGGGCGTCCCAGACCACAGCCCAGAAAGAGCGCGTCGTAGGTCCGCGCGGCTTCGTCGAGAAACGCCTCCGTCGCCGGCTTGCCGGTATAGATCTTGACCCCCAGATCGACGATGCGGCCGATCTCGGCGTCCAGGATCTTCTCCGGCAGCCGGTACCGGGGGATGCCCCACCGAAGCAGCCCCCCCGCCCGGCCGGCGGCCTCGAAAACGTCGCACCCGTATCCCAGCAGGGCCAGGAAGTAAGCGGCGGACAATCCCGCCGGACCGGCGCCGACCACGGCGACCCGTTTGCCGGTGGGGGGACGGAGAGGCGCCGCGGATCGGCTCTGCTGAAGGGCCGCGTCCCCCAGAAACCGCTCCACGTGGCGGATGGAGACCGTCTCATCGAATGCGGCCCGGTTGCACGCGTCCTGGCAGGGGTGAAAACAGACCCGGCCGCAGACGGCCGGAAACGGGTTTTCCCGCAGGATCGTCTCCCATGCCTCGCCGGTCTTCCCCGCCGCGGTCAGGAGCTGGATCCGGGCGATGTCCTCGCCGGCCGGGCAAGTCG
>JAABTM010000114.1 GCA_011389855.1 Desulfobacteraceae bacterium
CGGGAGCCCACTCCTCATTTGCGCACAACTCCCTGACAGACCGTCCGCTTGCTATCTCGGAACATATTCTGTCCCACTTCTTTTTCGAGAACTTGCTTTTTCTGCCCATTGATTAAGCCTCCGCTTCAAATTCTTCCTCATAGCCCCGAACAGACGCTCTAACGCTGTCCAAAAGCGCCTGTAAACCCGGTCCTGTCTCTTCCTGCGGGGGTTGCCCCTCAATCTTTCCGCTGTGGTCGATCTCTTGCCGCCTTCCAAACTCCTTTTGAAAGCGCCTTTCCAGAACCCAAGCGGATGCTTGCCACGTTCCATCATCAGAAGCGGCCTTTATCCGGTCCAGGTGGTAGGCCATCAGGTCCGACTCGGCCTTTTTTAGAGCCTCGGAAAACTTGGCAAAAAGCCGCCCCTCATGAGCCCTATTCACCCAATCGTAAAGCGTTGACTCATGGATGCCGGCACGCTCCGCCGCCCTCTTTTTGGGGAGCCCGGACCTTACGCCGTCGCAAATCAGGTCAATGGTTTTGTGGTTCAATTTGGTTTTCCTGCCCATGACATCGCCCTCCTATAGTGGTTTCAATAGGGTATATCATCCCCCGGCTGTACCCCTTGGAAGTCATCCGGCCGATACTGGCCGCCCCGGTAGGTCATCCGCCCCGGTGTTTTTCGGTTCGGCTTTGGCGCGTCGGCCTTCGGCGGGATATGCCCGCCAGCTTCAAGCGCCCTCAAAACCGCATCCCGGAAACGGGTTTCCACGGCCTTGTCCGTCCATGCCATGGCGTCGGCATAATTGGTTTCGCCGTCGCCTTCCTGGTGGCGCTTTTGAGGCATCTTCACCCACCGACCGCCGTTCTTATCGAACACGGCAACACCCTTGATGGACAAGCACCACTTGGGAATGACGATATCCACAAAGCCGACAAGATGGCCGCAGTCCAGCCGATGGAAATTTTCAACATGGATCATTCAGCCTCCAACTCTTGAGATGCCGGGGGGTGACACCTTCGGCAGATCATGTTCCCGTGAACGCTGCGCCAAAAGTCAGCCCCTTTGCAACAAAAACAAATCAGCTTGTCATCTCGATTTTTCCGTAACACCCCTCCCTCGTTGCTGCAAAAACTGCAAGAAGGACTTTTTGCAGTTTTTGCAGGCGTCACAAATCCTTTTCAAAAGCTGGCCCCATCCTCACACGGAGCTTTCTATCCTGCTGCGGTCGTTATAGCGTATACCGTCTTGGTTCGGCCGCCCGTCTTGACTGGTTTTTCCACAAGATGCTCGTACTCGACGAGCAAACGCAGTCCCTCTTGCGCTCTCTCCCTGTCCAAACCGGACCAGCCGGGACGCCACACTTGCCACCCGGAGAAGGTTTCGGGAAGGTCCCCTTTTTTGATCCGCCGCAAAATCGCTTTCGCCGCTGTAACATCTGGTTGGATCGCCGCCCCGTAAACCCGTTCGGCATGGGTTTCGAGGTAATCCGCCCACGCCAGGGCTTTAAGCAATGATTCGCCCCTCACCGGACCGCCGCCCACATCGGCGAGATGGCACAAAAGCGACAGCCCCGGCACCAATTTCCGATACTTTGCCAGGTGTTCTTCCATTGCGGGATGCAAGCTCCCATCCCGAAGGCGAGCTTCAAACCCCGCCCGCCAGTCCCGAAAGATCGACAATGACTCCGCGTCAAAGCGCAAATAAGGGATGCCCTCTGGCGTTCCGTCCATATCTTTATCCTGCTCCGCGCCGATGGCCGCCGGGTCGAGTCGGTCGAGCCGGTCGAAAGCATCAAAAGCCGATGCCTTGGCCTCCCTGTTGGGGAATCGGTCAACGTCTCGCCAGTTCTTCGGGATGTCCGGCCAAACCATTAACGAAAACCGTTGAATCAGACCGTCATTGGCCGCCGCGTTGCTCGCCGCCCGCCCGACATACTCGGAAATCCTGCCCGGTTGTGTACCGCCAAGAAGGGAGATGCAGACGGCCGAAATGTGCAGATTTTTACCGCGTCCGATCCGGTCGGAGGTATAGGGAGAATCACCGTTCCATCCGGTCAAGTAGAATCCGCGTGCTTCCGCCCTATCCTCCCTGTCCAGGTTTCGCAGCAAGGAAATCAATTCATCCCGATAAACCATGAGGCCGTTGGGGTTCAACCGGAGCAGTTCGGCCAGCGCCTCCGGGCTGGAATCGTTCGTCTTGTACCGCCGCAACGACGGGGGCTCCGGTTCATCGGCCGCAAGCAGGGCGCCCACATCGGCATTGGGATCTTTTTTCAACGCATCTCTTGCCTTTTTTTGTTGCGCCTCGCCCCTCAACTTGGCCGCCAACGCTTCCGCTTTGAATGCCCCCATCTCGACATCAAACTTTTCTTGAGCGCGTGCTATGAGACGATTGAGCGGTTTCAGCGCTTCTTCCAGCGCCGGACTCTTCAGCACGCCGGGTCGCCCGACAATGCAGCCCCACATATTCGGGACGCCTTCCCATGTGGTGCGCTCCTGCGGTCTGATGCAGATTTTCCGCCCCACCACGGCCGCTATGGCGACCATCATTCCGACAGCCACGAAATCAGGGGGACATTGAAGCCGCTCGGAAACATCCTTCGCCCATGGCGACAAGGCGTCAGGCAGCAGATCATAATCGAACGCCTTCACTGGGGACAGCTCAGGAAGTGGAATTGGTTTCGCGGAGGCAATCCGCGCCTCGTTGTCAACTTCCATCACCAAATCGAGCGCCGCGCTTTCCATTTTTCGTCACCTCCCAGTACAACTCGGCCTTTGCCAAGTCGTCGCCACTGCATAGAATTTCCAGATGATATTCCGCCAATGACAACGCGTGGAACAAGTAAGATTCTGCTTCCGCTTCTTCCATGGATTTGAACCCCTCCAGGAAGCGTCGGCGGACGCCAAGGGCGACCTCTCCGCAAAGGCTGGAATATTCGACCTGCCATTGATGGAACCGCGAAAGAGCTTCCCGTTGGCATTCCTGACGCTGAACCCGCGCCGCCATCTCGATCCGTTGCTTCGGGGACAATGGCGCGCCCACTTCCAAGCCGGCCATCCGAGCAAGCGCCAACTTCGCTTCCGAAAAACTTGCCCCTGTCATTTTTCGATAAAAATCGAAGATATCCCCACCGCCGCATGCTGAAAAGCATTTATATCGGCCGGTTTCCACGTTGACGCCAAAACTGGGGTTTCGATCCGAATGAAACGGGCAATGCAACAACCGTCGAGACCACCCATTGTCCTTCGCGTCGGGAATGTCGCGCCCCAATATGGTCTCGAAAACAGATCGGAAATCCAAAGCGGACGCTATTTCGTCGGGGCTGATTTTTGCCAGATGTAAGAAATGACGCCCCATGACTCTCAATCCCCCTGCGACTTTGACTTGAGCCATTCGAGGACATCCGCGTAATTGAAACGGCAATATTTCCCGATCCGGACGCAAGGAATTGTTTTTTCGCCCCGTTTTCTGGTCTGGCTGTAAATCCAGCTCTTCGGGACTGACAAACGGTCTGCCAACTCATCCACTGAAATCAAATTCTGCACATTTCCCCCTTTGAAACAAAATGTTAAAAAAACAAGAAACATAGACTGAGGCCAACATAGACCAAGGGGAAAAGAGGAATCATCGAAATAAAGATAAAATCTTTTTTTCGTCAATACTATAGCATTGTATTTATTATATATTTAAAAAGAGAGCTTAGAATTAAACCGCTAACTGCAAGGTGTGTTTTTATGGGGGGATGTTCAGGGTAGCGAAACAGGTTTTCGAGGGAAGGGGCTTTCTTTGATGAGTTGCTCTACTCGCCTTTCGGAGATTTGAAATTGATCGGATATAATCAGAAGCGCAATTTTCCTCGGGGTTTTGTAATCCTTCTGTCCGATATCTTGTTTTATGTGCTCCTGTCCTTCACGTACTAAGTATTGGCGAATTTTCTCATAGGCATCTCCCTTTTGGGACGCTTCATCAAACGCTTTTTCTATAGCATCTAATAGCCTAAAATAATCGAGAACAACATAATCCTCAGAAACTTTCGGCTTTCTCCCCGACCCTTGGAAGGCCAAGGTTTGCCCGATTTTATAGAGTCTGTCTCTGGCTTCAAACCTATAGCTCTCCTCAAGCGTGGAATCTCGGACCATGTCCTGCCACATTTTAATTTTCTCTTGAAATATGTTGGTGGCAAGGAACTGAGGTGTTTGTTCAAGCCATTCAAAAAACAATGCATCGGAAAAATCCAAACGGCCTTCCTCAATGTACTCCTGACCTTCCGTGTCCCCAGACCTGACTTCGTTGGGGTCAACGGGGTCGAAAGGTTTCGTTTTCACCTCCGCCTTGCCTTTCAAGGATCTTTCCCGCCATCCATCCACAAATTGTTTTTCCGGCGTATCGGGGTATTCCAGCGTCTTCATTTTTTTGGGAGGGCCACTTGATTTTGTCATTGATCTTCCCGCATTTTCACCGGCCTTTTTTCTTGCTTTCTTTCCCATCTGCTATCTCATTCCAATGCATTTTGAATTCGCTTCAAGTTCGATTCTTGCTACCAAATCGCCCCATAACACGCCAAAATCAGATAGATTGTCTCTATCATAAGCTGCTACCATTTTGCTACCATAACACGGAAAAACACCATAAAAAAACCCACAAGAACATAAAATGGAAAATAAATTTTCCCTTTATATTCTTGTGGGTTATTGCTTGTTGTTATTTTCTGTTAATTCATCGCTTCACCTTGACACGGTAGAAGTCGTTGGTTCAAATCCAATCGTGCCTACCATAAAATAAAGGGGTTGCGGTTTACGCCGCAGCCCCTTTTTGCGTCCTGACACAGGCCGGGATCCCATCTTCGTATTCGGTTTTCACCGCAACATATCCTCCAAAAACTCCGACGCCGGTCACCAGCAGGTGGTCCCGGGCTCGAGTGCAGGCGACGTATAAAAGGTGGCGTTCGGTGTTGTAGACTTCTTCGAGGTCGGATTCGAGCAGGTGGGCGATCCATCGGCCCACCGCCCGAACCCGCCCAGGTTGTTGACGCCGGGAACCCAGTAGGTCTTCATGGTCTCGGGGCAGTCTCGCCCTTCTGTTTCTGGAATTAGAACGTAATGCCACGCGGATGCAGGGGATGGCAAAGGGTTTTTACTTAAAAAACACTTTCAACCCATTCCCATGGGATTTCGGGAGCAATCCGTCGTGCTGTAGCCGGCCCACCACGATGCCCGGCGCGATGCCGATCCGTTCCGCGAAAAGCTTGATCGGACCCAGGCTTCTATGATCCCATTTCGCCAGGAAACGTCGCAGCTCGCCGGGCGGGATGAGTTGATTCTGGGCAAAAACGTCCGCTTCCTTTTCTTGCTCGTCTTCGGGGCCGTTGCTCTCGATAAACACATCCTTCCGGCCATGCTTGAGGATGTGCCCGGCCTCATGGAAAAACGTGAACCATAGCTGATCGTTGCTCTTATACCGCATGCTGAGCTGGATGACCGCCTTTTCCCCGATCCACCGCGTGGCGCCGTAAACCCCTGTCTTGGGGAGTTCCGGCACGATCACCACGGCGACGCCGGCGGGTGCGCAGCGGTCCCTCACCTTCGGCAAAAAACTATCCGGCATTTCACCCGTCAATTTACGGAAGGCGTCAAGGCCCCCTCGGAACTCCTTTTTATCGAATGGGCCGCACGGAATCTTTTGAGCTTCGATCTCCCCTTTGCGAAGCCAGGCGGAAATCGCCTCGGCTCGGGTCTCGAATCGATGGGTTTGACGGTACGACGCCTGGTACTCCCGCCATACGGGCTCCCACTGATCCGGGGACGCAATTCCATAAAAACGAAGCGCTTCCTCAAGCTGGGCCGCTTTATCTTCGTGCGCTTTCAACCAGCCGAATTCCGCCATAGGTTTGAGCGGCAGCTTTTTCAGCCAGCCCTGATGGCTTTCAAGCTGCTTTTTTTTGGACAGCTTCGCCAGTTGTTCCCTGTACTGTGATTCCATATTGTTCCACATCCGCGCCGGCACGCCCGTGGTCAGTTCCAGTCGGTTGGCGGTCTCAAAGGTAATCGGCTGATTCCCTTTAAAAATCCTGTTAATGGATTGCACCGTCAGCCCAGTGCGATCCGCCAGTTCCTTCTGGCTCATCCCAAGGGATTCCACGACCTCCTTGAGCGTTTCACCGGGTGGAACGGCGAAGTCGGGCTCGAATGAATGAATCTTTTTGGCCTTCCTCATGGCCTTCCCCTTTCTCCCCTAATGCGTGTCCGCGATCTCGATAATCTCGATCTCCGTGACGCCCGACCAGTCCAGACCGCCATCGGGCAACACCGGCAACGGGTCATCGGCCGGGATAAAAATAAGGCGATAGGGGTGTTCGAGATCGACGGAAAATTGCCCTTTGCGATTGCCGGTCAGTTCGTGACAGCGGGGCGGCGGCAGCTTGGAGATATCATTCAGCGAGAACGCAGCCGAAAGCTCCATAAGCCGCTGCTGAAGTTTTGCCGCCCTCTTCGGCCCCAGCTTTTTCACGGCCTCGCCGGAACTGCTGCATATCTTCTGAAGCCTCTTCGACTTAAAATATAGGTTCATCCGGCAATAATTTCAATAAAAAATTAACCTGAAATGTTAAGTAAATTTTTAAATTACCGTTCTACAAGCAGCGCACGGCCTTCTCCTCCTTTTCTGGAATCGCACCTTGATGCCATGCAAGCAGAACCCATTGCAAGACTTTTATCGCACTTATTTCTTCCCCATGACCTTGACCCCATAAACATGCCATACTACAATGCCGCCCGGCCTGACCAAGGAAGCCGCAAATCTTTTGAAAATCTCTGCGAAAAAGTGTAAACTTGTAAGGAGATGGACCGATGGGCGACACGTCTGACAAGAAGAAAGCGTTTAGCGACCTCGAGACCCAATTGGCGGCGGAGCTTGAGGAATCTCTTTTCGGGAATCTGAGCGCGCCTCTGGCGGATGACGACAAGGTCATCCCCGCCCCCTCGAAACCGAAAACGAGACCCCGGCCCGCCAAACCGAAAAATTACGACGAAATCTGGCGCGAAACGGCCGCGGAGAACATCCACGCCGCCGCTGACACGCTGGCCGCCATAAAGGACAGCGAGCGGCGGAATTGGCTGGCCCGACTTCTCGAAGCCATCGAAAAGCGGATGGGGCCGGAATCCCTGGGCCACGTGAAAACCCTGATCCAGGAGCGCCAGAGAAAGGGAAAATGGTAGACCGTTCATGACCGAGGATAAATCGAAAATCTCCGGATTCGACGAGATCGCCGCCGATATCGAAGCCGGCCTGGATTCGGACGGCGACAACAAATTCTGGGAATGCGCCGAGCACATTCTGGGGGAAATGCACAAAAACCGTCGGATTCTCCAAATGGCCGACGAAATAGAATCGGAACGCCGCGCGACCCGCATGCCCATGGACCCGGTGGACCGGCTGAAAACCCGGATTCACGAGGTGGCTTACGATCTGGCCGATCTGCCCGAGGACGACCGGCGCGATGTTTTCAAATCCCTTCTGAATGAAATCGAAAGCCGCCTGGGGCCCCCGGCCCTGGAAACCCTCGTGCAAATGATCCAGCCTCGGCTGGCATAGCTCCCAACCCCCTTTCCGGGGCGGTCACACCCGTTCTACTGAAACATGGAGGAACGACATGAACCAAAGCGAGGCATTTAGGCGATCTTTTCCCCTGTCCGGCTGTCCCATATGGGCAATCCTTCTTTTCGCGCTTCTTCTCCAGGGCTGCGCCGGTCGCGGCGTCCAGCCCTCGTTCTCCCCTCAGTCCCGCCCCACGGAGGCATCGCTCTTTTTCACCGCCCTGGACGCCGCCGTCGAGCGGGAAAAAGTCGGAGACGCCGCCGCTTTCCGGCTGCCCGGATTTCCCTATCTTCGAACGGATCGATTTTTGGCGGCCATGGCGACTCGTATAGAGACAAACGAGCAGTGGGATGCCTGGTTGAACGCCGTGCGAAAACTGGATGTCGCCGGACGGGAAAAAGAGATCCGGAACCTTCCGGAGGATGCCGTCAAAACCCTTTCAGAGCGGTTCGACGTTGCCGGCCGGGAGGGCCTGTCCGCCCTCGCCGCCGCCCACGGCGCCCGGCTCCTTTCGGCCGACCGCGCCCGACCCGATTTCTTCCCCGCCGCGGCCGAGGCCGCCCAGGGCAACAGCGAGTACTCCCTGGCCCTGCGGGTGGCGGGGCTCTATCCCATCGCCGCGATCCCCGTCGCCGTGCTCACCCACAAAGCCCAGCGGGAGTTCAGGGGCTGGCACCAGACCCCGAGGGACGACCTGCCGGTCCGGGGCGTCCTGACGGATTTCATCCCGCCCTCCCCTCCCGCGGAGGCAACGGGCGGACCGCCTTTCCAGCGGGACGCCCTGGGCCGGATCATCCTCACCCCCGAAGAAACCGCCGGCCTGATCCACCGGTTCGCCCCCATCCTGCGGCAGGACGTGGCGCACGACGCGGACCGGCCGGGCCGCATCGTCTGGCGGGGCGACACGGTCTCGGTGGATACTGAAAAACCGACCGCCTACGTCTACCTGACCCATGCGTTTTTCCGGGACGCGCCGGCGATCCAGATCCATTACGTCTTCTGGTACCCGGCCCGGACCGGCCCCGAGGCGCCCCTCATCGAACGGGGCCATCTGGACGGCGTCACGTTCCGGGTCTCCCTGGCGCCCGACGGCCGTCCCTTCATGCTCACCATCATCAACAACTGCGGCTGTTACCAGCAAAATTTCCCCCATCCCGATTTCATCGCAGGCGTCGCGCCCCAACCCCTGGAGATCGACGCCTTTACGCCGGCGGATCTTCCCGGCGATGTCCCGCCGCTGCACCTCGCCGCCCTGGTCAATTCAGGGTGGCACCAGGTCCAGAACGCGGCGTCCGAACCAATCCCGAAGGACGGCGTCCCCTACGAAATCCGCCCCTACAGCGACCTGGAGAGCCTTTCCAGGGAAGGGCGCGGATACGAAAGCATCTTCAATCCCGACGGCATCGTCAAAGGGTCCGGCCGGATCGAGCCTTATATTTTGTTTTCCATGGGGATTCCCGATGTCGGGGCCATGCGCCAGCGGGGGCATCACGCCACCCGGCTGGTGGGGCGGGAGCATTTCGACGATCCCCAGGTATTCAACCGCAATTTCTTTTTCAAAGAATAACGAGGCCGCGCCATGAAGATCGGCATCCAGACCTGGGGGACGGAGGGGGACGTCCGGCCGTTCATCGCCCTGGCCGCCGGGCTGGCGGCGGCGGGACATGAAACGACCCTGGCCTATTCGGAGATCTCGGGCAAAGACATTTCCGACCTGGCCCGGCGTCTGGGGTTTTCGGCCCGGCGGGTGGGAACCCTGGGAGACGGCGCCTGCCTGATGCGGCGTCACGGCATGGACGTTCTGACCACCCGAAATCCGTTGCTCCAGGTCCGCAAGATTCTCCGGCATTTCTTCAACCCGATGACCGAAGACCTATTGGCGGCGGCCCGGGATCTGTGCCGGGAAAACGACATCGTCGTCGGCCATTTTCTGGTCCATCCGCTGGCTTTGGCGGCCGTGGAAGCGGGTCGCCCGCGGATATCGGTCTTCACCACCCCGGCCCACCCTTCGCGTTACTATATGGCCGGCGGCGGCCCGGACCTGGGATCTTTGGTCAACCGATTTCTCTGGTTTATCGGCGAGTTTCTCATCGACCGGCTTTTCGCCCCGGACATCAACCGCCTCCGTAGCCGGGAAGGCATCGATCCCATCCGGCGGGTGATCGGGGAGGTCTGGTCGTCTCCCATTCTTGACCTTGTCGAAATCAGCCCGACCCTTTTTCCCCGGCCCGACGACTGGCCTTCCCATGTCCGTGTCCCCGGATTTTTCAACATCCCCGGCGACAAAGACGATTGGGAGATGCCCGACGCCCTGAAACGATTTCTCGACGCCGGCCCGCCGCCGGTCTTCATCACCTTCGGCAGCATGACGGCGGCGGAAACCGCGCCCGAAGACACCATCCGCCTGCTGGCGGAAGCGGTCCGGATGGCCGGATGCCGGGCCATTCTCCAGTTCGACGACGGAACCGTTCCTTCCCTGGCCGACGATTCCCGCCTCCACTTCATCGGACACGCCCCCCACAGCCGTATTTTCCCCCGCTGCGCCGCCGTTGTCCACCACGGCGGTTCCGGAACCACACAAAGCGCCACCCTGGCCGGCCGCCCCCCGGTAATCGTGGCCCACGCCTCGGACCAAACCTTCTGGGCCGCCACGCTCCACCGGGCCGGCATCGCGCCCCGGCCCCTGCATCGGCGATCTCTCACCGCCAAAAACCTGGCCCGGGCCATTAAAACGGTTCTGTCTTCACCGGAGATGGCGGAGAAGGCGCGTCGGATGGGGGAACAAATGGCCGGTGAGGACGGTGTGGGGGAGGCGGTGCGGTTGATCGCCCGCGCATACCGGCAGAGTGATGGCCGCATATAGCCCCCAAACATCTTCCAGTATGATCACACCGACTCCTCTTTTTTGTAGTATGCCATACTTTTTTTGTTGATTTTTCATTTCAATCCTGATACCCCAATCACAACCCAATGGAAAATGAACCGGCGCGGCGCTATTTTCCTTTAATGAGATAAAGCTCAATCCGATCAAGCAGAAAGTAAGTCAACGGCAGCGGTCCGAATGCATGTCGCCATAGGAGAGAACCCAACGGTTAAAGGGGCAGTGATCTAGTCGCCGCACTTTTTCACGCCAACCGCCAACCATCTTCAGAAAGGGGGACTTAATGGAAAGAAGCATGGAGCGCTGGTTAGCGTTTGCAGGATTTTCAGCCAATCCGTTCGCCGTTCATGAGGCGGAAAAGGAAACCCGACTGCCGGATTATTTTGTCCCCCCCTCTTGGTTCACGGACATTCTCGGCGAGCCGGCGGCGCCATCGTCGTCCGTCGTATTCGCCGACAGGGGATGCGGCAAAACGGCTCAGCGGATCATGGTCCGCCGTCAGTGCTGCCCGGACGGCTTCAAAGAGGGCCAGGCCCTATGCGTCGCCTATTCGGATTTCGATGCCGCCGCCGCGCTGGCGCAATCCCTGTCTCCCCGGGAGACCCGGAATGTTCATGTGACCGAAATTCTCCAATTGGCCGTTCATGAGTTGGCCGACGCGTTGTTGAACAACGACCCTGTACTTGGGCGATATCTGGGCCTCCCGAAATGGGAACGATGCCGCATCCATTGGTTTCTTCACAATTTCCGACGCGGCCTGACCCTGTCGCAACGGTCCAGGCTGATTCAGGCGGAGATCGAGCCCCTGGCGCGCAACGACGCCTTTGGCATGGACGACCTCTCTCAAGACGTTTTGGAAGAATTGCAAGCGGACGCCCACTCGAACCCGACGTCGGTTCTCTATCAGTTTGGCAACCTGATCAAAAGCCTTGGCTTCGATGCCCTGTACATCCTCGTGGACGGCGTCGATGAGCTGGCCGCCATGGCCGATGCGGCATCGGCCGTTCAACTCATGGCGCCGATGCTGGCGGATTGGCGTCTGCTCAACACGCCGGGCCTTGCCTTCAAATTTTTTCTTCCCCAGGAATGGGAGGACCATTTCCAGGCGCAAACCGCCATTCGACAGGACCGTCTCCGGATGCATCATGTGGAGTGGACGCCCGAGGAACTGCTGAGAATGCTGCACCGGCGGCTGGCGACGTATCGCGGCGTCCCGGCCTTGGGCGATCTTTGCGAGCCGGGCCTTGCCAACCGGATCGAAGCGGACCTGGTGCATTTGGCCAGGGGGTCGCCCCGGGATATGATTCGACTGGGCCGCTGTCTGCTGTCGGAACACTGCGTCCGTTCCAACGGCGCATTGCAAAGACAGATTTCGCCCGCGGCCTGGGAAGACGCCAAACTGATGTTTCTTGAAGACCGAAACCGGGTTTGCACCATCAAAAACGACGACCCGTTTTTTCCTTCCTGTTAAAAGGGGCGTCCATAATGGACGATCCTGGAAAGGCGCGCCATGTTTGAAACCACCATCAGGCCGGTCAAAATGCGGAGTCGATCTCCGCAAGCTTACGATTTTTGGAAGAATCGATATAAACCGGTCATGGACGCCATCAAACAGCGGATCGTGGCTGTGCCGATGTCGGTGGGGATCTGGTCGCCCCGGCTCGTGGGCGCGACGCGGCTTCAGGTTCACGAAATCCAGAGCGATCTCGAGAACCTGAATATCCACACCACCTTGTGGACCGAATCGGCCGAGGAAGCATCGGTGGATGTCGATGCCGCCATGTCGGCCCTGGCGGCCATGTGCCAACCCGCTACAGCGCGGGAAGAAGGGGAAGGGGACGCGCAGACGGACCCAGGTGCGGCGCCGGACGTCGTCTTCGGCATCCTGCTGGACAGCCAATTCGAGTTGACCCGGTTTCTATCCATTGCGCCTGAAACGGCCGCCCGGTTGTTTCTTTTCATCAACGAAGCCATCGAATCGCCGCATCGCGAGGGAGATTCGGGCTTTCGATTCCAAAGCATTTATCGACGGTCCATGGCCATCCGGTATCCCGACGATTTCCGCGACCGATCCTTCAACCGCCTGTTTCTCAGGGCCGTGGACGCCCTGAAGCGCGCCCGGTACATGCAGACGCTCTTCCCGGAATCGGACAAACCGCTCAAATCGAGACGAAATATTTTTTCCTTTTACGCGGATTATAAATCCAAAATCGATACGTTTCAGTCCAGCGGCCACAATTACTTTATCTCCTTCGTTCGGTTTCTGCCCGATCCGACGCCGGACACGCTCCTGGACCACCTAAACGTGGAAACGGACGACATCGACCGGCTCGGCCGCCATTTCGAAGACCTGGGATTCATCGCCATCGATGGGTCCGGCCGTCTGAGACTGACCTACGCCGGGGAAAAATACTTCAGGCTTATCGGCACGGAGGGGTTGCCTATCCTGGCGAACGAAAAACGGCGGTTTATCGAACGATGGCGATCCGCGCTGGAGAAAACCTGCCGCACCGATTTCGAACTGTTCCGGAACTCCCAGGAATTGAAACAGTTGTCCGACGACCTCTATTTTTCACTGGCCCGGAGCGCGACCCCGCTCCGATGGTTCCGCTATTTCGTCAACCGCGCCTTCTTCGACTGGATGACCGAAGAGGAAGAACGGTTTCTGGCCCATCCCTGGGCCGAACGGCTGTTCGACATCTGGCGGGAGAACATCGCCGGCGTCAAGCGGATCTGGCGGACGGGTCAGCGGGACCGAACGGCGTTTCTGGAATACATGTTCCGGAAGTTCGCCATCGCCCACCACCCGAAACACGCAGATCTTTTCGACAACTACAAAAGCCTTGCGTTCAACATGACCTTCCTGCGGCCCAACAGCCACGCTCATTTTTATGTCATCTTCTCGTTCATCATCCGTCCCATCAAGGAGATGATCCGCCAGTACGTCGATCTTGCGGCCATCACCGGGCAGTACGATCTCGTCTTCCGCCGGTTCCCGCCCTACCACTATATGCTGAAACTCCATTCCAAGCCGGGGGAGCGCACCTCTTTCGACGGGCGCCACTTCCTGGACTGGAAGCCGCTGACCGTCAAGCTGGACATGAAATTCACCGTGCCGGTGTCGCTGGATCCGGTCCGCACCCGCCAGCGGGATCGGTCCATCGCCATCCCCGTGGTTCAAAACCCGGAAGCTGAAAAACGGAAACGGGCGGAAATCGCGGCGTTGGAGGAGAAAATCGATGGGATCCCGAAAGGGCTTTTGAACAACTACGACTTCGGCGACGACGGAAAGATTTATTACACCGGCGGGGAGGAGCCGGAACCGATCGAAGGGTTCATGAGCAAACGCGGCCCGCTGATTCAAATGATGGACGAACTGAACCTAATCAAGGCGATGCCCCGACCGGGCGATCAGTCCGGCCTCATCGTCCGGTTCAACCTGTTGGACCCCATCGCGGTCCTGATTAACGGCATCAACCGTCAGCGGGATCTTGATCTGGACGAACTGCGGTACCTGGCCCGGTGCCTCGACCGGTTGTCGAAAGCGTCGGTGGACGAGTTGGACGCTATCATCGACGAGGTGTTTGAATCGCCGAGGGAAACGGGATTTTCAGAAGATACCCTGGATTTGCTCAACAACCTGGAGCGGATCGAAAAGGTGGAGGGGAGATCGGAA
>JAABTM010000403.1 GCA_011389855.1 Desulfobacteraceae bacterium
CAGCTTCAACCGGTGATCCAGACAAAACAGCTTTTGGAGCAAACCCGCATTCAAAAAGAGCTTCTGGATACGATGAAGGATCTCGCGGCCTTTTTGAAAGAGAGCAAGCCGGACACTATCGGCATCAAAGCGGGAACCATCATCGCTGAGAATGTGGTTAATGGCCAGCAGCATCGTTTTCCATCAGGTTCTGGCAAGGAGCCGTCCCGAAGCAGGAAAATCAATGTAGAGAACAGCAATGTCGGCGTGGTGGGCGACAATGCAAAAGTTGAAGGCGGCATCCATTCGCACTTTTCCGGCAATATCACCTTTCAGACCATAATCCAGCGCATCCAAAAAGCGGCTCGGGAAGGCGACGCCGATCCGGCCGACATCCTTCGACTCTATTGTGGTGTGCTGATCAGTTCATTGAAGCACCTGCCGCTGAGGGGCATGGATCTCGGCGTTTGCGACCCGACGGCGGACCAAAAGCGGTTGGAACTGGACCAGGTCTACATCGATTTGGACACCCTGACCCAAGTCGAGTTGACGGAAGAGAAAAAGGCGTCGTCCGGGGAAAGCAACCCCTTATCGTCAAAAGACACCCGCCCGGTTTCCGCCATGGAGGCCGCGCTGAACCATCGCCGCATGGTGCTCTTGGGCGACCCGGGTTCCGGGAAATCGACCTTTGTCAACTACCTGACCCTTTGTCTGGCGCTGCACGGGTTCGATCCCGCTTCCTGTCCGGTCAAAGACCTGTCCTGCTGGCTGGAAGAGGGCGACCAACCGGTCCCGATCCCGGTGATATTGCGCGATTTCGCCGGATGGCTGCCTGGGAACGCCACAGCCGAAGTCAAACACCTGTGGGATTTTATCCTCCATCGCCTCTCTTCCCAGAATCTGGATATCGCCAAAGACCCGCTTGAACAGGCGCTGGAAAACGGCAACGCCATCTTGCTCCTGGACGGTCTCGACGAAGTGCCCACCCAGAAGTTGCGGGCGCTGATTCGCGACATCGTGGATCGGTTCAGAGAACGGTACGCCAAAAGCCGATTTGTGGTGACATGCCGGGTGCTGTCGTATCAGGATCCGAAATGGCGGTTGGACCCCGACGCCTTCCCGATCTTCGAGTTGGCCCCTTTCGACGAAAAGAAGATCGACGCTTTCATCGAGGCCTGGTACGGCGACCTGGAGCGATTGAACGTGGTGGACAACCCGGAAAAAGCCCGCCGCATGGCCGGGCAGTTGAAAAAAGCCATTCGACGATCCGACTTGTGGCGACTGGCCTCCAATCCGCTGCTGTTGACCGTCATGGCCCTGGTCCATACCCACAAAGGGCGATTGCCCGACGCCCGGGCGCTGCTGTATGAAGACACGGTGGACATTCTGCTGTGGCGATGGGAACAGATTAAAACAATAGGGGACGAGGGAACCGTCACCCGTTTACAGGATCTGCTCCTTGAGGCCGACCGGGCCGACGTGGACTTGAAAACCCTTCTGTGGAAACTGGCCTTCGACGCCCATGGAAAAACCGGCGAAGGCGACAACGAAACCCCCGCCGATATCCGGGAGCAGGATATGAGGCTGGCCCTGGCGGCGCTGCATCCGGAAGAGAGCCTCGCCTGGGCCGACCGCGTCATTCAAACGATCAAACTGCGGGCCGGCCTTCTTCTGGAACGGCAACCCGGCATTTACTCATTTCCTCATCGGACCTTTCAAGAATACCTGGCTGGCGCGCACCTGTCTTCCCAGGGCCAATTCGCCGGCAAGGCGTCGGAACTGGTGGAAGAAGGCAACTTCTGGCGGGAGGTCGTGCTGCTGGCGGTGGGCCGGTTGATCTATCTTTCCGGAGATTCGGACAAACCCCTGGCTTTGGCCGGGGAACTATGTCCTGATGAAGAACCGGCGGACGATGCATCCTGGCGGAAGGTGTGGATGGCGGGGGAAGTGCTGGTGGAAATCGGCGCGAACCGGTTGAAAGACAGCAATCTCGGCAAAAGCCTGATTCGCCGCGTCAGCGAAAAACTGGTCCACCTCGTCGAGGGCGGCTATCTGGAACCAAAGGAGCGGGTGTCCGCCGGGAATGCGTTGGCCCGTTTAGGCGATCCTCGTTTTGATCCGGATCATTGGCATCTGCCCAAAGAGGAAATGTTCGGATTTGTCAAAATCCCGGAAGGCGCTTTTCTCATGGGAACAAAAGAAGAAGATATTCCGGGGTTGAAAGAAAAATTCGGCGATTCTCCGTTTTTCGAACTTTTCGTGCCATATGAGACGCCTCAACATGAAGTGACCTTGTCGGAATTTTATCTATCGAGATACCCTGTAACAAAAGCGCAATTCAGAGATTTTATCCAGGACAGCGGCTATGAAACGGATGAAAAATGGGAACATTATGGCGAAGACAATCATCCGGTAACAATGGTTTCATGGCATGATGCACATGCTTACTGCGAGTGGCTGTCGGAAAAATTCAAGCATCAGGGGTGGCGTGTCACCTTGCCAACCGAAGCCGAATGGGAAAAGGCCGCCAGAGGCGGTCAATGCTGGCAGTTTCCCTGGGGCGACGACCCTGATCCGGGCAAGGCGAATTTCGTCGATACAGGAATCCGAGGAACAAGCCCGGTTGGGTGCTTTCCTGGCGGTGTTAACCATTTCGGTCTCCTGGATATGAGCGGGAATGTATGGGAATGGTGTTCTGATTGGTACGATGAGAACTATTATAAAAGCAGTCCTGCTGAAAATTCTGTCGGACCTGATAAGGGCGCGTTCCGGGTCTTACGCGGCGGCTCGTGGGACGACGAGGCCGGGAGCTGCCGGACGGCTTCCCGCGACTGGATCGACCCGCGCAACCGGCGCGACGGCATCGGGTTCCGGCTTTCTTTGCGCCCAGGTCATTGAGCCATGCCGGCCAGCCCAGCAAGCATCCGGGGCATGCCGGGGATTTAAAACCCCCGGCAAAGAAAGGGAAGCCCCCTGAAGGGGGCTGGGGCGGAGAAGGCTATTTTGAAATGTGTGGGCGGTGGAAGGCGAGGAATTGAAAGCGCCCGATTTTTTCCTGCGCCCCGGAAGGCGAGCGGCGTCGAGCGCCCTTTAGGGCGGTTCCTTTTCTTTGCCGGGGGGTTCAGCCCCCGGCGGCCGGGCGAAGAAGACCATAGCAAACCTGATCGCTTCAAGCGCTTGCCGGGGATTAAAACCCCCGGCAAAGTAAGGGAAGCCCCCTGAAGGGGGCTCGGAAGCGCAAGGCTTTATTTGGGGCGTCTTGGTGGTGGAAGGAGTAGATCCGATGGCGGTCTGGAAACTCTATTACCATTTGGCATGGGCCACTAAAAACCGGTTCTCGCTCATCACTGATGAGATCGAGGAGCGGCTATATCGGCAGATCATCGGAAAATCCGATTCGCTGGAATGCCATGTCCATGCTGTCGGCGGGATGCCGAATCATATTCATATCGTTGTATCGATTCCGCCGAAACTGTCCATTGCCGCCTACATATCGCAGGTCAAAGGCGCCAGTTCCCATTTTGTTAATCACAACATACCTGGATACCAGAAAAAGTTTGCATGGCAGGACGGCTACGGCGCTTTTTCTCTGGGCGGCAAACAGCTCGACGGCGCCGTCCGGTATGTATTGAATCAGAAAGCGCACCACGGCAGTGGAACTATCAACCCGCATTTGGAAAATTTCGACGAAAAAGTACCCGACCCAAAAGATGCGGCATCGCATCCATAAACGCCCCGAAATGATGATCCCTCACCGAGCGCCCTTTAGGGCGGTTCCCCTATTTGCCGGGGGGTTCAGCCCCCGGCAGGCGAAGGTCCAGCCATGGGTTTCAATCCAATCCAGGAGCCCGATGATGATTCGATACCTCCATCTGTCCGATCTGCACTTGACCTCCAAGGAAAGCAAAGGCCCGGTCGAGGCCTTCAATCAGAATGTGGTGACCCATTCCATGGTTGAGATGATCCGGGAATCGGAATTCGATGCCGATTTCGTTGTTATCACCGGCGACATCGCCCGGATGGGAAGGCCGGAGGAGTATGCGGTTTGCGAGGTGTTTTGCTCGCAACTCCTGGATGCCTTGAAACTGGAAAAAGACCGGCTGTTTCTGGTT
>JAABTM010000404.1 GCA_011389855.1 Desulfobacteraceae bacterium
CCGGATCATCCGCTCGCCGCTGGCCTTCTCCTCGCCGGGCGGGCCCAGGACGATTGAGCCGCGCGAGCAAATCGATCACCGCCGCGCCGGAGAGGCCCCCTCCAGATCATAACCCGCCACCGTCAGCCGGCCCGCCGTGGGGGCATCGAGCCCGGCCAAAAGCGACAGCAGGGTCGATTTGCCGGAGCCGGAGTCCCCTTTCAGCGCCACCAGTTCCGCCGGGGCTACATGGAGATCGACCGAGGCGAGACCGGCGACGACGCCGGAGCCGGTGGTATAAGTCCGCGTCAATCCTTGGGCGCGGATAACGGAGGTCTCGTGAGGAGGAATCATGGAGAAACCGCGTTGTCCTTTCTTATCCGCTCTTATCCACTCTTATCCGCTTCTAACCGGGGCGATCTGTATCACGATGAGTGCGTAAACGCAATCGGCCGCCCGTTGCTTTTCTCGGCCCCGCGGTTGCCTTTCGGCCCCGGATGCGCTATGGAGAGGTCATTCAGCGGATGATGTCGGCTCGTCATCCGCCCCGGATCATGCCTCAACGCCCACTGCAACGTCGGAATCGACCGCGAGGAATTTGCATGAGCAGCGCGATTTTCATTTCCCACAGCAGCCGGGACAGCGATTTTGTCGACCGGTTGCGTCAGTCCCTGGACGCCAAGGGATATTACCACCTCTTCGCCTCGCGGGAACTGCGCAGTTGCGAGGAATCCATCGACGCCATCTATCACAAGATCGAAACCGCTCACGCCTTTATCGTGGTGGTCAGCCCGGACGCCTTCAACTCGGCATGGGTGGCGGAGGAGACCCGGTATGCTGCCCAGGTCAAGGAGCAGCGGGAAGACGATTACCCGGTGGTTCCCCTGTTGCGGGAAGGGGTCGAACTGGGGGCGCTGAAATGGCTTTTCATCGAGAACCCGCTGGCGATCCGCGTCGGCAAGGGCGCCGCCGGCGTCAAAAAGGCCATGCCGATGATCCTGCGGGCCCTGGGCGCCTAGCGCTGACCTAACCCCCCCCGGCCCCCCTTCCCTGAGAGGGAAGGGGGGAGACAGGCTTTTGGGAGGGCTGGATTTATGAAACATTCGGCCCTGCACTATCAAAAGCGCCCCCCCTCTCCGCTTCGGGGAGGGGGTCGGGGGGAGGGGTATCGCCACAGATCAGGAAAGAATTTTCTCCAGCATCACCCTGGTGATCATGTAGGTGGGCCGGATTCCTTCCATCCCCATGCTCCCCGATGCCAGGGTCTGGCCGCTGACCAGCGGGTTGTCCGAGGCGTAGTAGGCGTACCGGACCTTGACGTCCTTTGAGATGCGCCCCCGGATTATGGCCGCGCCGATGGCCCGGTGGTAGTGTCCCCCTTCCATCTCCAGCCCCACCGCCCCCCAGGAACTTTTCTGGAACCGTTTGAGCATGTCCCGGTTCTGGAGCGACGTGCCCAGCACCGTGAGGATCGGGCCCACGTGGACGGGGATGTCCGCGTCAAAATCCTCTTTTTTCAAATCGTTTTCAAATATGTAGTTGTGAGGCGTGCCCTCGAAGACATGGGCGGTGGCCAGCATGATATCCCCCTTTTTTCCGGGCAGGGTCCCGGCCTTCCCCATCACCGAAACCGACCGGATGTCGAACCGCACCGGCCCTTCATCGGACTCGCAGGGGGCCAGCAGCTCGTCCATCACCTCGAAGGCCTGGGTGCCGAAGGCGTAATCCATCACCAGAATCACCGGCTTGGGCTCGTGGGGGATCGGGTCGGGGATGCGAAGGTCGGGATGAAGGGGGACGGACGCCAGCCCTTCCGTGTCGATGAGCTGGCAGTCGATGTGGGTGTCGGAGCGGTCCGGCAGTTCCAGGAACCCCTTTTCCAGGGCGTAGGCCCGGATCGCCTCCTGGTGATCCCGAACCCTCTGCATAAAGCCGTAAAAATCCCCATTGGCGGCTTCGGGATCCTTCGCCTTGACCGCGCCGTACCCATAGAGCGCATTGAGAATGCTGTGGAGATTGGCGCTGATGATATGGAGGGGGCGGTCGCCGAATCCCATCCCGCAAAGGCGGGATTTGATGTCCGACGCCCATTTTTCCCCGTACCGGTGGTGGCCGATCATGTCCCGGAGGGTGGGGGTGAAATAGATGAGCTGCATGCGCTCGGGGCCGGCGTCCTCCTCCAGGGCCCTCATGCCCAGGTCGTGGACGAACCGGAACAATCCGTGATGGCTCTGGCTCTCTTTGCGGAGCCCGTCGAGGTACAGGTACGACAGGCGGGTTTCCTGGTAGGTGCGGCCCAGGATGATGCTGAGGTTCCAAAGGGCCCGGTCCATCTCCTCATCCGAAAGGTCGTCGCACCGCTGGATCACTCCTTCCAGTTTGCGCCACTCCGGGGTGATCTCTCCTTCCCGGGACCGGATCTGCTTTTTGATCTTCTCCCCTTCCAGCGCGAGAAAGGTCAGATGGCTCAACACATCGTAAATCTCGCTCAACCCCCGGGTGATGACGAAACACATCTCCTTTTCGCCGATGTGGTAGGACGTGCGGCGGCGCTTGGAGGGGACGATCCGTTCGAAGGAGGTCTCTTCCAGGTCTTCCTGGGCGGTCAGGATGATCCGGTTGCAGGACTCGATGCCCCGGGGCAGCCGTTCGATGACGTACTCCAGCCCTTTCAGTTCGATGATCCGGGGGTCGTTCATGGTCCCGTAGATCTCGGGGCTGAGCATCCGGAGGGCCTCGGCGAGGGTCTGGCCCGATTTGCCCGAGGGCTTGTAATAGCCTCTCAGCGCCAGGGCGTCGGCGGTGGTCTTGAAGATGCGGATGGCCATCCGCGCCTTCTGGGACTTGGTCAGTTCTTCCATAGCGATATCGGCGTTAGCGGCGGGGTTATCCGGCGGACCGGTCGTACACCACCCGGCCGTCGAAAAGGGTCATCTCCACTTTGGTGTCGATGATCTCCGCCGGATCGATGGCGAAGATGTCCCGGTCCAGCACCACCAAATCGGCCCGTTTTCCCGGGCTCAGGCTGCCCAGTTCGGCGCCGAGGCCGTAGTATTCGGCCGGGGTGAGGGTGTAGCCACGGAGGGCCGCTTCGACGGAGATCCGGTGTTCCGGATACCAGCCGCCTTGCGGGGTCCCGTCCCGCCGCTGCCGGGTCACGGCCGCGTGGATGCCCAGGAAGGGATTGGGATCGCAGACCGGGGCGTCCGAGGAAAAAAGCGTCCGGACACCGGCGTCGAGGATCCGGCCGAAGGGATAAGTGTACCGGCCCCGCTCGCCCACGCAGGCGTCGATCATATGGATGTCGAGGATCATGTTGGTGGGCTGCATGCAGGCGGCGACGCCCAGTTGACGGAGCCGGGCCACGTCTTCGGGCCGGATCATCTGGACGTGCTCGATGCGGTGGGGAATAACAGGACATTCGCCGCCTTCGCATCGCTGTTTCACCGCCGCCTCGAACACGTCGATGACCTCCCGGTTGGTCCGGTCGCCGATGGCGTGGGCCATCACCGCCAGCCCGGACCGGTCCGCCGAGATCACCGCCTCCCGGAAGGCGTCCATGTCGAGGGTGGGCATCCCCATCCCGGCGTCGAGATAGGGCTCCAGCATCCAGGCCGTCCGGGCGCCCATGCCGCCATCGGCGAAGTATTTGAGGTGGCCGATCCGGAGACGGTCGTCCCCCATGCCGGTGCGCAGCCCCAGTTTCTGGGCCGCCTCCCGCTGTTCGCCGGGAATGGAGACCCAGCACCGCAGATCGAGGCGGTCGGCGGCCCGGAGGCGCTGCCACGTCCGCAGGGCCAGGGCCGCGTTGGGGTCGTTCATGAGCTTGGCGTCCTCCAGGCCCGTGATGCCCAGACTGTGAAGCACCGGAATCCCCTCGGCCATGATGTCGAAGACCTCGTCGTCGGGCGGGGGCGCGATGATCGCCTTGACGAGATTGACGGCCATTTCCCGGAGGATGCCGTCGGGTTCGCCGGAGGCGTCCCGGCCGATGACCCCCTCGGGCGGGTCGGGGGTGTTCCGGTCGATGCCGGCCCGCCGCAGGGCTTCGGAATTGACCGCCAGCAGGTGGAGATCGCATCGCCACAG
>JAABTM010000405.1 GCA_011389855.1 Desulfobacteraceae bacterium
CTCTTCCGATCTGTTCCGCCGGTGTTTATCACCAATTTTCAATTGGCCGGAAAGCCGGTTCCCATCGGCGGCGATTCGGTTTTGCGGCGATCCATCCTCGAAACCCGCCGCCTGACGCTTTCCCACCTCGACCGGGTGTTTTCCTTCGAGTTTACCGCGTTGAATTATCAGGCCCCGGAAAAAAACCGGTACCGGTATCGCTTGGAAGGCTTCGAGGATGGATGGACGGAAGTGGGCGCCGCCCGCAACGTCGCCACCTACACCAATCTGAATCCCGGAAGTTACACCTTCCGGGTGAACGGCGCCAATAACGACGGTTTCTGGAACGAGACGGGCGCGTCCATCGCCATCGACATCCTTCCGCCGTGGTGGGAGACCGCCCCGTTCAGGATCGCCGCGCTGGCTTTGGCGGTCGGCCTCCTGGCGGCCGGATATTGGCGGCGGGTCGGCGTCATGGAGCGCCAAAAGCGCCGACTGGCGGAACAGGTGCGCGAGCGGACCGCGGCCCTGGAGCGGAGAACCGAAGAACTCCGGGAAAACGAGGAAAAATACCGCGGACTCGTGGAGGGCGTCGACGAAGTGATCTTCCGCATGTCGGTCCCGGACGGAACCTACCAATACATCAGTCCGGCGGTGGAAACGGTGTTCGGATATCCGGCGGCCGCCTGCTATGAGAATCCGCTGTTCATCCGGGACGTCATCCATCCGGATTTTATCGCTTATTTCCAGGACAAATGGGCGGCTCTGATTGCCGGCCAGGTCCCGCCCACCTATGAATACAAGGTGATCGGCCCCGACGGCGACGAACGGTGGATCTTGCAGTCCAACAAGGGCATTTTCGACGGCGAGGGGGCCATCGTCGCCATCGAAGGGATTTGCCGGAACATCACGGACATCAAACAGCACCAGGACTATTTGCGGAAGGCCATGGAAACGGCCGAGGCCGCCAACCGGGCCAAGAACATTTTTCTGGCCAACATGAGCCACGACCTCCGCACGCCCCTCAACGCCATTTTGGGGTATTCCCGGATTTTGGGGACCCGCAAGGATATGGATGAAGACGCGAAACAGGGGCTGGACATGATCCACGAGAGCGGGCAATTCCTCCTGGCCCTGGTGGACGACCTCCTCGATATTTCAACCATCGCCGCCGGCAAAACCGATCTGCGCCCCCGAACCGTCCGCCTGGAACCGTTTTTGGCCGGCATTGTCGATATGGTCCGGTTTCGGGCCGATGAAAAAAACATCGAATTGTGCTATGAACCGGAACCAGGGATGCCGGAATTCGTGGACGCCGACGACAAACGCCTGGGGCAGGTGCTGCTGAATTTATTGGGCAACGCGGTCAAGTTTACGGACGCCGGCCGGGCGACGCTCCGGGTCATGGCCGAGCAAGGTCCGCGGCCCCAAACCGCGACGCTGATGTTTGAAGTCGCGGACACGGGCCCTGGCATATCGCCGGATAGACTGGAGACCATCTTCGCTCCTTTTGAACAGGGCGGCGCCCCGGACCGCCGGGCCGAAGGCGCGGGGTTGGGGCTGGCCATCAGCCGCCGGCTTGTCGGGCTCATGGGCGGCGATCTCGGGGTCCAAAGCGAGCCGGGAAAGGGAAGCCGGTTCCGGTTCGAGGTTGTTTTTCCGATTCCCGATCACGCCCCTGAACCCGGGCCCCGGGGGACCATTGCCGGGTACCTTGGCGAAAAACGCCGCATCCTGGTCATCGACGATAAAACCTCCAATCGGATGATGTTGCGGGACATGCTCGTTCCTCTGGGGTTCGATACCGTTCTGGCCGGGGACGGGGCCGAAGGACTGCGAATCGCCCTGACGGCGCCGCCGCATCTGATTCTCACCGACCTGGTCATGCCGGACATGGACGGCTTTGAAACCGCGAGGAGATTCCGCGAAACGCCGGGGTTTGCCGAAATCCCTGTTGTCGCCGTTTCCGCCGGTTATGCGGACGTGAGCCCGGAATGGACGGAGCGGAACGGATTCGACGGCTTTCTGCGCAAGCCGGTGGACGTGGACAAACTGTATGGTCTGATAAAAGATTTGTTGGGCCTGGAATGGACGTATGGGGAAAACGACGCCGAAAGCCCATTCGATTGGGACGACCTGCTGGCGCAGGTGGGCGGCGATCCGGCATTGATGCGCGAATTTATCGCCGCGTGCCTGGAAGACATCGCCGAGGAGATCCGGAAACTGGGATTTGCCCTGGAAACGGGGAACTGGTCGCTCGCCGTCATGGCCGCGCACACCATCAAGGGGCTGGCCGGCAACATGCGATCGGCGTCGATGGCAAAAACCGCGTTGGAGATGGAACGGGCCGCACAGGGAAAGCATACCGAAAGGGCCTCCCGTCTTATGGAAAGACTTTACGCCCAATTTGAACGCCTGGAATCCGCCCGCGGCCGGAAAGACGAAAACCCATGAAACATCTTCGGGAATCATGACCGCTGAAGCCACCATCCTCGCGGTGGACGACAAAAAGAGCGCCCTGCTCCTGATGAAATCCCAGCTCCGGATGTGGGATTTCGACGTTTTGTGCGCGACCGGCGGGGCGGAAGCCCTGGCGATCCTGGAGGAGACGTCCCCGGATCTCATCCTTTCGGATCAGGTCATGCCGGACATGGACGGGCTGGCCCTTCTCCAGACCGTGAAAAGGCGATATCCCGATATTCCCTTTATCCTGGTGACGGCCCACGGAAAGATCGAACACGCCGTGACGGCGGTCAAAAAAGGCGCCGACGATTACCTTGTCCGGCCCTATCGCATTGAAGAACTGGAGGCCGCGGTCCGGCGGGCCCTGAAGTATTCGATCTTTCAAAAGGAGCGCCAGGAACTCAAAGCCTGGCTTGACGGCCAGAAAGGGTTCGGCGCCATTGTCGGCCAATCCTCCCGTCTTCTGGACGCCCTTGAACTCGCCCGACAGGTGGCCAAAAGCCCCCGGACCATCGTCTGTCTGTATGGCGAGAGCGGCACCGGCAAGGAACTGCTGGCCCGGGCCATTCACCTGGCGTCGGGCTGCATGGAGACGCGGTTCGTAGGGGTGAACTGCGCCGGCATCCCGCCAAGTTTGCTGGAAAGCGAACTTTTCGGGTATGTGAAAGGCGCCTTCACCGGCGCGGACAAAGGCCGGGAAGGCAAATTCGGAATGGCCCGGAAAGGCACGCTCCTTTTGGATGAAATCGGCGATTTGCCCTTTGAAATCCAGGGAAAACTTCTACGGGTGCTTCAGGAGGGAACCTATGAAAAGCTGGGGTCGGATGGATCACTCCAAATGGATTTCCGCGTCATCGCCGCCACAAACCAGCATTTGGAGCGACTGGTGGAAGCCAAACGCTTCCGGGAGGATCTTTACCACCGTATCAATGTCTATCCCATCGCCTTGCCGGCTTTGAGGGACCGGAAGGAGGACATCCCCCTTCTCGCGGAGCATTTCATGGGCGAGTTCCGGCAAACCCTGGGAAAGAAACTGCCCGGCATTGCCGAACCGGCCATGGATCTCCTTATAAATCACTCCTGGCCCGGAAATGTCCGGGAACTCAAAAACTGCCTGGAACGGGCCGCGATTCTGAGCAAAGGGGAGCTGATTCAGCCCGCCCATCTGCCGGCCATATTTCCGCCGGAGATTTCGGCCATCGGTCCCGCTGACAAGAATGACAAAATTCGTTTGGAAATGACATTCGATCCGGCCGGGTATTCCCTGGACGCGGTCATCAACCGGGTCCTGAAGCTCACCCTGGAACAATGCGGCGACAACAAAGCCGAAGCCGCCAGGATCCTCAAGGTCAACCGGAACATGTTCTACAGAAGACCGACTTCTTAGGCGATTTTCCGGAATTAACTTGCCGCCTTTAATGATTGCTCGATTTGATTTCAATTAAAATCGAGCCGCCCCGCCGCCTCGGGTTGAAACCCCAGGCTGAACCCGTAAAAACCGGCAGAAAGCCAGTTATGGCTGTCGTGGCATGGATGGCGGTTCGCTCGCACCCCGAACCGGCTTTCAGCCGGTTTTGAATGATTGAGCCTGGGGTTTTAACCCCAATACCCGAG
>JAABTM010000115.1 GCA_011389855.1 Desulfobacteraceae bacterium
CACGGTCGTCACGGCCATGTCGGACCGGGACCAGGCCATCAAGAACGTCCTCCACTCGGCCTACAGCAACACCGGGCAGAAATGCTCGGCCACGTCGCTGCTCATCCTGGAAAAGGAAGTTTACGAGGACGCCCATTTCCGGAAAGCTTTGGTGGACGCCGCCAAAAGCCTCTACGTGGGATCGCCCTGGCGGTTCCGGAACAAGGTGGGCCCGCTCATCGCTCCGCCGGACGGGGATCTGCTCCGGGGGCTGACGACCCTGGAACCCGGCGAATCCTGGGCTCTGAAGCCGGAAAACCTCGAGGACAACCCCTACATCTGGTCCCCCGGCATCAAATGGGGGGTCCAGCCCGGCTCCTACACCCACATGACCGAGTTCTTCGGACCGGTCCTGGGGGTGATGTGCGCCGACGACCTGGATCACGCCATCGAACTGGTCAACATGACCGGCTTCGGCCTCACCTCGGGCATCGAAAGCCTGGACCGGCGGGAACAGGAAAAATGGAAGGCGTCCATCAAGGCCGGCAATCTTTACGTAAACCGGGGCACCACGGGCGCCATCGTCCTGCGCCAGCCCTTCGGCGGCATGGGCAAATCGGCCTTGGGGGCGGGGATCAAGGCCGGCTCCCCCAATTACGTGACCCAGTTCATGACCTTCGAGGAGACGGGCCTGCCGCCCATCGGGGCGATAAAAAACGACCACCGGCTGTTGCGGGTGGCCCATGAATGGCGGCGGAAGCTGAACTGGCCCCAGCACCGGGACGCGGCCGACGACCTGCGGAAAACGATCCGGGCCATCGAAAGCTACCTCTATCACTATGAACAGGAATTTTCAAAGGAGAAGGACTACTTCAAGCTCCGGGGGCAGGACAACATCTTCCGGTACCGGCCCATCGGCACGGTGACCGTCCGGGTCCATGAGGACGACTCCTTGTTCGACGTGCTGGCCCGGATCGCGGCGGTCAAGGTCACCGGCTGCACCCTGCTGGTCTCCATACCGCCGAACCTGGAAAATCCGGTGGTGGAATTTCTCCTCGGGGAAGAAGGGAAACGGTTCGTCCCGAACATGCCCGTGTCACGGCAAAGCGACGCGAGTTTGGTCCGGATGATCCCCAAGGTCCAGCGCATCCGCTACGCGGCCCCGGACCGGGTCCCCGCCGCCGTCTTCGAGGCGGCTTCCGAGACCGGGTTTTACATCGCCCGGACAAAGGTGATGATGGAAGGCCGCCTGGAATTGATCCATTATTTCAAGGAACAGGCGGTCTCCAACAGCTACCACCGGTATGGGAATCTGGGGGAGAGGGCGTTGAACGAATAAGGCTCCGAAATGAACTGATCTACAAACGCCCGATGGGCTTCGGTTCGTCGGGCGTTTTAATTTCTTTTCCAGAATTGGAGAAATGGCGCCAAAGCGTTTGTTGAGAATTTTTTGAATCAACTCCATCCTGCTCTCTAATCTGCCTTCCTGTTTTATTCTTTCCGCTATGGTCATCAATGTGCGTCCTCAAGCTCCGCCAGAATCCCGTCCGTGGCCTCGCGAAGGCGGTCAACCGCGGCGGTCAACCGTTGCCAGACTTCTTCGGCCGGGGAGATGTCGCCGCTTTTGCCCAATTGTTCCATTTCCGCGGCGATGTCGGCGGTCTGGCGGGCCGACAGGTTGAGGCTCATGCCTTTGAGGGCGTGGGCCCAGTACCGGCACTCCTTGGCGTCCCCGGCGTCCAGGGCTTCCCGGAGTCGGGTCATCTGGTTGGGGAGGCTCTCCCAGTAGAGATCGATGAGTTCCTTCACCAGCTCCATGTTGCCCCCTACGATGGACATGAACGCGGGGCGGTCCAGGACCGTTTTCTCGGCCTCGACCGCTTCCGGGGTCTCATCGAGGGGTTTGACCCCGACGATCCCCTCCACCGTGTCGAGAAATTCCTCGCGTCGGATGGGTTTGCCCACGAACCCGTCCATATCCATGTAAAAGCACCGGTCTTTTTCTTCTTCCAGAACATGAGCCGTCACCGCCACCACGGGAGTCCGGGGCGCGCCGGTTTCCCCTTCCATGGCCCGGATTCGCCGGGTGGCTTCGAACCCGTCCATCACGGGCATCTGGATGTCCATGAGGATCAGATCGAAGGATTCTTTTCGGGCCGCCTCCACCGCTTCCCGGCCGTCTTGCGCCACTACGACCCCGTGCCCCCGGTTGTGCAGAATCGACACCACCAGTTTCCGGTTGAGGGGGTTGTCCTCGGCCAGCAGCACTTTCAACGGTTGGGGATGGCGGGATGCCGCGCCGGCGGGGTCGCGGGCCGGCGCGGGCGGGGGGGAAGAATCCAGGATGCGGTCCAGTCGGTGCGCGAGATCCTCGGCCGCCGCTTTTCCCGTCTCCGCCAGCTCCCGCTGCTCCGGATCGAGTTCGGTCCCCAGGAGGAGGTCCATGACCTCGGAGAGAACCATCGACGCGGTGCGGAGTTCGGGGTCGATGCCATCGGTCTTTCGGCTCATGATCCGCTTTTCCCTTTCATGACAGAAGTCCCACCACGGCGCCGGTCATGGAGGTGGCCAGGGTGCCGGCCGCCACGGCGCGGAAGCCCAGGGCCACTATCTCGTCCCGGCGGTCCGGGGCCATGGCGCCCATGCCGCCGATCATGATGCCCAGACTCCCCGGGTTGGCGAAGCCGCACAGGGCATAGGTCATGATCAGCAGGGTCCGGGGGCTGAGGACGTCCGGCGGCAACCGGCTCATGTTGAGGTAGGCGATGAATTCGTTGAGGATGGTCTTGGTCCCCATGAGGCTGCCGGCGGCGGGCGCTTCGGACCAGGGAACCCCCATGAGCCAGACCACCGGGGCCATGACGACGCCGAGGATCCGTTCCAGGGTGAGCCCTTCCCCGCCGGGAAAGGGGATCAGACCCAGGATCAGGTTGACCAGATGGACCAGGGCCACCAGAACCACGAGCATGGCCACGATGTCGATGAGCAGCCGGACCCCCTGGAGCGTGCCCCGGGTGACGGCGTCCATGGGGCTCGACGCCGGTTCGGGCTCGATCAGGTCGCCGGCCGTCGGGGGGCCGGATTCGGGGACCATGATCCGGGCCACGGTGATGGCCGCCGGCGCGCTGATGATGGAGGCGGTCAGGATGTGTCCCATGACGCCGGGGATCACCCCGTCCAGCAGGGTGGCGTAGATCACCATGACGGTGCCGGCGATGGTGGCCATGCCGCAGGTCATGAGCGAAAAAATTTCGCTCCGGGTCATGGTCGCCAGATAAGGGCGGACGAAAAGCGGCGCTTCCACCATGCCCAGGAAGATGTTGGCCGAGACCCCGACCCCTTCGGCGCCGCCCACCGACAGGGTCCGCTCCAGTGCCCGGGAAAACCCTTTGACCACCAGGGGCAGGATCTTCCAGTAGAAGAGCAGTGCGGACAGGGCGCTCATGAGGAGGATGAGCGGCAGGGCCTGGAAGGCGAGAATAAAGCTCGATCCGGGAACCGTTTCCTCGAAAGGAAGCGTTCCGCCCCCCAGGTAGCCGAATACAAAGGAGGTGCCGGCCCGGGTCGATGCCTCCAGGGAGAGAACCGCCCGGTTGAGGGCGAGAAAGAAAGTTTTGAGCCATGGAATTTTCAGTAAAAGGAGCCCTAGGACGAGCTGAAGGGTCAACCCCATGGCGACGGGTTTCCACCGGACCCGCCGTCTGTTTTCGCTCAATGCCCAGGCGATTCCGATGAACACCGCCAGTCCCGCCGCGCTCTGCATCATGAAAATCCTCCGATCCTTTTTTCCGTACGCCATCCACCTGTTTTGTTAACAGTAATCCGGGGCAATGTAAAGAAAATCAACGGATGGGGCGGATGAGGAAGGCGGATCAGAAGGGCCACAGGCAGGGCCGCCGGGGCCGAAGGGGCGGCCGGGGACAATCGTGCATCTGGGACGCGTATCGGGCGGCGGTGGCGGCCACCCGGCGGGCCGCGGTCAAAACGCGGCCTTTTCCGCGATAGGCGCCGTTGCGATAGCCGGTCCATCCTTCGTGGTAGGCCAGGTACAACCGGTAGGCGTTGTCTTTGGAAATGCCGCATTCCAGGTTGCTGGCGAGGCAGTACCAGCCGACGAAATCGACGGCGTCGGCGAAGTCGTCCCGGTCGGCCCCCCGGTTGCCGGTTTTCCGGCGGTAGAGATCCCAGGTGGAATCCAGGGCCTGGGGGTAGCCGTAGGCCGTGGAGGGCCGGGGGCCGGGGAGAACCCACAGGCAGGACGTTCGGGGCGGACGGGCCTTGGCCCGGAATCCCGACTCGTGGTAGATGATGGCCATCATCACCGGGATCGGAACGCCCCACCGGCGGCGGGACCGTTCCGCGCTTTCGTGCCAGTCGGGGTATTCCCGGAAAATCCCGCAGAGGCTGCGGGGTTCCCGGGGGACGGACGGCGTCCCGGCGCAGGCGGCGGTCAGCAGAAAAAGGGCCAGGCCGGCCGCGATTCGCCGGTTTTGTCGGTTCAGTGCCATCCCCAGGGGATTACCACAGCCCGCCGGACCGGCGCAATGGCGAAACGGACGGCGCCGTCGCGAGGCTTCACCCTATCCCCATATATGCGTTTAACAACACATTATCGTTTATAATGTATTTACCATCTTGTTTGTCTGGCCGGACATATTTTACTAAAAAATCAACTTCATAATGACGCCCGCCTGAATTTCCCAGGCTTTTGTCATTTAATACGTTCCGCTCGACTCTCCAAACAGCACCCTCTATCTGTTCTATTGCGCCGTGAAAACCATAGGCGCCGAGCAACGCCATCGCCTTTTCAATCGATAGAGGCGCGCCATCCGAGATAACGCGTGGAACCACAAATAGGCCCGATAGTCTTTCTTTGAAATTATCGAACGCCATCCGATTTTGTTTACTCAACATTATGTCAAAGGCAACGAATGGTTCATGGATTAATTCGTATTTTGTTCCGTGCGCCTGGTAAAGCCATTCGCCGCACAATCTTTCGCCGTTTTTCAATACGGTCATAAACCTTTCTTCGTTTTCAAAAACCCAGTTATAAAAAATATGGTGTTGTTTATATGGCGACGTGTTCGCAAGATACCCCGCCCGTGAAAGCGGATGTAAAATATCATCTATTCGCGCAACGCCAACATTTGAGCCGTCAAGTTTTTCCTGCACGATTATGCGATCATGTTTATCTCTTGCTTTTTTACATGCGATTCTCTCTTGCCCTTCATGGCATTTATGGTCGCCAGGCCCAATCCTGCTTCCCGGCAAATGCGATATATGGCCATAATTTTTATGTCCTAATGGTTTTCTCTTCATTCTAAAAACCTTATACGGCTCAAGGGGATGGTTCACGAACTTGTTGACACATTAGACAAAGTCCGCACTCCCGTGGTTCAAATTGGCAGCGACCGTCGTGTTTCTTCATTCCCCTCAAATATAGCTAATTCTTCATGCAAACGAGCAATCATTTTCCGAATGCCAGCTTTAGTGAAACCTTTAGTTCCTAGGGGATGAGTTTTCTGTAAACGCTCTAAGCGTTCCTCAAGAATCCTGATTTCTTCTTGTGCTTTCTCGTACTCTATATTGTTTGAAATCATAACTTTACCTCCACAAGTCCTTTTCGCCTTCCATCAGCTTCACGTGTGCGACTGAAAAACTCAATCCAATCATTCCAGTCAATGTTGTCTTCCGCCGCAAAAATTTCTTCCGGCCGGCGTGTTAAGATCATATTGCAGTTTCTGAAGCAAAATACAATCCTTCAGGCAAATAACCATCTGTTCGAAATTTTGGTATCGTTAAATCTTGTGTCTCCATATACTAAAATTTCCTTATCGATCAAATGATGTATATGCGTTGCCAACGCCAAAGGTAAGCGGTTTTGTGGGGCGGCGCCTGCGGAGCCCCACAAAATCCGCTGCTTCGCCGCCGGGTTGCGTTCCGGGCACGGCACGTATTCTAATGGGTGCGCCCCGGCGCGCGAAGCAGCGCCGGCGGCAAGTCCCTGATCCAGCCTGATGGAGGCGAAGGATGCAGCGGCAGTGCAACGGGGGCGCTCGTGTGCGCAAAGATGCGTGTTTACCCCGGGAGATCCGCATGGCTGTCCGTTTCAAAGGTATGGTCGAGATATTGTGGCGCCGCCGGGAAACCAGGCGGCAAACAGAGAAAACAAACTTCGACCTGAAGCCGGAACAGACTGGGTTGCGAGAGATCGCGGCCGACCGCCGTGCGGAAGTCAGCAGAGGGCGTGATGATCGGCGATCTGGTGGGTCCGACGCTGGAGGGAACGCCCTATGGTGGTCCGCTTTCGCCTCTATTGTCCAATATCGTATTGGATGAGCTTGACAAAGAGCTGGAGAAACGCGGTCTGCGCTTCGTCCGGTACACCGACGACTTTGTCGTCTACGTCCGCGGCAAGAAAGCCGCGGAAAGGGTGATGCAATCGGCGACGATGTTCATTGAACGACGTCTCCGGCTGAAAGTCAACCAGGAAAAGAGCGTCGTCAGCCATCCGTCCCACCTCAAGGCCCTTCTTACGGGATGCGCCCGTAAGGGCGCCTGGAGAATGCGCAAAGTCAAATGGGTTGTCATCGCAATGCCGAACGCCTATTTCGATAAGCTTGGTCTTTTCCTGCCCGGTCCTCGTTCCGCCTGATCAGCCGAACCGCCACTTACGGACCCGTATGAGTGGTGGTGTGGGAGGGGGGAGCCGTGAGGCTTCTCCCTATCCCCATATGAACACAATTTCCGTCACTTTTCAGAATAATTTTAAACCAAAAACCTTATTCCAGATAAAATTAAATCTTTTTTTTATTGTATCATTAGAAATATTGGGTGCAAAATTTTTAAATTTAATTACTTTTTCCAAGGTTTCATTCTTATTTTTATTTCCTATTTGCTTAATTATTTCCATCGCGTCATCAATGTCTTTGTTTCCCCTGAATGCACCACTCAATTTCATACCAAGCATTTCTTCCCATTCTGCAGCATACAATATAAGATTCTCTTTTTTAAAGATTATAATTTCTGACTTTGTTTGCACACCAAAAAATTCAACACTAGAATTCATCCAATCGATAGGTAGATTTTGTTCAGTGGAAACTTTCTTTATCAGTTCTTTCAATAATTTTTCTTTTCCAGGAGGATAAACTGTATCAACATCTTTCGTACCATAGCGATTTTCAAAAAAAAGAACACTTATAGCACCGCCGACAACCACCAGTTCAATCTTTTCATTGCATTCATTCAATAATTCATCTAAACGATCTAACGCTTTTTTCAATTGATCTTTTGTTATCATTGCTATACAAAATACAAGAAATTATTCAGAGTAAGGATATTTCTTTTTTGAAATATCGCATTAGGTTCATCTAATGATAGTATATCTTTTGATATTAAATAAATTTTTTGTGGACAAGTCCAATTATTTTTACACCAATCAGGTATTTCATACTTGCGATTGTGTGGGGGCAATGTAAAAACTTGTGCCATTCTTTCAATAATAGCTGCTTTCATTGCGAGAATTTTAGAGTCTGTATCTTTTGGTTCCGGAAAAACAGAACAACTTAGACCCGTTCGGTAAAAATCTTGAACAGCATCGCACAAATCTACTTCTTTGCCCGAAAAAGCATTTCTTGCCATCTGATCTAAGAAGTAATGGAAATCCATTATTATCCCTATTCAATTTAGAATTTTCGTTATTAACGTCATTAGGTTGATTTCCTTTTCCTGTAAACTTTCATAACGTCGTGCTCACCGGACCAGTGAGGACGCGCATCGCGCGGCCTTACTGGGTACGGTGGAGCAACTGGTTCCGATGATTCCATTTCTGTGTTTCCATCTCGTGGAGCGGCTCCGAAGTGTTGAAGTGCAATAATCAAAATGCAAACCACAGCAATGCAGGCAAGTCCAAAGCCAAAAGGAAGAACGGCAACCCATCGCCTCTTGCCATTGAGGATACACAGGAGAGTCACTCCGGCTGCGATGCCGCCGACTCCCAATGTTACACCTGCAATCATTATGATCATTTCATCTTCTCATCGAACATATTATTATGCGGAAATTTTTCCGCATATCACTCATCTATATGTATATGCAAGCATCTATATGTGAAGATAAGCATCTAAATATAGATACTGAACCGATATCTACATATAGATGCTTTGCCGCATTCCAAAAAAAGAATATACATTCATATGTTTTCATCTATATTCATATGCTCTTATATATATCTATATCCCTACGCACGCATCTACATATAGATACCCTTATATCCTCCAGGACATCGGACTTGACAGCATCTATATATAGATATAAACATATTTATATAGATGCTTGGTCCTGTCAAAAGATGCCCGAATTTTCCATAATCCCCATTTTGTCAACGAAAAGGGCTTGACAGGTCTTGACAATTATATAATGCATCTACAGACATATGCAAATATCTATATACAGATAAAAAGTTCCTATCCGCTATTTTCGGATACAATCCGGTTCATCATGCCCATTCGCTCGGCGCTTTTTAGATCAATTTCCCAGAAACGGTCTCTACGATTCCAAACGCCGCCAGCCTTCCTCAGTTCGTTTTGTACGTCTTTTTCCTCCGGTCCCACACGAATGCCGACAGTCGGGTTTTCCGCATGATGATTGATCTCAAAGACGCCTTCAAAGTTTGATCCTCTTCATCCGTCCACTTTTCGTAAGCCCGGGGAAACTGCTTCTTGATCTCCGACAGGCTGTGAGACTGGATCAGCCGGTTCCAGCCCAAGCGCTTGGCCGCCGCCATGAAGTCATGGTAGAAGGAGGCGAAGGTGTTGTCCGTCAAAACAATATCCAGATTCTGGACCGCTCCGTCCCCCTTGTTGATGATCATGCGTTTGTTCCCATCCCATCCAGCCCCACGCGCAACGATATAAGCCTGAAGGAACGCTCGTCATGTTTGAACGGCTCCTGGGACAACAGAGCGATGCACCCGGCCGCCAATTCTTCCATATGGTTCCGGCGGATCGCTTCGATGTCGTCTTCGCCTATGCCGATTCTGGCCAGGAAGCGGCTCAGGCGCATATCGCCGTCCGCATAGATCTCCGCCAGGAAAGCGTTGAGCCCCGCGATTCGCGCTTTCAAATCCATATCCGCCCAGATCCCCTAAACATATTCGTACAACCGGAAGGCCGGGATGTGGATATTTTTCCATTGAATTTCTTGGAACCAAGCGGTATAGAATCGGTTTTTGAAATCAAAAGGCAACCCTTTTGTAATGCGTAATATCCGCCACCATACATAAATTCCATGGAAAATCAAGAGAAAAATCACCCAAAGAAGCTTCTGGACAGGGTTCGTGCCCGCAAAGGGAGGTCCTCGAAATCGAACAACCGGCCCGTCCAGCAACTTCTCGGGTACGCGGATGTCTCCACCACCATGATCTACACTCACGTCCTGAAAAACGGCGCCGGCGCGGTTTGCGGCCCGATGGACTGATTCCCGGACGCAGGACATTTAGAGGCGATTTCAGTCCCGTAGGCACGACGCGTAATAGCGTGGGAATTCATTCCCGCGCGGTCGCGCGGGATCCATCCTGGCATGGTGATTCCCTCAATTACCCCTTATATTCCCCCATAAAAAACCCCCCTCATTTAATAATTCCAATTCACCAACATTTCTCTTGACATCGGTCCTAAAATAAACAAATATCGTAGTCAAAACGAAGTTGCATAACCAATATATCGGTGAAACAACATGGCGGAAAGCCCAATCTACACAACGATAAAAGAACGCATCATCCTTCTGGAATACGAGCCCGGCGCGGTGCTCCGGGAAAAGGATCTCATGGAGGAGTTCGGCGTCAGCCGGACCCCCATCCGCGAGGCCTTCATCCGGCTGGAAATCGACGGCCTGGTGCGGATCATGCCCAACATGGGCACCTTCGTGGCCGACGTGAGCTTCCAGCAGCTCAAGGATGTGTTCGAGATCCGGTCTTTTCTCGTCCGCCTGTCCGCCCAACTGGCGGCGGCGCGGATCACCGGAGAGGAGCTGGCGGAGATCCGGACCCGCATCAATAAAATGAAGGAAGCCCAGGACGCCAAGACCATCATGCGGCTCGACGGCGAAATCCACGACATCATCAACGGCGCCACCAAGAACGCGATGCTGGTGAAGATTCTCGGCATGCTCCACGACCAGGCGGTGCGGATCTGGACCTTTTCGGATGAACGCAACGGTTACTGGCAAAAGCTCTCCGACGAATTCGAGGAGATGGCGGCGGCCCTGGAGCGAGGGGACGAGGAAGCCAGCGCCGAGTTGCTGGAGCGGCACACCAAACGGTTCACCGATCATATCAGACGTCAATTCGCCGGGTGACGGCCGGCGGTCTTAATAACCCCAAAACCCGATCTAATAAAGAGAGGTACACGTCATGAGTCAATTTCCGGAAAAGGCCAAAGTGGTGATTATCGGCGCCGGGATCGTGGGCAATTGCGTCGCCGGTCACCTGGCCGAAAAAGGCTGGAAGAACATGGTCATGGTGGACAAGGGCCCGCTGCCCAACCCCGGCGGCTCCACCGGCCACGCGTCCAACTTCATCTTTCCCGTGGACCACGGGAAAGCCATGACCCAGCTCACCTGGGACAGCTCCAAACAATATGAGGAACTCGGCGTCCGGCGGGAGTGCGGCGGCATCGAGCTGGCCCGGACCCCGGAGCGTATGGAGGAACTCAAGCGCCGCGTGGCGTCGGCCAAATGCTGGGGCATCGAAGCCGAACTCCTGGATCCCGACGGCGTGCTGCGCCTGTTCCCCTGGATCAACAAGGAAAAAATCCTGGGCGGGTTTTACACCCCATCCGTCAGCGTCGTGGATTCCCTGCGGGCCGGCACCATCTTCCGGGAGCGGGCCGTGGAAAAAGGCGCCATGACCGTCTTCCCCAACACCGAAGTCCTGGACATCGACGTCGAGGACGGCAAGGTCAAAGCGATCAAGACCACACGGGGCACGATCGAGACCGAGTACATCCTCGTCTGCTGCGGCGTCTGGAGCCCCCGCATCGCCGAGATGGCCGGGGCGTCCATTCCCCTGGTTCCCGTGGTCCACCAGATGATCGACGCCGGCCCGGTGCCCCAGTTCGCCCAGGCCAAGAGCGAGGTCGAATACCCCATCCTCCGGGACATGTCCACGCTGATGTACGAGCGTCAGTCGGCGGGCAATATGGAGGTCGGCTCCTACGCCCACCGGGCCATCCTCCACGACCCCAACGACATCCCGTCCAACGAGCAGGCCAAGCTATCCCCCACGGAGATGCCCTTCACCATGGAGGATTTCGAGCCCCAGCTGGAAGACGCCCTGGAACTGCTGCCGGACATGCTCGACAACGACCAGGTGGAGATCCAGTACAGCATCAACGGCCTCATTTCCATGACGCCGGACGGCGGCCCCGTGGTGGGCGAGACCCCCGAAGTGAAAAACCTCTGGTCGGCGGCGGCGGTCTGGATCAAGGAAGGCCCCGGCGTGGGCCGGCTGGTGGCCGAGTGGATGACCGACGGCGTCACCGACCTGGATCCCAACGAAGTGGACATCGCCCGGTTCTACCCCTACGCCCGGTCCAAAGCCCACGTCTGGGACCGCGCCAGGGAAGGATTCATCAAAACCTACGGCATCGTCCATCCCGGCGAACAGTGGGAAATGTCCAGGAACCTTCGGCTCAGCCCCTTCCACGCCCGGACCGAGGCCCTGGGCGCGGTCTATTTCCAGACCGCCGGATGGGAGCGGCCCCAGTGGTACGCCTCCAACGAAAACCTGCTGCGGGAATACGGCGACAGGATCGCCGACCGGACCAACGAATGGGACGCCCGCTGGTGGTCGCCCATCATCAACGCCGAACACCTGGCCATGCGGGACCGGGTTGGCATGGTCGATCTGGGCGCCTTCGCCATCTTCGACATTTGCGGCCCCGGCGCCCTAAACGTGGTCCAGAAGGTGGCCGTCTCCCAGATGGACGTGCCGGTGGGCAAGGCGGTCTACACCCTGCTGCTCAACACCCGGGGCGGCATCCGGTCCGACCTGATGATCGTTCGGATCGCCAAAAACACGTTCCGGGTGATCACCGGCGCGGGCCACGGCGGCGTGGACAAAAAATGGTTCAAGGATCACCTGCCCGCCGACGGCACGGTCCAGCTTCACGACCAGACCTCGGCGCTTTGCACCGTGGGGCTCTGGGGTCCCAAGGCACGGGAGGTGCTCTCCTCGGTCACCGAATCCGACGTGTCCCATGAGGGTTTTCCGTTTGGAACCGCCAAAAAGTTTTTCATCCAGGAAGTGCCCGTCTGGGCCCTGCGCATCTCCTACGTGGGCGAGCTGGGATGGGAAATCTACACCACCGCCGAGCACGGGCCGCGGCTCTGGGACATTCTCTGGGAGGCCGGTCAGCCCCACGGCGTGGTTCCCGTCGGCATCGGGGTGTACGGCACGACGGCCCGGCTGGAAAAAAGCTACCGGCTCACCGGCAACGAGCTGGACGCGGACTACAACCCGGTGGAAGCCGGCATGGCGTTCCCCAGGGTCAAACCCCAGGACTTCATCGGCAAGGAGGCTTACCTGAAGCAGCGTGAAGGCGAGCCGGCCGCCGTGCTCTGCTCCCTGACCGTGGACGACCATACGTCCTCCACCGGCGAGAAGCGGTACATGACCGGCCACGTTCCGGTCCTGACCCAGGACGGCGGGCCCATCGAGGACGCCCACGGCCGCCGGTCCTACGCGACCAGCGCCGGCATGGGGCCGACCCTGGGCAAGTACATCCTCATGGCCTATCTGCCGCCGGAGCACGCCGTGACCGGCAACCAGTTGAAGGTGGAATACTTCGCCGAGCAGTATCCGGCGACCGTCGCGGCCGTGGGCGCCACGCCGCTGCTGGACCCGGAAAACAGCCGGATTAAAGGATAGGGGGGCGACGTCATGAAAATCCTGGCCTGCATCAAACGGGTGCCGGACATCGGCGCCCGAATCGACCTGACGGACGATAAACTGGGGATCGTCACCAAGAATCTGGGCTTCACCATCAGCCCCCACGAGGAATGCGCCGTGGAAGCGGCCATCCAGCTGGTGGAAAAGGCGGGCGGCGCCAGCGCCGTGCTGACCCTGGGACCGGCGGCGGCGGACGAACAGCTTCGGGACTGCCTGGCCCGGGGCATCGACCGGGGCATCCTCCTGGAAACCGACGCCGCCCACTGGGACCCCGGCGAGACCGCCAAAACCATCGTGGCGGCGATCCGGTCCGAATCGGAGAAAGCGCCCTTCGACCTGATCCTCTTCGGCAACGAAGCCGCCGACAGCGGGGACTGCCAGGTGGCCGTCCGGGTCGCCTCGGCCCTGGGGCTGCCGTGCCTGACCGGCGTCAAGAATCTCGAGGCGGCCGACGGCAATGCCGCGGCCGCCCGGGAGGTGGACAGCGGGTGGGAGATCTACGACATCCCGCTGCCGGCGGTGATCGCCGTCAAGGAGGGCGTCAATCTGCCCCGGTATCCGACCCTGCGGGGGACCATGAAGGCGAAGAAAAAGCCCATCGACCGGATCATTCCGGAAAAGACCGGCGCCAAGCTGCGGACGGAGACCCTTTACCATCCGCCGGAGACGGGCAAGCAGGTGGAAATGCTCGGTCAGGGGACGGCGGCCGTGCCCAAGGTGATCGAGATCCTCAAATCCCTGGAGGTGATTTAGCCATGATTCTGACCCTTATCGAACAGGAAAACGGAGCGATCACGGAGGCGACGCTTCAGATGCTCACCTTCGCCAGGGAAACGGCCGGCCGGCTGGGCGAGGACATCGCCGCCCTGCTCTTTGGAGAAATCGCGCGGCCCCTGATCCCGGAAGTGGGCAAATACGGCGCCGCCACGGCGGCCCTGGCGG
>JAABTM010000406.1 GCA_011389855.1 Desulfobacteraceae bacterium
GGCCCGGTCGAAGGCCTTCTTCCCCGCATCGGCGTACCCGTCCAGTTCCCGGGCGTCGGGGACCTCGTCGGACGGGACGGCGTCGATATCCTTGTCGGGGATGAGGCCGGTTTCTCCGGTGACCACCTTTTCATAATAATAGGAGAATGTGTCGATGACCACGGGCTTGAGCCCTGCCGCCTCCATTTTGGAGACGAATTCCGGCAGATGTTCGAGGGTCTTTTTATTTTCCAAAAATGACCTCCTATATCTTTTCGACCCAGCCGAAGGGATCTTCGGCATGACCGTACTGGATGTCTTTGATGGCTTCGAAAAACTTCTGGGACATCGGCCCGACGCCCCCGTCGCCGATTTTGAAGAGCTTATCGCCGTATTTCATCTCGCCCACCGGCGAAATGACGGCGGCGGTCCCCGATCCGAAGACCTCTTTGAGGGCGCCGCCGGCATGGGCGTCGGCCACTTCGTCGATGGTGATGCGCCGTTCGGTCGCCTTCATCCCCCAGTGTTTGGCCAGGGCGAGCACCGAATCCCGGGTCACCCCGGGCAGAATCGATCCGTTGAGCATGGGGGTGACGATCTCGTCGTCGATGACGAAGAAGATGTTCATGGAGCCGACCTCCTCCACATATTTTTGCTCCACGCCGTCGAGCCACAGCACCTGGGCGAACCCTTCCCTGTGGGCCATTTCGCCGGCATAGAGGCTGGCCGCGTAATTGCCGGGGGTCTTGAACTCGCCCAGCCCGCCGCGCACCGCCCGCACATGGTCCTTGGTGACCAGAATCCGCACCGGATTGAATCCCTCGGCGTAATAGGCCCCCACCGGCGACAGGATGACGAAATAGCGGTAGGTATGGGAGGCCCGAACCCCCAGGAACGGATCGGTGGAGATGACCGTGGGGCGGATGTAAAGGGAGGTTTCGGGGGCGGACGGAACCCAGTCTTTCTCCATGCGGAGCAGCTCTTTGAGGCTCTCCAGGAGAAACCCCTCGTCCAGTTCCGGAATGCACAGCCCCCGGGCCGACCGGTTGAGGCGGGCGAAATTCTCCCGGGGCCGGAAGAGCTGAATCTCTCCATCCGGCGTCCGGTACCCTTTCAGCCCTTCGAAGATGGCCTGGCCGTAGTGGAGGACCATGGTGGAAGGGTCGAGTTGAAAGGGGCCGTAGGGCTCGATTCTCGGGTTGTTCCATCCCTTTCCCAGGTCGCAATCCATGTTGAACATATGATCGGTGAAGAGGGTTCCGAAGCCGAGCTTCGAATCATCGGGCTTTGATTTCAGTGTCTGCGCTTTGGTGATGGTGATTTCCATGGATGCCTCCTGATGGTGGGTGGGGTTCAGTGCGATCATAACCCGATATTAAGTTTAGGGTACCGCAAAGTCGGTTTTCGATCAAGGGCGGGCAGGTGATCCGTTTCAATGTCCCGATTTAGAAGCTAAGCGCCTAACTCCGCCCAAACTTTAACCTTTGTCTATAAACCCTTCATTTGGATTGATCAAACGATTTTTATCCGCCGGGACGGGAAGATTCGGGAAAATGGTCGGTATTTACTTGATATTTGGAACGGAATTTGCCATGACGTACCGACAACCCGAATCTGGAACCCAAGGAGACTGTCCGTTGTTGTATATCTGTCAATTGCCGGCCGATGATCGCCATCCCCGGAGACCCCTTATCGCATTCAGGGGAAAAGCGGCCGCCGGCGCTGGCGGCGGCGCCCCGCCGGTCCGGATGCCGCGCGGCGCCCGGAGCCTGGCCCGGCTGTCCGACGGGGAGGCCCTCGCCGTGGCGGCGGCCGGCGGCGCGGCCCGGGGGCTGGCGGTCGTCAGTCCTTTCTGCGTGCTGGAACGGCCCCGGAAGTCGTCCCTCAAAATCAAAAACATGCGGCCCCCCAAGGCGTCGCCCGCCGGTCCGGAAGAAGCTTCGACCGTCATCGCCTGCACCGTCGTCCGGATGGGACGCCGCCGGGTTTTTTGCACGCCCGTGGACGGCGCGGACAGCGGCGCCTTCTATAACCGGTTTAAAGGGATCGCCGGCCGCGGAGCGGTCCGGATGATTCTTTTGGACGGCGCGGAGCGGGTTTCGCCCTGGTGCGACCTGTTCGATCCCCTCTCGGAGGGGCTGATCCGGTTCATCGACGCCTTGACCCAGGACAATCCGAATCTGACGATTCTGGCCCTCACCGACCGGACCGAGGCGGTGGTGCGGCGGGACATCCGCGCCCGGCTGGGGCTGACCGGGGAGGTGAACCGGCCGGATCAGGTCCCGGAAATCGGCGGCAATTCTTTTCAGGCGATCCGGAGCTACGGCCGATCCCAGAAGGAGGCGGCCTATGGCCGGGTACTCCGCCGGGAGATCCCCGCGGCCCTGGGGGAGCGGATCGTTTCGGGACGGGTCTTCGCCCCGGCCCCCCGTGGCTCGCGGGACGGGCTGGAGATCCATCTTTTTGCCAGCGACATGGGAGAGACCGCCCCCGGCCGCGGGGCCGCGCCCCTTTCCGCCCCCGGCTACAAACCCATTTACCGCCATCCCCACCATCGCCCGGCCCATGAGCTGGCGGTTCCGTTTTCCGAAAAAACGGCCGGCCGGTTCCACGATGTCGGGGTCGTCTCCGGCCATGAAGGGGAGGCGGCCTGGGGCCGGTTCGATCTGGACATCGCCCTGGACGGCGGCGTGAACCGATGGCGGCGTCTGGTGTTCTCGGGCAAGGGCCGCCATTGCCTCCACCTGACCGACCTGCCGTCGGATCTGTGCGAGGCGGACATGGAAACCCGGGGCGACCCCATTCCCCAATGCTCGGCCGAGGAGTGCCCCTTCGGCAAAAAAGCCCTCTGCGATTACGGCCGACGCCACCTGACCATCCGACAATTCGGTCCCGATCCCGTGACCGAAACCCTGGATGCGCTGCGGATGCTGGACCGGCTCCTGGTGGCCGCCGGCGACGGGGACGATCCTATCCATATCGAGACGACGGACGAGAAGGGGGATGCTTTGGCCCTTGCCCGGCTGGCGGCCGTCGGCATCGTTTCCGGGTTTAAATCCCTGAACGGCCGGGGCATCGAGGCAAGAGGGCTTCGGCCGACCCTTTCCGCCATGGAGATGGTCGCCGCCGCCGAGGTCCATCGCAGCCGCCTGGGACTTCCGGGGGAAGGGGCGCCGACCGACCCGTCCGACCGGCGGGCGCGCCATATCCGGGAAAAATACCGGCCGCACATCCGGGAACCCCTCAAGGCGGCCATGGCCCGGGGCCGCGTATGCCGCCACCTCAAATACGACCGGCTCTTCGAGGCGGCGGCGGACGCCCTGATATCGCTCCTGATCCCCTTCGGCCGGGCCGTGGAAGCGATGCGCTACCGGAGCCTCTGGAATCTCAAGGAATTTCTCCGAACCGGAGGCTGCCGGCAGGCCGCCCTGATCCGTCATTTTCAGCCGGTGGCCACCGGATGGCGATGCGGTCGGTGCGATATGTGCGATCCGACACTGACCTTCGGGGACGCCTCCGACACATCCCCCCCGTCGCCGGACCCGGAACGGCTGTCGGCGGCGGAAAAACTGGAGCGCTGGCTCTCCGGCGACGACGGTTTCGATCCCCGGACCGGCGACGCCGTCCGGGCCGCATTTCCGGACGACGCGGCGTTCCCCTACCTGCGCGCCATGACCGTTCTGGAGGGTGATCCCGGCAACCTCCCGGCCCTTTACCTGGCCCGGGAATGCGCCCCCCACGGCGCCGTCAACCTGACCGGCTTTTCCCTGATGCGGGCCGCGTGCGACCGGTTGGATTTTCCAACGGCGCGCCGGCTCTACGAGGGGACGGCGGAAAGCGCCAAATCGCTGCTCTTCGATGTGCTGGACGACGCCTTCGCCCCGACCCACTGCGCCGAGGGGGAGCGGCTCCTTTACCGGGAGGCGAAACGCCTGTCGAAACCGGCCCGGCGGATCGACTGGCTCCGGGCCCGGTGCGCCGTGGAACCGCTCAGGGATATCGACTTCACCGCCTGGAAGTCCCGATTGCACAC
>JAABTM010000116.1 GCA_011389855.1 Desulfobacteraceae bacterium
GGCCTACCACCGTCATCTGCTGCTCGCCGCCTGAGACGAAGCCGGCCACTTCATTGCGTTTTTCCTTCAGCCGCGGAAAATAGTGGTAGACCTTGTCCAGTTTGTCGCGGACCGAAACGCCCTTTTCTCGCCGGTGGGCGCCCACCTTGATGTTCTCCTCCACGGTCAGATGTTCAAACACCCGGCGGCCTTCGATGACCTGGACGATCCCCAATCTGGAGATTTCCTCAGCGGACTTCCGATCGATGCGGACCCCGTCAAATTCGATGCTGCCGTCGGTCACCGCGCCGTCCTCGTGCTTCAACAGACCGGAAATGGACTTGAGGGTGGTGGACTTGCCCGCGCCGTTGGCGCCCAAAAGCGCCACGATGCCGCCATTCGGGATCTCGATGGACACCCCTTTGAGAACGAGGATCACCTCGTGATACTTCACCTCGACGTTGTTGATTTTCAGAATCGGATCCGTCGCCAAAGAGAACCTCCAGGATGAAAGGTAATGGGTTATCGGTTATAGGTTATAGGTTATAGGTTATAGGTGCCGGGTTATGGGGCGCGACAGGCGTCGCCCCCCATGCCCTTGTCAGATTAGTAACCCAGCCACTGGTTGTTCCATTTGTCGGGCCAGCGCTCCTTCAGGTTGATCTGGGAGAGCAGCTCGAAGTCTTTGTTCCGGTAGATGTAGATGTTGACCTTGGAGGTGGGGCGATGGTCCTCTGCCGTATAGCTCACCGGCGCGGCGCCTAAGCCCAGGTCGTAGCCACTCATGGACTCGATGCCCTCCTTGAGGATGGTTTCGCCGTTGAGGGCCCCGGCGGCGTCGGCCCGTTTCATGCCTTCCGCCAGCAGCTTCGTGGCGCTCCAGGCCTGGATCGTGCGGATCAGCCGTTTGTGCTGGGGCACGTCGGGATGCACTTTCTTGGCGTATTCGATGACCGTGTCCATGCCCGGCGCATCTTCGCCATAGAAAGCGCAGGGGGAAACGCCGATGGCGTTCTCGGCGGCCGGTCCGGCCAGCCGGGGCAGGTTTTCGTCGAATCCCCACACGTTGATGGCGTGGTAGGCGCCCAGTCGGAGGGTACGGGCGTCCTTCATGGCGACGGATACCGACTGCGTCGTGTTGCCGTGCCAGATCAGATCGGCCTTGAAGCGCTTGGCCGCCAGGATCTGGGTCTTGGCGTCCAGGGCCTTCAGGGAAAGATCCTGATCCTGTCCGATCTCCATCCCCAGCAATTCGGCCTGTTCCTTCACCGCCTTGATGGGGGCGCTGCAGTAGGGATGGGCGTGGTGGTAAAAGCACATGAACTTCGGCTTATCGCCGCTTTCCCGGCGGCTCTTGTATTTGGGATCCTTCATCCAGATCTCGTCGTACCAGGCCGTGACGGCGGCCCGGGCGCTGGAGGAATAGTCCGGCGAAAAGAAAAGGTTATAAGGCGTTTTTTCCGGATCGGTCAAATGAGCCGAGTAAGAGGCCGACACATAGGGCATCTTGTCCTTGCTCACCGTCTGAGAGAGCGCCTCGGTGTCGCCGGTGCCCCATCCCAGAATCGCGATGACGTCTTCGCGCGTTTTCAGCTTGTCGTAAAGGGTCACGGCCTCGTCCCGTTTGTACCCATAGTCGAACATGTGCAGTTCGATCATCTTTCCATTGATGCCGCCGGTGTCGTTAATCCAGGCCACGGCTTCTTCCAGACCCAGGGCATAGTCTTTGCCCACGTCCGCGGTGGCGCCGCTTTGATCGGTGATGCCGCCCACATGGATGACTTCGGCGGCCATGCCGCCGGTCGTCAGTGCGAATATCATGGATGTTGCCAACGCTAACCAGAAAATCTTGCCTTTCATGCGTCAACCTCCCTCGTTAAAGATGAATTCTGCTTGTAGATGCTCCACAACCTGCCTCTTGTCCTTGACAATCTATCTTTTGCCTATCACCTCCTTAGTTCAAAACCGTAGCGCTGATGCATCATTTTTGCTGGTAATTACCTGATTATCCGCAAATACTCATCGTGAGTTCCAATCCATACCCATATAAAATCCTCGCCGTCTTTGTAAAGATCCCGCACGTAACAACGGAAGCTCTTCATAATACTTCCAAAACCGACTTGATGTCCGGTGCATCTACAGATTCTTGAGCAGCCCTTTATTCTCTGAAAGACATATTTTTCAGGTGTGCGCACAGTCTTTCTCTGGAAATAAATTGATGTCTGTTTTTAATGGCATGGGAGGGTATTCGGCAAAATAATCCGACAGATACTTTTTTAATGCTGAAGTCGCTCTGTCCGACACCCCAATATTTAACATCTCTTCAACCTTTGTGACAAATTTTTCTCTATCATATTCAATGTTCAGGTCAGGATAATTTTCAAAAATTTTTGCTAAATAAACCGATATGACGGCAGCTTCCGATCTGATCTCAATATCATTGTCCATCATCAGTCTTTCAGCAACATTGAACACGTCGGATTGTCTTCCGTGACATTTTTCTCTGCTTAAAGAATATAACACATATAATATATTTACTATTTGTCTTGAAGACAACATTTCTTTTTGTATATGATTTAAAAGATAATCGAATGCATCCCCCCCCAATTCAAAACAAGTGTTTTGAACGCAAGATGCAATTTTTTTATTATCAAGTTGATTTAATATATTTTCCATGATCTTTATTCTATTCATAGAACCCTCCATCTTATAAAATCTATCTTTTTTACATTTAAAAACAAGTAATTAAAGCTTTCAATCATGCTAAAACCATGCAGAATATATTCATAAGGCGATGATGCGGCGCTTATTTGGATCGGAGGCGCGTCTCTGAATTCGCCAATTACGCCTTTTCTAAATAAATTCTGTATGATTTCATCAGGTATGTCAAAAATGACAATTGTAAAACTTTTTGGAGGGTCTTCGTCCGGAGCCAACTTGACCGACAAAGCAAAGTGTCTCGCGGTTTCCATATCTTCAGCGAAAAATACCGCTCCATCACTTCCCGGTCGAAATCCTTTAGTAACAATATTTCGTGCTTTGTTTGACGAAGTTCCATGATATAAAAGCATCAATATTAACATATCTTTTTGGGATAACATATAGGGCGTCTAAACCGGCCATAAAGCGTTGCTCACTTTTTGGCCCCTTGTTAACCATCCAATACCTTGAGATTCAGTATTTTACGAGGTTTTTTGTGGGTCAAAAACCGCCAAAAAATCGGGGGATTTTAACCTTTTTTAGGCGCCCCAGGCGACATCCTAATGTCCAGGCCCAAGCTTTCATCTTCTTACTTGAAAACATATTTCCTATTTTTTGGAACAGCGTATTGACCTTTAATCAATACGAAAACGGCCACAAATTAAAATAGTTCTTCGACTGCCACCACCGGTAGGCCAGCCCGTTGGGTTCAAAGAGCAAAAATCCGCAGATGGCCAGGCCGAAGGCGATCTCCTTATAGTAGATGATGTTGCCGGTGCCCCCCACCATGCCCACGATTTCCTGGAGGGCCCAGATCATGAAGACCATGAAGGCCGCGCCGAAAAAGACGCCGTGGATGGAGCCGACCCCGCCGATGAGGATGATCCCCACCAGCCACAGGGATTTGCCGAAGGTGAAGTCCTCCACGCTGATGATGTTCCGGGAGGCGCCCCAGAAGGCCCCGGTGACGCCGCCGATGAACCCGGAGACGAAAAACGCCTGGAGTTTGTACAGGGTGATGTTGATGCCCATGGATTCGGCGGCGATGTCGTTGTCCCGGATGGCCACCCAGGCCCGGCCCGGCTTGGACCGGATATAATTGACCACCATGAACCCCATGAGGATGGTCAGGATGAGGCCGAAATAATAGATGTCCCGCTTGGTGTCCACGGTCCAGGGACCGAATTTGACCAGGTCGGAACTGAGGGTGAGGTCCTGCTGCCGGCCGCCGATCTGGCTGATGTATTTGGCGATGAAAAAATCGACGGTGATGAACTGGGCCGCCATGGTGGTCAGAATCAAATAAAATCCTTTGACCCGGGCCGAGGGCAGGCCGAAGATCACGCACCAGATGCCGGCGATGACGCCGGAAATCAGCAGCACCAGCGGATAAACCACCCCCATATCCAGCATGAACTGGGGCCACGGCATGGCCATGATCAGGAAGCTGGCGTAGGCCCCCACGGCCAGGAAGGCCGCATGCCCCAGGGTGAGCTGACCGCAGTAGCCGATGAGGAGCTGCACGCCCAGGGCGCCCAGGCTCCAGTAGATGAACAGAATGAATTCCGACAGGTAATCCGTCAGAAAAAAGGGAACGGCGATAAAGGCGACCAGGGCCAGCAGAATCATCTTCCCCCGGATGAACCGGGTCTGCCAGAAGGCATGGTCCTGGGCATAGGTTTCATGGTATGTGCCGCACGGCAAAAATGTCGACATGGTCTACTGTCCTCCTGATCCGAAGTCGGTTCCGTTTTTCAAAGGTCGTCTCAATCCGTTATACCCGCTCGATGCGCACCCATCCCCACAGGCCGTAGGGTTTGAAGAGCAAAAAGAGCACCATGAACACATAAGGGGCCGTATCCTTGACCCCGCCGGGAAAATAGGGATCCAAAAGAAACCCGGACAATTCCTGGAGCACCCCGATGACGATGCCCCCCACGATGGCCCCGGGCACGGAGTTGAGCCCCCCCAGCACCACCGCCGGCAACACCAGCAGGCTCAATTCGCCCACCGATATGTTGAGCCCGTTTTTGGCCCCCAGAAACGCCCCGCCCACGGCGGCGGTCATGAACGCGATGATCCAGGCCGCGGAGTAGACGAACCGGACGCTGATGCCCAGGGACAGGGCCGCCATCTCGTCGTCGGCCGTGGCCTGCATGGACAGCCCCCAGGGGGTGTACTTGAAAAACAGGTAGAAAATGATCCACAGCGAGAGGGCCGCCACCATGGACCAGAGATAGACCCGTTCGATGATGATCCCCCCGATGAAAAAGGCGTCGTATGAGAAAACCGGCGGATCGAAGATCCGGGTGTCGGTGGACCAGATCAGGCCCACCAGCCCGCGGAAGACGAACATCAGCCCCACCGTCATCATGATCACCGTCAGCACCGGTTCGCCGATGAGTCGGTCCAGGAAGATCCGTTCGGTGAGATACCCCATGACGATGCAGGCCAGCAGGGTCAAAAACAAAGCCGAGACAAACGGCAGCGGGTGGCCGATCTTGATCAAAAAAGTGTAGATGGTGAGACACAGGTAGGCCCCGATGAGGGTCAGCTCGCCCATGGCGAGGTTGAGGACCCCGGAACATTTGTAGATCAGGACCCATCCCAGCGCGATCAAGCCGTAGATGCTTCCCACCATCACCCCGTTGGCGACGGCCCATAGCAGCAGCGTCACATCCATGGTTGCCCCTTTCCTCCTATAGTAGCTTTCGAATTTTCAGATCCGTCTTGATATGGGATTTCCGTCCATCCTCATAGGTGATGGTCGTATCGATGTGGACCATGTCCCTCTCTCCGTAAAGGGCCTCCAGGATATCCTTGTACCGCTCCGACACGAAAGCCCGCCGGAGCTTCCGGGTCCGGGTCAGCTCGTCGTCGTCGGCGTCGAATTCTTTGTACAGGTTGACGAATTTGGCGATCCGGGCCGATTCGGGCAGGTCCTTGTTGGCCTGGGCCACCTGTCGTTCCACCAGATCGTAGACCTCGGTCTTCTGGGACAGTTCGGGATAGCTGGTGTAGGTGAGCTTCTTCTCGTCGGCCCAGTTGCCCACCACGGAGTAGTCGATGCAGACCACCGCCGTGACGTAGGGCCGCTTGTCGCCGATGACCCAGGAATCCCGGATGTAGGGGCTGAACTTGAGCCGGGTCTCCAGGTACTGGGGCGAAAAGGGGCGGCCGTCGGAGAGCGTCATCACGTCCTTGGACCGGTCGAAGACCACCAGATGGCCGTCGTCGTCGATGAAGCCCCGGTCGCCGGAGGCCAGCCAGCCGTCTTGCAGGGTCTCCTCGGTGGCCTCGGGGTTTTTGTAATAGCCCAGAAAGACGGAGGGGCTTTTGGCCATGATCTCCCCTTCCTCGGTGATCGTCACCTCGGTTTCGGGGATGGGCAGGCCCACGGTGTCGAATTTGATGTCGCCGTCCCGGTGGACGATGGAGATGCCGCCGATCTCCGTCTGGCCGTAGATCTGCTTCAGGTTGACCCCCATGGCGTGGAAAAACCGGAAATGGTCGGGCCCCATGGCCGCGCCGCCGGTGTAGGCGTGACAGACCCGGGAAAGGCCGAGATGGTCTTTGAGCTTTTTGTGAACCCCCATCTCCGCCAGCCAGCCCAGGGCCCGCCAGTGCCAGGGGATCGGCTTCTTTTTGAATTTCAGATCCGCGTTGTGATAGCCGATTTTGGCCGCCATCTCGTAGCATTTCCGCTTGATCCAGCCGCTGTCGAGGTATTTCACCTGGACCGTCCGGGTCATTTGCTCGTACATCCGCGGCGGGGCGAACATCACATGGGGGCCGATCTCCCGGATGTTCTCCTGGGCGGTCTCCGGCTCTTCCGGGAAGTTGAGGGTGTAGCCCCGCTGGAGGCCGCAGGAGATGGACATCATCTGCTCGCCGATCCAGGCAAACGGCAGGTAGGAGACGTAATCGTCGGTGTCGTACCGGGGGTCCACCGCCATGAGGTTTTTGCCCATGGAGAGCATGTTCCAGTGGGAGAGCAACACCCCCTTGGGCAGGGACGTGGTGCCGGACGTGTAGAACAGGAGGGCCACATCGTCGCCATGCCCCTGGGTGGCCAGCTTCTCGAACAGGTCCGGCTGCTCGGCGTCGAGCCGGCGGCCCAGTTCCATCACCTCCTGGAGGCTGATGAGATAGTCCTGGTCGTAATTGCGCATCCCCTTGGGATCGTCCCAGATCACCTTCTTGAGCCGGGGGCAGTCGTCGATGATGGCGATGGCCTTGTCGACTTCCTCCTGCCCTTCCCCCACCAGAAAAGTGGTGTCGGAGTGGTTGATGATGTATTTCACCTCTTCCATGAGCGAGTCCTGGAAGAGCCATACCCCCACGCCGCCGGCGCACAGGGCCCCCATCTCCCCCCAGAGTCCTTCGGGCCGGTTGTCGCCGATCATGGAGACCTTGTCGCCCGGTTCCAGCCCGAGCTTGACCATGCCCAACGCGATATATTTGACCCGTTCGTAATAGTCGCGCCAGGTGATGGGCCGCCAGATGCCGAATTCCTTTTCCCGCATGGCAACTTTTTCGCGGCCGTAATGTCGGGTCTGCTCCAGAAACAGCTTGGGGATCGTCAGCTCCCTGGTGATCTCGATGCGTCTCTGGCTGCTCTTATCGTCTTGTCGCATATAAATCCTCTTCACCCAGGTAGGCCTTGATAACTTCAGGATTCTGACGCACTTCGTCGGGGGTTCCGTCCATGATGGCGTTGCCGAAATTCAGCACGAATACGCGATTCGACAGGTCCATGACCACCCCCATGTCGTGTTCCACCAGGATGATGGTCATCTTCCAGCGTTTTTCCTCGTTGAGATCCAGGATGAAGCGGGCCATGTCCTCCACCTCTTCGAGGTTGAGGCCCGCCAGGGGTTCGTCCAGCAGCAGCAGGTCGGGATCGAAGGCCAGTGCCCGCCCCAGCTCCACCCGCTTTTGGAGGCCGTAAGGGAGCATGTGGACCGTCTTCTTCCGGATATGCGAGATCTCGAGAAAATCGATGATCTCCTCTTCAATGAACTCCCGGGCTTCGATCTCTTCCTTTTTGGTCTTGCCCATCCAAACGGCGCCGCTGATAAGGCCGGTTTTGAGCTGCATGTGACGACCCAGGCGGATGTTGTCCAGCACCGTCATTCCGCCGAAGAGTTCGATTTTCTGAAAAGTCCGGGAAATCCCCAGCGCGGCGCGCTTATGGGGTCGGAGTTTATTGATTTTCTCCCCTTTATAATTGACGTTGCCGATCTGGGGTTGGTAGATCCCGTTGATGCAGTTCATCATCACCGTTTTGCCCGCGCCGTTGGGGCCGATGACGGAATGGATCTCCCCTTTTCCAACCTTCAAGTCGATCCCGGCCAGGGCATGAACCTTTCCGAAGGACATGGCGATGCCGTCCAATTCCAGCAGTACGTCGTCCGTGTGTGATGCCGTCGATCCGTTCAATGTTGCACGCCTCCCGCGTTTCGCTCAGCCATCGCGTTCATCAGGCGCCAGAGACCTTTTTTACGCCCGACTTCTCATATCCTTAACTTTCTACAGTCAACTTGAATCTCTGAATATGATTCAATGTGTTAGACCATAATAAAAGTATAAGCCGGGGTCAAGCACAAAATGGACTGTCCCTGCTATTCCTTTTAGCCTCTTGACAACCGGGCATTTGGGGTGTTAAATCCCTCTATGACTGAGCGCTCGTTCATGGAACCGCCGAAATGGACGGCGCCCCCCCTGGTTTCACCATTCGGAGAACGAGATGAACCACGCGATGAGCATCAAGGAAATTCCGACCCAGATCAAAAACGCCGATCTGGTGGCGCGCCGGCGTCGCCAAATCGTGGACGCGGCCGTTCCGCTCTTCATTGAAAAGGGATTCCACAAGACCACCACGCGCCAGATCGCCCGCGCCGCCGGTTTCTCCATCGGCTCCCTCTATGAATACGTCTCCTGCAAGGAAGACGTCCTTTATATGGTCTGCGATGCGATCCACGCCGAAGTCAAACAAGCCGTCGGCGACGCCCTGGCCCGGACCGACCGGGGCCGGGACGCCCTGGCGGCGGTGATCCGGGAGTATTTCCTGGTGTGCCACCGGATGAGCGACCACATCCTGATGATTTACCAGGAGACCCAGTCCCTCCCCCTCCAGTGGCGGAAAAAGGTGCTGGAAAACGAAATCGCCATCACCGGGATTTTCGTGGACGTCCTGGCCCGGCTGTCGGCCTCGGGCCACCTGCCCCGGATGGACGACAAGGCCGTCGAACTGGCGGCCCACAACATTTCGGTGCTGGGCCACATGTGGACCTTCCGGCGCTGGTTTCTGACCCGCCATTACAGCATCGACGAATATATCGAACACCAGACCCGGTTTATTTTGGGTTACAAGTGATTAGTGGCTTGTGGCTTGTAACCACTGTCCACTACCCACTACCCACTACCCACTATTTTCCAAGGAGAAGGAGCCATGAACACCGAAGCCCAAGTTTACAAACCCAAGCACCATATTCGCGTGGTGACGGCGACGTCTCTGTTCGACGGCCATGACGCCTCCATCAACATCATGCGCCGCATCCTCCAGGCCACGGGCGCCGAGGTGATCCACCTGGGGCACAACCGGTCGGTCCGGGAGATCGTGGACGCGGCCATCGAGGAGGACGCCCAGGGCATCGCCATCTCCTCTTATCAGGGGGGGCATGTGGAGTTTTTCAAGTACATGGTCGACCTGCTTCGGGAGCGGTCCGCCGACCACATCAAGGTCTTCGGCGGCGGGGGCGGCGTCATCGTCCCGGAGGAAATCCGGGAGCTGAAAAAATACGGCGTGACCAAGATCTACTCGCCTGAGGACGGGGCTCGGTGGGGGCTCCAGGGGATCATCAACCACATGATGGAGCGGATGGATTTTTCCACCGTCAAGGACAGCTTCGATCTGACGGCCCTCACGCCGGACAACAAACTTCTGGTGGCCAACCTCATCACCGCCATGGAAGAGGCCAAGGTCAAGGAGGACGGCCGTCTCCGGAAGCTTCGGGATCAACTGGCCGACCGGATAACCCAAAACAAGACGCCGGTCATCGGCATCACCGGCACTGGCGGCGCCGGCAAATCCTCCCTCACCGACGAACTCATCATCCGGATTCTCCACGACCTCCAGGACGTCCGGGTGGGCATCGTCTCCTGCGACCCGTCCCGGCGCAAGACCGGCGGGGCCCTGCTGGGCGACCGGATCAGGATGAACGCCATCGACAACCCCCGGGTCTACATGCGGTCCCTGGCCACCCGGCGGTCCCACACCGAAATCCCCGAGGCCCTGACCGAGGCCGTGGAGGTGCTCAAGGCCGCCGGCTTCGAGTTCATCATCGCCGAGACCGCCGGCATCGGCCAGGGGGACTCGTTGATCACGGACATGGTGGACCTCTCCGTCTACGTCATGACCGCCGAGTTCGGGGCCTCCTCCCAGCTGGAAAAGATCGACATGCTCGACTTCGCCGACCTGGTGGTGGTCAACAAGTACGAAAAGCGGGGCGCCGAGGACGCCGTCCGGGACGTCCGGAAGCAGGTCCAGCGGAACCGGAACGCCTTCGGCCAATCCCCCGACGAAATGCCGGTCTTCGGCACCATCGCCTCCAAGTTCAACGACGACGGCGTCACCGCGCTCTACCACGCCCTGCTGGACACCATCGCCGACCGGACCGGCATCCGGTTCGACTCCTCCCTGCCCCGGCCCGGGGGGCGGATTTCGTCGTCTAAAACCATCATCATTCCGCCGGAGCGGATCCGGTACCTGGCTGAAATTTCGGAAACCATCCGGGACTACCACGCCGACGCCGAGGCCCAGGCCGACGCCGTCCGCCGGGTCTGGCACATAGAGGAAACCGCCCGGAATCTCGGCGACCTGGAGGGGGACGCGGATGGGCTTCTCGCCCGGCTCAGGGACGAGGTGGAAAAGGCCAAATCCGCCGTCCGGTCGGACACCTGGGATCTGCTGGACAAATGGGAAGAAACCCGGACCGCTTACAGCGGCGATGAATTCGTCTACACGGTCCGCGGCAAGGAGATCCGGGTGCCGCTCTTCACGGAATCCCTGTCCCATAAAAAAATCCCCAAGATCGCCCTGCCCCGGTTCACCGATCCCGGCGAAACTTTTCGATGGCTCCGGCGGGAAAATCTGCCCGGCTATTTTCCCTACACCGCCGGCGTCTTCCCCCTCAAGCGGGTGGGCGAAGACCCGACCCGGATGTTCGCCGGCGAGGGCGATCCGGCCCGGACCAACCGCCGGTTCAAGCTCCTGTCGGCCGATTCCGAGGCCAAGCGGCTCTCCACGGCCTTCGATTCCGTCACGCTGTACGGCTACGACCCGGACGAGCGGCCCGACATCTACGGCAAGGTGGGCACCTCCGGGGTGTCGATTTGCACCATCGACGATGTGAAGGTCCTCTACGGCGGGTTCGAGCTGTGCGCGCCCACGACATCGGTCTCCATGACCATCAACGGCCCGGCGCCCATCATGCTGGCCATGTTCCTCAACACCGCCATCGACCAGCAGGTGGAAAAGCACACGGCCGAGACCGGACGGGCCCCGACCCCCGACGAGTGCGACGAGATCCGGGATTCAGTGCTGGCCAACGTCCGGGGAACGGTCCAGGCGGACATCCTGAAAGAAGACCAGGGGCAGAACACCTGCATCTTCTCCATCGAGTTCGCCCTCAAGATGATGGGGGACATCCAGCAGTTTTTCATCGACAAAAATGTCCGCAACTTCTACTCGGTCTCCATTTCCGGCTATCACATCGCCGAGGCCGGGGCCAACCCCATCTCCCAGCTCGCCTTCACCCTGTCCAACGGCTTCACCTATGTGGAATACTACCTCTCCCGGGGCATGGATCTCGACAAGTTCGGGCCCAACCTCTCCTTTTTCTTCTCCAACGGCATGGACCCGGAATACACCGTCATCGGCCGGGTGGCCCGGCGGATCTGGGCCGTGGCCATGCGGGAGAAATACGGGGCGTCGTCCCGGTCCCAGATGCTCAAATACCACATCCAGACCTCGGGCCGGTCGCTCCACAGCCAGGACATCCAGTTCAACGACATCCGGACCACCCTCCAGGGCCTTTGCGCCATCTATGACAACTGCAACAGCCTCCACACCAACGCCTTTGACGAGGCCATCACCACCCCCAGCCAGGAATCGGTCCGCCGGGCCCTGGCCATCCAGCTCATCATCAACCGGGAGTGGGGGCTGGCCAGGAACGAAAATCCGCTCCAGGGGGCCTTTATCGTGGAGGAACTGACCGACCTTGTGGAAGAGGCCGTGCTCATGGAGTTCGACAAGATCGCCGAGCGCGGCGGGGTTCTGGGCGCCATGGAGACCGGCTATCAGCGATCCAAGATCCAGGAGGAGTCGATTTACTACGAGACCCTGAAGCACAACGGCGACCTGCCCGTTGTCGGCGTCAACACCTTCCGGGACCCGGACGTCTCCGACGAGGACCTTTTCGATGATTCCAGCGCCGTGGAACTGGCCCGGGCCACCCCCCAGGAGAAAGAATCCCAGCTCAAACGGCTGGCCGATTTCCACCGGCGCAACGAAGACAAAGCGTCCGAAGCCCTGGAAAAATTGCAGCAGGCGTCGCTTTCAGGCGAAAATATCTTCGAAGAGATGATGGAGACCGTGAAATATTGCAGTCTGGGGCAGATCACCCGGGCGTTGTATGATGTGGGAGGGAAGTATCGGCGGAATATGTGACCGGGATAATCAGGATGGAAGAAAACTTACGGTCGGAATGGACAAAAGCTCCGATAATTTCCCGACATCAAAGTTTTTTTCACATTTAAACGATATTCAAAAGAAAGGAAACTCATAATGAAAGAAGCCGTCATCGTCAGCGCCGTCCGGACGCCCCTGGGCAGCTACAACGGCTCCCTGGGAAACATCGGCGCCACTCAACTGGGCGCCATGGTTATCAACGGGGCCGTGGAACGGGCCCGGATCGACAAAGAAGCCGTCAACGAAGTGATCATGGGCCAGGTCCTGCCCTGCGGATACGGGCAGAACCCGGCCAAACAGGCGGCCGTCAAGGCGGGCATGTCCTGGGAGGCCGAGTGCATCACCGTCAACAAGGTCTGCGGATCATCCCTCAAATCCGTCATGCTGGCGGCCCAGGCCATCCAGACCGGCGACGCCGAGGTGGTCGTGGCCGGCGGCATGGAGACCATGTCCATGGCCCCCTACTACCTGGAAAAGGCCCGGTTCGGCTACCGCATGGGGCCCGGAACCCTCCAGGACCACATGATGCACGACGGCCTGTGGGACATCGTCAACGATTTCCACATGGGCATGTCCAACGAACTCTGCTCGGAAAAATACAAGATCAGCCGGGAGGATCAGGACAAGTACGCCGCCGAATCCTATCGCCGGGCCCTGGAGGCGATCCATCAGGATAAATTCAAGGACGAGATCCTGCCCATCGAGATCCCCCAGAAAAAGGGCGGCGTCAAGGTCTTCGACGTGGACGAATGCCCCCGGGAAACCTCCTACGAAGCCCTGGCCAAAATGAAACCGGCCTTCAAGGACGACGGCGTGGGCACCGCCGGAAACGCATCCATCATCAGCGACGGCGCCGCCGCCGTGGTGGTGATGTCCCGGGAAAAGGCCGAGGCGCTGGGCTGCACCATTCTGGCGAGCATCGGCGCCCAGGCCTCCTACGGCATCGACATGAAATACGTCCTGGTGGCCCCCATCCGGGCCATCCCCAAATGTCTGAAGAAAGAAGGCATCGGATTGGAAGACGTCGATCTCTTCGAGATCAACGAAGCCTTTTCGGGCACCACCGTCGCCATCCTCAAGGAACTGAAGCTCGACCCCGCCAGGGTCAACGTCAACGGCGGCGCCGTGGCCCTGGGCCACCCCATCGGCGCCAGCGGCTGCCGGGTGCTGGTGACGTTGCTTCATGAGATGATCCGGCAGGACAAGAAGACGGGACTGGCGTCGCTGTGTCTGGGCGGCGGGGAAGCGGTGGCGATGGTGGTGAAGAGATAGGGACAGAGGGACAGAGGGACAGAGGGACAGAG
>JAABTM010000407.1 GCA_011389855.1 Desulfobacteraceae bacterium
CGGGTGTGAACGCCCAGGAGAAAACCAGGGACGCGTTGATTGAATCGCTGATCATTGGCGCGGAGGACATGCTGTCCACCGAGGCCCCACTGGAACCGGAAGCCATGATGACAACCATTGACGTACAAGAGCCGCCCTGGATGGCGAGATAGCGATATGTCTTGAACTGTGATTAAACGTGATTTATGTGATGGGCATGATGGAACGAGTCGTCATGATCATCATAAAAATAACCTGAATCACAGTTCAAAACAATTAATACAAAGGAGGTCCCAAAATGAAACACCCCACACTATCATCCCTGACAAAAACAAACCCTGTTCTTTCTTTTGCTCACGCATCAGGCCCCGTTGGACGATGACGCGGACGACGACGGCATGCCTGATTCCTACGAACTCATCTACGGCTTTGACCCATCCAACCCGAACGACGCCTTCGGAGACCAGGACAACGACGGCCTGACCAACGTCAAGGAATACCAGATCGGAACCAACCCGGTCCAACAAGACACCGACGGCGATTGCGCGGATGACGGCGATGAAATCCAACAGGGAACAGACCCCCTGGTTCAGGAGGTCCAAACTCTTAACCTGCGCCATGTCATCAACATCCTCGAAGTCCTGACCGGCATCACGCCCGAATCGATGTGTCCGGGCGTGGACGCGGATGAAAACGGCACGGTGGAAATCAAGGACGCGATTCAGGCGTTGCGAAGCGTCGCCGGTGTACGGTAAGATGCGGCGATTTCATTCATACGGGCCGGTGGATTGCGAGGAACATTTCTGCGTCCCCAGAACCGAACTCGTCGATGGGTGCGTCCGGCGGCTCGTCGGCAATGTCGAAAAAGGGGGCCACTATTTCACCATCTGGGCGCCGAGGCAAAACGGAAAAACTTGGTTGATGCGCCAGGCGATGCAAAAGATCGGGGCGGATCACGGCGACCGGTTCGTTTTGCAGCGTCTTTCCTTGGGCGGGCTTCGGGAGGCGACCTCTCAATCGCCGACCGGATCATCCGGAATCGAATCCGTGCCGCTCGCGTTGGAAAAGCTGCTGAGAAGAGAATTTCCCAACTCGCCCGGCCCCATAAAAGACTGGCAGGATTTAGCCGGTCTGTTCGCCAAAGAAGGCGGTCTGTGGGACGGCCCCCTGATCCTGTTGATCGACGAGGTGGACACCCTCGCCCCGGAGATGCTGGATTTGATGGTCGCCCAGTTCCGGGAGCTTTATCTGTACCGGGAAGACAATTGGCTCCACGGACTGGCGCTGATTGGCGTCCGGGCCGTCCTGGGCGTCGACAGTTTACGGGGATCGCCGTTCAACGTCCAGCGATCCCTCCGGGTTCCCAATTTCGACCGGGAGGAAGTCGCGGACCTGTTCGACCAGTACCAAACCGAAAGCGAACAGCTCGTGGAACCGACCGTAGTCGAAAGCGTATATGAAAGCACCCGGGGCCAGCCGGGTCTGGTCTGCTGGTTCGGGGAATTGCTGACCGAGACCTACAACCCCGGGACCGGCAAGCCCATCGATCTCGATGCGTGGACGGACGTCATGACGGCCGCCATTCACAAAGAATGGAACAACACCATCTTGAATCTCTTGGCCAAAGCCAAAGGGCCTTACCGGGGCCGGGTGATCGAGTTGTTCCACAAGTCGGACGTTCCATTCACCATCCAGGCCGAATGGTGCGGCTACCTGTATCTTAACGGCATCATCGAAGAAGAAAAAGTCGTGTCCGAGTCGGGAGAAAAGTTATATGTTTGCCGTTTTTCCTCGCCCTTTGTACAAAGAACCCTGTACAACGGGCTGACCCTGGACCTCGTCGGAGACCGCCTGCCCATTCTGGCCCTTTCTCCTTTGGACGACCTTTCGGATGTTTTTGCCCAATCCGAACTCGACCTTCCGGCCCTGCTAACCCGGTACAAAGATTATCTGAAGCGATTGAAAGCCAACGGCTTGAACCCCTGGAAAGACCAGCCCCGCCGGGCCGATCTTCATTTGACCGAGGCCGTGGGTCATTTTCATCTCTATGCCTGGCTTAAAGAAGCGGTTGAAGGTCAGTGCGTGGTCAGCCCGGAATTTCCCACCGGCAACGGGAAAGTCGATCTGCATCTGCGGTGCGGGGACAAACAGGGGATCGTGGAGGTTAAAAGCTTCACAAGCCGCGCAAAGGTTCAATCCGCCAGAAAACAGGCGGCGGACTATGCCCGGCGGATGGGGTCGTCCGCCGTCGTGCTGGCGCTGTTTGTTCCGGTTGAGGACGAAGAGGTGCTCCAGGAATTGTCCGGCGTGGACCATGTAAAGGGCGTTGAAACAACGACCGTGGCGATTGGATGGGCGTGAGCAGTGAACATCCCCCCTAAAAATCTCCTCTGCGCCGTGGATTTTTCGGGTCACTCCCCGGAAGCGGCCAAAATCGGCGTCGATCTGAGCCGGCGGTTCGGCGGTCGCCTTCACATTTTCCACGCCGTCTGCACCCCCAGCAGCCAGGTCTACGGCAATCCGGTTTCGGAACGGGGACGCGCCCAGGAAAAACAAGCCCGTCATGCCAGGGATGAGATCAGCGCCCTCATGTCGGGTCTGGACTATCCCTGGACCCCGCACATTGCCTTCGGCGATCCGGTGGAGGCGATGATGGAAGCGGCCGACAAGACCGGGGCCGATCTGGTGATCGCCGCCGGATACGGCATCCGGGGCGTCCAGCGGCTCCTGCACGGGACGGTGGTGGAGCGGATGATCCGGACCCAGGCCTGCGCGTTTCTCATGCTCCCGCCCCGCAGGGCGCGGTTTTCCGAAGACGGCGGATTGCGCATCTCCCGCATCGTGGCCGCGTGCGGCGCCGGGGGCGATCTTTCGGATCGGGTCCTGAACGGCGCCCTTGCCTATGCCGACATTTTCAGGGCGGAACTGGATCTTTTGCATGTCATGGAGTCGCCGAACGAAGACGATTCGCCGGCCGCGGACAGGCCGGGCCATTATGCCGAAGCGGAGTCGGCGATGATGGAAAAGCGGCGCCGACGGATCATGGACCGCATTCCCGCCGAGATCCGGGACAAGACCGGCCTGTCGATTCTGCTCCGGTCCGGGGTGCCCGGCGAGGCCCTGGTGGATTGCGCCCGGGAACGGGGCGCGGATCTGATCCTCGTCGGCGTGCGGCCCCGCAATCCGTGGAGTCGCATTCTTAAAGGGTCCACCACCGAAACCGCCCTCCGGAACGCCCCCTGTCCGGTGCTGGCCATCCCCGAGCGGACCGGCGGGAGCCGAACCCATGCCTAATGTCGGCGTCGTGCGGGATCACCGGTATCTCGATCACCGCACCCCCGAAGGCCATCCGGAGTTCCACAGTCGTCTGGAAGCGATTTACGAGATGCTCGACGCACCCGGCGCGGCCAACGGGCTTATCACCCTCGTTCCCCGGCCGGCGGAGCGGGAGGAGATCCTGACGGTCCACGCCCCGGAGTATCTGGACCGGATCGCCGCCACCGCGAACGTGGAACAAACGGCCCTGACGGCGGACACCATCGTGTCGGCCGGCTCCTACACCGCCGCCCTGTTGTCGGCCGGCGGTCTGTTTTCGGCCATCGACCGGGTGGTTTCCGGCGAGCTGGACGCCGCCTTTTCCCTGGCCCGGCCGCCGGGGCACCACGCCGAGCGGAGCCGGGCCATGGGGTTCTGCCTTTTTAACAATGTGGCCCTGGGAGCGCTCTACGCCAAAATCGCCCTGGGCCTCCGGCGGATTTTGATCGTGGACTGGGACGTTCATCACGGCAACGGCACCCAGCATATTTTTGAAATGGACCCGTCGGTCCTCTTTTTTTCCGTCCATCAGTATCCCCATTTTCCGGGCACGGGACTCTTCACGGACGTGGGCCGGGGCGCGGGGGAGGGTCGCACCGTCAACCTCCCCCTGGGAAAGGGATACAAGGACGCAGAGTACGCGGCCCTGTTCCAGAGGGTGCTCCGTCCCATCGCACTGGAATTCGGCCCCGACCTGATTCTGGTGTCGGCCGGGT
>JAABTM010000117.1 GCA_011389855.1 Desulfobacteraceae bacterium
AGCGGCGATCTCGACGCCCTGGTGTCGGCCAACAGAGGGGAGATCGGCCGAGCCCTCGTCCAGTTCCGCCGGTCTTTGGAAAGCGCCGAGGCATTTCTCGAGGAGGGATCGAGGACCATCGTCGCCTCCCGGGAACAAATTTCCTATTTTCAGCGGTCCCTGATGCTCATTCTCCAGAACCTGGAAAAGACCTCCGAAACATTGAAGGCATTCGCCGAGACCATCGCCACTCATCCGGCCCAGCTCCTGCTGGGCGAGCCGCCGCCGCCCCGCCGGATCGAAGGGAACGACGGATGACGACGTTCCGAAGGATACCCCAAAGAATCACCCAAAGAATCTCCCAAAGAATCTCCCAAAGAATCTCTATGACCCGCTTCCGGTTCCTCCTTTTGCCATTGCTCCTTCTGACGGCCCTGGCCGCCGGCTGCGCCGGCATCGGCGGTCCGCCCCCCGACATCAACTATTACGCCCTGGAGTACGATCCGCCGGTTATCGACGCCCGGGGCGTTTTCCCCTTTGTCCTTCGGGTGGACCGGTTCGGCATTTCACCTTTCTACGACTCCAACCGGATCGTCTATCGCGACGCCGACTTCCGCCGGGACGCCTACATTTACCACCGCTGGTGGGCCAATCCGGCGGAGATGGTCCCCCATTTCCTGGCCCGGGACCTGGAAGCGACCGGCCGCTTCAGGAGCGTCTTTGTCTTCGACCGCAACCTGCCGGCCACCCATGTGATCGAGGGAACCGTCGAAACATTTTATGAGCGGGACGAACCCGGCAAATGGTGGGCGGCCCTGACGCTGCGGATCGCCCTCATCGAAGCCGACGAACCTGATGTGAGCCGCCGGATCCTGTTCCAGCGGTCCTACACCGAACAGGAACCCTGCGAGCGCAAGACGCCCCGGGCGCTGGCCGCGGCCATGAGCGGGGCCATGGCCCGGGCGTCGAAGGCCATCGTCGGGGACATCCACCGTCGCCTTCAAAAAACCGCCGACGCCGACCCCGAAGGAGGAGCCTCCATGCCATGAACCCATTCGCCTACAAGACCACCGGCCTGGCCATCAAGACCCTCTCCAGCCTGCTCAAAGCCCGGGTAACCCTCCACGGCGGGGAGCGCATCCCCACGGGGAGCATCATCTTCGTCATCAACCATTTCACCCGCGTGGAGACTCTCCTGCTTCCCTACCACATCAGCCAGGTCACCCATGTGCCCATCTGGTCTTTGGGGGACGCCGGACTCTTCAAAGGCGCGCTGGGATCGTTTCTGGACCGGGTGGGGGTGGTCTCCACCCAGGACCCGGACCGGGATCTTCTCATCGTCAAGAGCCTCCTGACCGGGGAGGCCCACTGGATCATCTTCCCCGAGGGCCGGATGGTCAAGAGCAAGAAGATCGTGGAAAAGGGGCGGTTCATGATCTCCTATGCCGGCGGCAAACGCCCGCCCCACACCGGCGCCGCCGCCCTGGCCCTGCGCACGGAGTTCTACCGCCGGCGCCTGGCGGCCATCGCCGATCTCATGCCCGAAGAGGCAAAACGGCTCCGGGACCTTTTCGGCATCGAGGATCTGGCCCCGGTGGTCGGGGGCGCGACCTTCATCGTGCCGGTCAACATCACCTTCTACCCTGTCCGGGCCAAGGAGAACTTTCTCAGCGAGCTGGCCGAAAACTTCCTGGAAAACCTGCCCGAACGCGCCCTGGAGGAGCTGATGACCGAAGGAACCCTCCTCTTTTCCGGGGCCGACGTGGACATCCGGTTCGGCGACCCCATCCCCATCGCCGACTACCTGAAGAAATCGGCCATCGGGCGGGACATCGCCACCCGGCGGCGATTCGACTTCGACGACCCCATCCCCGCCAAACCGGTCCTCCGGAAGACGGCCCTGAAGATCATGGAACGCTACATGGCGGCCATCTACGACATGACCACCGTCAACTACGATCACCTGTTCGCCTCCATTCTCAAGCTCCATCCCCGCCGGAGCATGGACGAATACGATCTTCGCCGGCGGGTCTACCTGGCCGCCGGAAGCGGACTGGACCGGATGGGCCTCCATATCCATTCGAGCCTGGGCCGGGAGCAGCTCCATTTGATCACCGACGACCGGTTCGGGCGATACCGGGAATTTATCGCCCTGGCCGTGGAAAAGGGCGTGGTCCGGCGGGACGGCCGCCGGATCGTCAAGAACCCCGACCGGTTCGCCTCGGCCCTGGATTTCCACCGGATCCGCATCGACAACCCCATCTCGGTGATGGCCAACGAGGTGGAGCCCTTAAAGCCCCTCCAGAAAACCGTCCGCCGCCTGGCCCGGACCCCCCGGTTCCGGCTCCGGTCCCGGATCTTCTCTCCCCTCATCGAAGCAGCCCTGGAGGAATACAAGGCCGACTACCGGTCCTTCTACGTCAAGGACGAAACACGGGAGGAGCACATCGGCCGTCCCTTTCTCATCCGGGGAAAATCCCACCGCACCGGGATCCTGCTGGTCCACGGATACATGGCCGCGCCCTTTGAAGTGGCCAAACTGGCCCTCTACCTGGGCCGTCAGGGGTACTGGGTCTACGCCCCCCGGCTCCGGGGCCACGGCACGTCGCCCGAAGATCTGGCCATCCGGACCCACGCCGACTGGGTGCGGTCCGTGGACGAGGGGTTCGCCGTCATCCGGAACATCTGCAAGACGGTGGTGCTCGGGGGATTTTCCACCGGCGCGGCCCTGGCCCTGGACCTAACGGGCCGGGTGGGCAAGGAGGCGGCCGGGGTGTTCGCCGTCTCGCCGCCCCGCCGTCTCCAGGACCTGTCCGCCGGCTATTCGGCCACCTCCGAGGCATGGCAGTGGCTCAAACGGATGGTCCGGCGGTCCGACATCCAGAAGGAGTTCATCGACAACACGCCGGAAAACCCCCACATCAGCTATTCGCGCAACCCGGTCTCCGGCATCCGGGAGGTGGAAACCCTCATGGAGTCTATCGAACCCCGTTTCCCCGACGTCAAAGCGCCGGCACTGGTCATTCACACCAGCCGGGATCCCCTGGCCGGCGCCAAAGGCTCCCGGCGAATCTTCGATGGACTGGGCAGCGAGGACAAGCGGTACGTTCTCTTTGACTTCCAGCGCCATTGCATTATTTTAGGCGATTGCGCGCCCCGGGTCCATCGGGTCATCGGGGACTTCATCGCCTGTCTGAAAGGAGACTGATCAAGGATGGAAGATGTCTACACGCGGCTGGCCGCCCACCTCGACAACCTGCCCGCCGGGTTCCCCCCCACCGAATCCGGCGTGGAACTGCGGATTCTGAAGCGGCTCTTCACCCCCGAGGAAGCCGACATCGCCGCGGGCCTGGTCATGATGCCCGAACCCCCGGCGGCCATCGCAAAGCGATTGGGCGTCGATCCGGGCCCCCTGGCCGACGCCCTGGCGGACATGTCCCGAAAGGGCCTTGTTTTCCGCCTCAGAAAAAACGGCGAGACCCACTACATGGCGGCCCAGTTCGTCATAGGCATCTGGGAATACCACGTCAACGACCTGGACGAGGATCTGATCCGGGATTTCAACGAATACGTCCCCACCCTCATGAAAAAGACCTGGGAGCGGACCGAAACCAAACAGCTCCGGGTGGTGCCGGTGGCCCGGTCGATTTCGGCGCCGATGACCGTCATGGACTACGACGCGGTGGAAACCCTGGTCCGGAAACAGAAAAAGATCGTGGTCGCCCCCTGCATCTGCCGGCGGGAGCACGACATGGTGGGCAAGGGGTGCGGCAAACCCCTGGAGACCTGCCTGGTCTTCGGCGGCGGCGCCCATTTCTACGAGGAAAACGGACTGGGCCGGTCCATCACCCGGGACGAAGCCGCGGACCTGCTCCACAAAGGCGTCGAGGCCGGGCTGGTGCTCCAGGCGGGCAATGCCCAGACGCCCATGAACATCTGCATGTGCTGCGGCGATTGCTGCCAGATACTCAAAAACCTCAACACCCTGGAAGCCCCAGCCGACGCGGTCTCCACCAGCTATTGCGCCGAAGCCGATCCCGACGCCTGCACCGCCTGCGAAGCCTGCGTGGATCAGTGCCAGATGGCCGCCATCGAGGTGGAAGAGACGGCCCGGGTTCTCGCCCAACGGTGCATCGGCTGCGGCCTCTGCGTAGCCGTCTGCGAATTCGACGCCCTGCGGCTGGTGGAGAAAGGGCCGGAAGAGCGCCACGTGCCGCCGGTCCACCCTTTCAACACCTACATGAACATGGCCAGGGAACGGGGACTCTTATAAATGGAGGACGGCGGCATGGTAAAGGAGTTACTTCTGGCGATTCTGGCCTTTTCGGTGACGGCCCTGGTGATCATCATCCTCATGACGGCGGTGGGCGACACCCTTTTCCCCAGCGCCGTCAGCATCTTGGAAAACCGGCTGGAAAGGATTCAGCCAGCGGAAACCGCGCCCCCTTCGCCGGTCTCGCCGCCGCCGGAACCCCCCGTGCCGGAAAGCACGCCGGCGCCCACCGTCCCCCGGCCGGCGCCGGAACCCGCCCCGGACGCGCCGGAACCGATCACGGACGTCCCGCCGGGCGACGGGAGCTTGGCGGAAAAACCGGAAACCCCGGCCCCCGATGCCGACGAGAGGGAGGCGTCGCCCGCATCCCGGACCCTCACCGAAGATCTGACGGACGACCTGGCGCCGGGCGGGATTCTCCCCCTGAGCGACGGCCGGGTGGCCTACAAGGTCCAGAGCGGCGACACCTTTTCCCAGATCTGCAAAAAGGTCGTCGGCACGGGTCGTCAGCAGGTCTGGCAAAAGGCGGCTGAGATGATGGACATCGATTACCGGACCATCCGGCCCGGCAGTGTGCTGATCTTCGACGCGGCGGTTCTGGCCCTGGGAGAGGAGGAATAGCGGTATGGCGAACGCCGAAGGCGTCATCCGGTTCCGGCTCGATTACACCCCGGCCCCGGCCATGGAGACGGCCCTGTTAACGGACCTCCTGGCGTGGCGTCGAATCCTGTACCTTCTCGGGCTCATCGGCCAGGCGCCGGACCGGTACGACGGGTACGGGTTCGGCAACATCAGCCGCCGCCATCCGGATGCCGGCGGGGGGTTCATCGTTTCCGGCTCCCAGACCGGCCACATCGCGGAACCGGACGGCCGCCACTGGGCCGTGGTGTCGGACTGGGACATCGCCGGGAACCGGGCCGCGGCCTGCGGCCCGACGCCCCCGTCTTCGGAATCCCTGGCCCACGCCGCCCTGTACGAACAGTCCCCCGCCATCGGCGCGGTCATCCACGTTCATTCCCCCCACATCTGGCGATGGGGCCTCGAAGCCGGCCTCCCCGCCACCCCGCCCAGAGCGGCCCACGGCACGGTCGCCATGGCCGAAGCCGCGGCGGACCTCCTGGGGCAAACCGAATCCGGCGATGGGGGCGTCTTCATCATGGAAGGACATGAGGACGGGGTCATCGCCTTTGGAGCCGATCCGGCCGCGGCCGGCCTTTCCCTTGTCGAAACCCTCGCCGTCGCATTAGGGGAAACCGGACATTAGCATTGCCACCGCCCGGACCGCCGGCACGGTCAGTCATCCGTCGGAAAAAGGCCGATGTGTTCCCGGCCCAGGTTGACATAGATGTCGGCCGGTTCTTCCAGCACCGCCACGATCCCCTCCCCCAGATCCTTTTTCATTTGGGCCGGAACCCCGGTCACCAGATGGTAGGGTCCCACGGTCTGTCCCTCCCGGACCACCGATCCGGCCGCCACCACGGAGCCGGTCTTCACCAGCGCGCCGTTGAGCACCGACGCGGAGATGCCGATGAGGCAGTTGTCCTCGATGGTGCAACCGTGGACCACCGCTTTATGGCCCACCGTGACCTTGTTTCCTATGGCAACCGGCTTGTCCCAGTCGGTGTGGACCACGCAGTTGTCCTGGATGTTGGTCTCCCGGCCGATCCGGATGGGCTCCATGTCCCCCCGGATGACGGCGCCGTACCAGATGCTGGCCTTGTCGCCGATGATCACGTCGCCGATGATCACAGCGGTGGGGGCGATGAAGACGTCTTGGCCGATGGTGGGTTTCTTTCCTTTGTATTCGATGATCATGAGGGGGTTTGTCCTTTCTGTTTCTTTTGTGCGTGGTGGTTAATTCTGGGCCGGCTTCCGTTTCCGCCGCCGCCGTTTCCGCTTCTTCTTCGGCTTTTTGGCGTCGGTTTTTTCCAGAACCTCGACGATGGCCTCTCCGAAGGCGTCGATCTGCCAGTTCCGGATCTCCTCCACTTCGGCCAGCTCCGCGGTGGTTTTGGGGTTCCGGACGGCGATGGCCGAGATCAGCGCCTTGTTGAGCACGATGGAGGGGTCCAGGGAAAGGGATTCGGCCTTTTCGTCCCTCCAGAGTTTCAGCACCCGCACCCGCTCAGGCACACTGGGATGGACGGCGGGGGCCCGCTTCCGGGGATAGACCGGCAGGTCCTCGTCGGCGATGTCGAGGCCCTGTCGGACGACCTCCACCAGCCCCTCGCCGTACATGCGGATCTGCTTTTCGCTGAGGACGCCGAGCATGGAGATCTTTTTGACCGCGAGGGGGCGGGCTTTGGCGATCTCCAGGACGGCCTTGTTGCTGAAGATCTTGAAGGGGGGCCGGTCCTTCCGCTCGGCTTCGGTCGCCCGGAACCGCAGCAGCCCCTCCAGGATGGCCAGGCTCCGGGGCCGGAGCCGGCCGGCGCCCTTGAAGCGGAAAAAGAGCGGATCCCCGTCGTGATCCGGATACCGGACCGCTTTCAGGAGCCGGTTCTCCTCCCGGACCCATTCCAGCCGGCCCAGCTCCCGGAGTTCGGATTCCAGTCTTTCGGCCAGGGGGATGAGATGGGTCACGTCCATGGCCGCGTAGTCGATCATCTCCTGGGGCAGGGGCCGTTTGGACCAGTCCTTTTTCTGGAACCGCTTGTCCAGGGCGACGCCGAAAAAGTTGTGCAGCACCGGCTCCAGGCCCGTCTCCTTCATCCCCAGAAACCGGCAGGCGATCTGGGTGTCGAAAAGGTGCTCCACCTCGATGCGGAAATCCCGGTACAAAGACCGGATGTCGTAGTCGGCCCCGTGAAGGATCTTCCGGACCCCGGGATCGGCGAACACCGGCCGGAGGGCGGAAAGATCCGGGACCTCGAGGGGATCGATGACCACCTTTTCCGATTCGGTCCCCATCTGCACAAGGCAGACCTTCTCCCGGAAATGGTACATGGAGTCGGCCTCCAGATCCACCGCGATCCGCTCCTCCCCCCTCAACCGGTCCGCGAACGACGCCAGCGCCGCCTCTGTATCGATGACCCGATACCCAAGCCCATTGTTATCCTTCATTTTAGTCTTGACCCGATCCCCTATTTACCATAAGTGTTGATGTTCTAAGTTTTTACGATGTGCTTTGTCAATCCTTGAACATTTCGGCAACCGAATCCATATCGATAAAATCCGGTGAATAAAACAATGGTCAATATCACATTTCCCGATGGAACTCAAAAGCGTTACGACAATCCGCCCACTGGCCTGGAAGTTGCCCGGGGCATATCCGAAGGGCTGGCCCGCAACTGCGTGGCCATGGAGGTCAACGGCGGGCGCATGATGGACCTCGACGCCGCCATCGAAGAAGACGCCGATATCCGCCTTATCACCACCAAAGACCCCGAGGCGCTGACGATCATGCGCCACACCGCGGCCCACGTCATGGCCCAGGCCGTCCTTAGGCTCTACCCCGAGGCCAAGCTGACCATCGGCCCGGTGGTGGAGAACGGCTTTTACTACGACATCGACATGGACCCCATTTCCGAGGACGACTTCCCCAAAATCGAGGCCGAGATGAAGAAAATCGTTTCGGAGAAGATGCCGGTCCGGCGGCGGGAGGTCTCCAAGGCCGAGGCCAGGGAATTTTACCTCAACGAGCCCTACAAGCTGGAGATGATCTCCGATCTGCCCGACGGCGCGATCTCCTTTTACGAACAGGGCGAGTTCACCGATCTCTGCCGCGGCCCCCACGCGCCCCACACCGGGTTCGTCCGGGCTTTCAAGCTCCTCAAGACCTCGGGCGCCTACTGGCGGGCCGATCAGAACCGGGAGCAGCTCCAGCGGATCTACGGCGCCGCGTTTTTCGACAAAAAAGACCTCAAGCAGTATCTCCACTTCCTTGAGGAGGCCAAAAAGCGGAACCACCGGAAGCTGGGGGAAGCCCTGGATCTCTTCAGCTTCCACGACGAGGCGCCCGGGATGCCTTTTTTCCACGCCAAGGGGATGACCGTCTGGAACGCCCTCCTCGATTATTGGCGGGAGGAACACCGGAACGCCGGGTACGTGGAGACCAAGACCCCCATCATCCTGCGCAAGGAACTCTGGGAACAGAGCGGCCACTGGGAGAACTACCGGGAAAACATGTACTTCACCGACATCGACGAGGCCGAGTACGCGGTGAAGCCCATGAACTGCCCCGGCGGCATGCTCATCTACGGATCGACCCGCCACTCCTACCGGGAACTGCCCATCCGGGCCGCGGAGATCGGCCTGGTCCACCGCCACGAACTCTCGGGGGTTCTGTCGGGTCTTTTCCGGGTCCGGGCCTTTCACCAGGACGACGCCCACATCTTCATGACGCCCGCGATGATCGAGGACGAGATCGTGGGGGTCCTCCGGCTGGTGGAGCGGATGTACGCCGCGTTCGGCCTGGGCTTCCACCTGGAACTCTCCACCCGGCCGGAAAAATCCATCGGCTCGGACGAGGCGTGGGAACTGGCCACGGACGGCCTCCGGGCCGGACTGGAAACCTACGGCGCGGATTACAAGATCAACGAAGGGGACGGCGCTTTTTACGGCCCCAAGATCGACGTCCACATCAAGGACGCCCTGGCCCGGACCTGGCAGTGCGGCACCATCCAGCTCGACATGTCCCTGCCCGACCGGTTCGACCTGGGCTATATCGGTTCGGACAACGAAAAGCACCGGCCGGTGATGGTCCACCGGACGATCCTGGGCTCCATCGAGCGGTTCATGGGGATCCTCATCGAGCACTTCGCCGGCAAATTCCCCCTGTGGCTGGCCCCGGTTCAGGTGTCGCTTCTGCCCATCAACGACGACCTGGCCCCCTACGCCGAAGAAGTGAGCGCCAAGTTCCGGGCCGCCGGCCTCCGGACCGAGGTGGACAGCCGGACCGAAAGCCTCAACCGGAAGGTGCGGGAGGCCCAGCTGGCCAACATCCCCCTGATCCTGACGGTCGGCGCCAGGGAAAAGGAAGCCGGCGCCCTGGCGGTCCGCACCCTGGACGGCAAGGTCGCCCACGGCGTCACCCATGAAGGGTTCCTCAACCGGGTGTTCGACCATATCACCCACCGGCGGCTGGAACCGATTGTTTTTTCATGATCAAATGACGGGACACTCTTTTCGGGGATGGGCGCCGGCCGTCCTGCCGCCCCTGCTCTATTGCGGCGTGATCTTCCTGTTGTCGGCCATGCCGAACCCGCACATTCCCGGTCCGGACGTGCCGTTCCGGGACAAGATCCTCCATGTGCTGCTCTACACGCCCCTGGGGGCGTTGTTCAACCGGATGTTCCACGAACTCGGATGGCCCCGGACGGCGGCGGCCCGCATCTGGGCCGGCGTGCTCCTGACCGGGCTTTACGGGGTGGGCGACGAGATCCACCAGGCATTCGTGCCCAACCGCACCCCCAGCCCGGCCGACGCGGTCGCCGATTTCACCGGGGCCCTCCTCGGGGCCGCCGGATACGAAACCCTGAAGAAAAACGCCTTTCCCATCATTCCGGCAATTAGCGGATTGACAAAATGGCGATATTTTTTTAAAAACAGGTAGCGCGTCGAAAGGGCGCCGCGCCGACGGGCGCTGATAAACATTGAATCCTGACGGAGGAAAACCGACCATGGACCCAGAGAACACCCTTACCATCAATGGAAACATCCTTCCCTTTTCACCGGGAGAGACGATTCTCGATGTGGCCCGCGAACACGACATCGATATACCGACCCTTTGCCATCTCAAGGACGCGACCCCCACCGGCGAATGCCGGATATGCGTGGTGGAAGTGGAGGGGGCCCGCAGCCTGCTGACCGCCTGCACCGCCCCGGCCGGCAACGGCATGGTCGTTTACACCGAATCCCATAAGGTGGTGGAATCGAGAAAAATGCTGCTCAAGCTGCTCCTGGCCTCCGGCAACCACAACTGCGCGGCCCGGGGCTCCGACGACCGGGACTGGACCCGGTTCCAGCTAGACGTCCACGCCGACGACAGCAGCCCCGAACTCTGCCCCACCTGGGGCGATTGCCGGCTCCAGGATCTGGCCTACCGGTACCAGGTGACCGGCGAGCAGTTCCCCCGCACCGACGTCCCCTACCCCATGGAGACGGTCAACCCCTTTATCGTGCGGGACTTTTCCCGGTGCATCAAGTGCGGCCGCTGCATCCAGGCCTGCTGCGACGTTCAGGTCAACAACGCCATCAGCTTCGGCTACCGCGGCGCCGACGCCAAGGTGGTGGCCGCCGGCGACCGTCCCCTGAAAGATTCCGACTGCGTTTTCTGCGGCGAGTGCGTTCAGGCCTGCCCGGTGGCGGCCCTGGTGGAAAAGGACGTCCGGTACCACGTCCGGCCCTGGGAAACGAAAAAGGTCCGCACCACCTGCTCTTACTGCGGCGTGGGTTGCCAGCTCTACCTCCACGTCAAGGACGGCAGGGTGGTCAAGGTCACCGGCGTCGAGGACGTTGCCCCCAACTACGGAAGCCTCTGCGTCAAGGGACGGTTCGGCTTCAACTTCATCGCCTCCCCCGACCGGCTCACCACGCCCCTTATCAAGGAGAACGGCGAATTCCGGGAAGCCTCCTGGGACGAGGCCCTGGACAAAGTGGCCGAAAACTTCACCCGGATCAAAAACGACCACGGGCCCGACGCCTTCGGCGTGCTCACCTCGGCCCGGATCTCCAACGAAGAAAACTACATCGCGCAGAAGTTCACCCGGGCGGTCCTCAAGACCAACTCGGTGGACCACTGCGCCCGCCTCTGACACAGCTCCACGGTGGCCGGTCTGGCCGCCGCGTTCGGCAGTGGCGCGATGACGAACACCATCGCAGACATCGAGGAGGCCGAGGTGATCCTCATCACGGGCTCCAACACCACGGAGAACCATCCCGTCATCTCCTCCTTCGTCAAACGGGCCGTCAAGTTCCGGGGGGCCCGGCTGATCCTGGCCGATCCCAGGCGGATCAAGATCGCCGCCTTCGCCCACAAGTGGCTCCGCCAGAACCTGGGAACCGATGTGGCCTGGATCAACGGCATGATGCACGTCATCATCAAGGAGGATCTCCACGACAAGACATTCGTGGAAGAGCGGACCGAAGGGTTCGAAGAACTGAAAGCGATGGTGGAGAAGTTCACCCCGGAATACGTCGAGGAGATCACCGGCATCCCGGCCCAAGATATCGTCGACGCGGCCCGGATGTATGCCTCCGCCGAAAAAGCGTCCATCCTCTACTGCATGGGGATCACCCAGCACATCACCGGCACCGACAACGTCAAGTCCTTGGCCAACCTGGCCATGCTCTGCGGCAACATGGGCATCCGGGGCGGCGGGGTCAATCCGCTCCGGGGCCAGAACAACGTCCAGGGCGCCTGCGATATGGGCGGCCTGCCCAATGTCTACACCGCCTACCAGCCGGTCAACAACCCCGACAACGTGGCCAAGATGGAAAAGGCCTGGGGCGTCACGGGAATGTCCGACAAGGTGGGGTTGAAAGTGACGGACATGATCCCCAAGGCCCACGGCGGCGAGTTGAAGTCTCTTTACATCATCGGCGAAAACCCGCTGGTCTCCGACCCCGACCTGAACCACGCCGAAGCCAGCATCAAGAACCTCGACTTCCTGGTGGTCCAGGACATCTTCATGACCGAGACGGCCCAACTGGCCGACGTGGTGCTGCCCTCGGCCTGCTTCGCTGAAAAAGACGGAACCTTTTCCAATACGGAACGACGGGTCCAGCAGATCCGCAAGGCGGTGGAGCCGCCCGGGGAAGCCTGGGACGACTGGAAAATCACCTGCGAGATCGCCAAGCGGATGGGCTACACCATGGACTACGCCGACAGCGAGGCCATTTTCAGGGAGATCACCGAGGTGACGCCCTCCTACGCGGGGTTGAGCTACGACCGGATCGACGTGGAAGGGCTCCACTGGCCCTGCCCCACCCCGGACCATCCGGGCACGCCCATCCTCCATTCAACGCAGTTCCCCAAGGGCAAAGGGACGTTCCACGCCATCGACTTCATCCCGCCGGCGGAACGGGCCGACGACGACTATCCCATGTACCTGACCACGGGCCGGGTGCTCTACCAGTACCACACCGGCACCATGACCCGGAAGACCGACGGCCTCAACGAACGGGCGCCCGGATCGTTCGTGGAAATCTCGCCCCAGGACGCCGACAAATTCGACATCGAAGACGGCGCCACGGTGACCGTGGCCTCGCGGCGGGGGGAGATCCAGGCCCAGGTGCAGATCTCCGACAAGGCGGTGACCGGGACGGTCTTCATTCCGTTCCATTACGCGGAAGCCGCGGCCAACAAGCTGACCAACGCGGCGCTGGACCCGGTGTCGGGGATTCCGGAGTATAAGGTGTGCGCGGTGAGGGTGTCGAAGGCGGCCTGATCATCGCAGAAATGAGGTTGCGCAATGAAAAATCCCGGGGGCGGTCAGGCAAGCGTCCCCGGGATTTTTTTATCAATATCTCATGCCGATCTTTAACTTCGCAATGAAAGAAAGCAGATGAAAATTCCCCATCCGATCCAATACCAGGGCAGCAAAAGAAACTTGGCGCCTGTCATATTAAAATATTTTCCTGGAAAAGTTGTAAGGCTGGTTGAACCCTTTGCCGGAACGAGCGCGGTCAGTGTCGCATGCGCTTTTGCCGGAATTACAAAAAATTTTTGGTTGAATGATTACAATGCATCATTATCCGGGCTTCTGGAACTGATTATTAACAAACCTGAAGAGCTGTCCGATTATTATGAAAAATTATGGCATCAGCAACATTCCGACAGCATTGCGCATTATTATAAAATCAGGCAGGAATTCAACGAGACTGATGATCCTGGACTGTTTCTTTATCTTTTGTCTCGATGCGTGAAAGGCTCTGTACGATACAACAGCGAAGGAAATTTCAACCAGAGCCCCGACAAAAGAAGAAAGGGGGCAAGGCCTGAAAACATGGAAAAAAACATCCGGGGTGTTTCTTTTCTCCTGAAAGGAAAGACGATCATTTCCAGTCTGGACTATAAAGAGATGATTTCCGGTATAAAAAATACGGATTTAGTGTACATGGATCCGCCTTACCAGGGCGTATGCAGAGATAAGGATAGCAGATACCTTGCAGGCATCGACTACGATGAATTTATAAGTTTTCTTTCAAAGCTGAATAAAAAGAGAGTGCCATATCTCATCAGCTATGACGGAAAATGCGGAAATAGAACATACGGAAACTATCTGCCGGATAGGCTTAAATTAAAAAGAATCGAACTGGAAGCTGGGCGTTCTTCGCAGGCGACACTGTTAGGGAAAAAAGATATTACATATGAATCTTTATATCTCTCGGAAAAATTATTGAACCTAATTAAAATCGAGCCCAAAAACTACAAAAAACAGCAATACGAACAATTAGCAATTATGGAAAAAACAATTACTTATGCCTGAATACCCGAAAAAATTCATTGAATTATGCCAATCGATTACCGCGAAGCGTCCAAA
>JAABTM010000118.1 GCA_011389855.1 Desulfobacteraceae bacterium
TGATGCCCGGCGACAACGTGACCATCGAAGCGACCTTGATCACGCCAATCGCCATGGAAAAAGAGCTGCGGTTCGCCATCCGCGAGGGCGGCCGGACCGTGGGCGCGGGCGTCGTCAGCGACATCATCGAATAGCCACTCGCGGCAACGCGACAGTTATAGCGGCGAAGGAGTCATCCTGTGAGAGTCAATGTACACCTTGCATGCACGTCGTGCAAACGGAAGAATTATACGACCACGAAGAACAAGCGTACGACGCCGGATAAGCTGGAGTTCAAGAAATATTGCAGATTCTGCAGAACCCACACGCCCCATCGTGAGACGAAATAATCGGTAAGTTATCCTATGCCCGCCGCGAGCTTTTACGGCGGGCGGCGGGTCGCGTGCAGGCCAGTAGCTCTAATGGTAGAGCGTCGGACTCCAAATCCGAATGCTGGGGGTTCGAGTCCCTCCTGGCCTGCCAACCCACTTTATTCCTGGGCCGACGGAACGGGGCAGGGTCAATCGGGAATAGAAAGCTCAAGGGACAGCGGTCGGGGCTTCGACCCTGAACGCGAAACTTTGAGCTTTCAATATTTTTAGGAGCGAAATGGGACGGTTAAGCAAGAAGAAACCTGCAAGCAAGAAAAAGCGGAAACCCAACGGCGAGGAGGATGTCCAGGCCGAGGCGACTACGGGCGGCGCTGTCGCCAAAGCGTCCGCCGCCGGCGAGGTCAGGAAAAAGCCGGCCTCCGCGCCCAAAAAACCGGCCGGGGCCGCCAAGCCCGCTTCGCAGCAGGGCTGGATCGGCAAAAGCATTCAGTTCCTCAGGGAAGTGAAGGCCGAGTTGAAAAAGGTGACATGGCCAAGCAGGAAACAAACGGTCGGTTCCACGGTGGTGGTGCTGGTGCTGGTCATGATCATCGCGATGTTTCTGGGCGTGGCCGATATGGGGTTGTCCGCTCTGGCCCGGATTGTGCTTCAATAGGTTGAAGGGGGAAACGGCGTGGCGCTCAATTGGTATATCGTCCATGTTTACTCGGGATTCGAAGAAAAGGTCAAGGCGTCGCTTCAGGAGCGAATCGCCACTTTTTCCAAGCCGGAGAAGTTCGGGGAGATCGTCGTACCGACGGAACAGATCGTCGAACTGGTAAAGGGGAAGCGGAAGACTTCCTCCCGGAAGTTTTATCCCGGATATATCCTCGTTCACATGGAACTGGACGAAGAAACCTGGCATGTGGTCAACAACACGGACAAGGTGAGCGGCTTTCTGGGCGGTCGGGAAAAACCGATACCGCTCTCCGATGAAGACGCCGCCAAAATCCTGGACCGCATGACGGCGGAAAAGCCGAAGCCGAAGTATTTTTTCGAGACCGGGGACGAAGTCCGCGTCATCGACGGTCCCTTCACCAATTTCAACGGCACGGTGGAAGAGGTGAATTCCGAAAAGGGGAAAATCAAAGTTCTGGTCAGCATCTTTGGGCGGGCGACCCCCGTGGAACTGGAATTCGTACAGGTGAGCAAGCTGTAGTTCAGGCGCCGGATTCGCGGGCGCGCCCGGCCGACACGCGGGGCCGTACCGATGGCGGGTCGTCGGCGTCTGAATTTCGTGAGACTTAGGAGTTGAAAAATGGCAAAGAAGGTTACTGCGCAGATTAAGCTGCAGGTTGTGGCTGGAAAAGCGAACCCCTCGCCGCCCATCGGTCCCGCACTGGGACAGCACGGCGTCAACATCATGGATTTCTGCAAGGCGTTCAACGCCCGGACGGCCAATGACGAAGGGATGATCATCCCGGTGGTCATCACCGTTTACGCGGACCGGTCCTTTACCTTCATCACCAAGACGCCGCCGGCGGCCGTCCTTTTGAGAAAGGCGGCGAATCTGGCCAAAGGGTCCGGCAATCCCAAGGCGGAAAAGGTGGGGAAGGTGACCCGAAGTCAGGTGGAGGATATCGCCAAACAGAAAATGGTGGATTTAAACGCCTACGACCTGGGCTCGGCCTGCAAAATCATCGAGGGAACCGCCAGGAGCATGGGCATCGAGGTGGCCTGAAGCGGAAAAAGGAGTGAGAATTTAAAATGCCGAAGCGGGGAAAAAAATATATAGAAGCCAGGAAACGGGTCGAGCCGGGGAAGCGCTACGATTTCAATGAAGCGGTGACCATGGCTTTGGAATCGTCTTTTGCCAAATTCGACGAAACCTTCGACGTGGCGGTGCGGCTCGGCGTCGATCCGCGCCATGCCGACCAGATGGTCCGCGGCACCGTGGTGCTGCCCAACGGCCTCGGCAAAGAGGTGCGGGTTCTGGTTTTCGCCAAGGGCGAGAAGGAGAAGGAGGCCCAGGATGCCGGGGCCGATTTTGTCGGCAACGACGATCTGATCGAGCAGATCAAGGGCGGCTGGGTCGATTTCGACAAGGCCGTGGCCACGCCTGACATGATGGGCTCCGTGGGCAAGATCGGCCGGATCCTCGGCCCCAGGGGGCTCATGCCCAACGCCAAGACCGGTACCGTGACCTTCGACATCGCCAAGGCGGTAAACGAACTCAAGGCTGGTAAGATCGATTTCCGGGTGGAAAAGGCCGGCATTGTCCATGTTCCCATGGGGAAGGTTTCGTTTGGAGCCGAAAAGCTGGCCCAGAACATCAAGGCATTCCTGGAGATCGTTATGCGCCTCAAGCCCGCCTCCAGCAAAGGGACATACCTGAGGTCCATGGCGTTGTCCACCACCATGGGACCCGGCGTCAAAGTCGATATGGCCACCGTCAAAGAACTGGTAAAATAGATCTAAAGGCACTGTTCGGGCCGGATTGCGTACCCACTGGTATTGATGTCCGGTCCTTTCATTTTTGCAGTTAAACCGACCCATCTGTCGAAGACCGCAGGCGCCGGGACCGCTTAATCGGACGGAACCCGATCCTCATTCGATGCCCGTCCGGCCCGCCGAGACAGAGAGAGTGAAATGAATTCAGGATGAAAAATGTCTGTTCCACCCCTCCATTCCTTTCCTCGTTCTGGCACTGTCTCCGCCTGTGGCCCAGATGGATGACCCTGTGTGAAAGGAGGTGGGAACGTTGAGGCTTCAGGATAAAAAGGCCATCGTTGAGGAGCTTCAGGAGAAATTCCGTCAGTCCAGAATCGTCATCGTGACCGACTACAAAGGTTTGAACGTCGAGAAGATGAACGCGCTCCGGCGGAAGCTGCGCGAGGAGAACATCGAGTATCGCGTGGTCAAAAACACCCTGCTGGTCCGGGCGGCTCAGGACACGAACGTGGCGGCTTTGGAGCCCCATTTTACGGGCCCCAGCGCCATCGCCATGAGCTTTGAAGACCCGGTGGCCCCGGCCAAGGTGCTGACGGATTTTGCCAAGGAGAACGAAAAACTGGAGATCAAAGTCGGCCTACTGAGGGGCAAGATCCTCGAAATGGACGACATCAAGGCGTTGTCCTCGCTGCCCTCCAGGGAAGTGCTCCTCAGCCAGTTGCTGTCGGCCATGAACGGCGTCCCCGGCGGATTCGTCCGGACCCTGGCCGCCGTGCCCCAGGGGCTGCTCAACGCACTGGTGGCCATCAAGGACCAGAAAGACCAGCCGGAAGCCGCCTGATCGTAAGGCGCCGGCGAATCCGGCAAAGCGGACATGGTTTAGAACAGACCGTTTTCAATCTTAAATTTATTTTTTCGATCTGGAGGAAAAAATGGCGGAGATTACCAAAGAGGATGTCATTGAGTTCATTTCCAATATGACCGTGCTCGAACTGTCCGAGCTGGTCAAGGAACTGGAAGAAAAATTCGGCGTTTCAGCAGCCGCGCCCATGGCCATGATGCCCGCGGCCGGCGGGGAGGCCGCGGGGGCTGAGGCGGCCGAAGAGCAGACGGAATTCGACGTGATTCTGGCGGCCGCGGGCGATAAGAAGATCCAGGTTATCAAAGAGGTCCGCGCCATCACCGGCCTCGGCCTCAAGGATGCCAAAGCCCTTGTGGACGGCGCCCCGGCGCCGGTAAAGGAAGGCGTCGTTAAAGAAGAAGCCGATAAGATCAAAGCGCAACTCGAGGAAGCCGGCGCCACCATCGAATTGAAGTAACCCAAGGGGCATATCGAACGACTTTGGCAAGGGGATGGCGCCGGGCGGCGTCGTCCCCTTGTTGCCCCGAAAAATAAAGTTGCGGGTTGCGGGTTTCCGCAACCCGCAACTCGAATTACGCAACTCTTGGAGAAAACATGTCGGAAAGGCCTGTGGCAACCCAGCGCATTCGGAAAAACTTCGGAAAAATCCGCAAGCTCATCGAGATTCCCGATCTCATCGGGATGCAGCGGGATTCTTATATGCGGTTTTTGCAGATGGACACGCCTGTCGAGCAGCGCCGGGATACCGGACTGCAGGCGGTGTTCAAGTCTGTGTTTCCCATCAAGGATTTTACCGGAAGTGCATCGCTTGAGTTCGTTTCCTATCGGTTCGGCGAAGTCAAGCACGGCGTGGACGAGTGCGTCCACCGGGGCATGACCTACGAAACGCCGGTCCGCATCACGGTCCGGCTGGTGGTGTACGACGTCGACAAAGAGACCGGTGTTTCCAATATCCGGGACATCAAGGAACAGGAAATCTATTTTGGCACCATCCCGATGATGACTGATCGGGGCACTTTTATAATCAACGGGACGGAGCGCGTGGTGGTCAGCCAGCTCCACCGGTCTTCGGGCGTTTTCTTCGATCACGACAAGGGCAAAACCCACTCCAGCGGCAAGGTCATCTACTCTTCCCGGGTCATCCCCGTGCGCGGCTCCTGGATCGACATGGAGATCGATCCCAAAGACGTTGTTTACATCCGCATCGACCGCCGGCGGAAATTTCCGGTCACGCTGCTGTTCAAGGCTTTCGGATACACCACCGAAGATCTCCTTACCTATTTTTACGACAGCGAAAAGATCTATATCCACAACGACGAGGAATCCGGGAAAAAGGAGTGGCGCCGGACCTTCAACGAGCGCTACCTCCGGGGCCAGCGGGCCAGCCGGGACGTGGTGGACCCCGAGTCGGGGGATGTCTTCGTCAAGGCCGGCCGCATGTTTACCCGTCGCGCGACCCGGCAGATTAAAAACGCCGGCATCGCCGAAATCCCCATCGAGAAGGAGGATTTGATCGAGCGGGTCTTCGCGGCGCCCGTGCTCCATCCTGAAAACGGGGTTATTATCGCCCGGGCCAACGACATCGTCACCGAGGATCTCCTGAAGCTCATCAGCAAATCGGGCATCGAAGAGTTCGAACTCCTCTATATCGACAACATCACCAGCAGCGACTCGGTCCGCAAGACCCTGCTGATGGACAAGGTGGAGACCAAAGAGGAAGCCCTCATCGAGATCTACCGCCGGCTGCGGCCCGGCAATCCGGCCACCCCCGAGGTGGCCCAGGATTTCGTGGACCACCTCTTCTTCAAGTCGGCCTACTACGACCTGTCGGGCGTCGGCCGGATGAAGATCAACCTTCGGCTGGGCATCGAAACCCCGGTCCAGGTGACCACCCTCCGCAAGGAGGACATCCTCCTTACCGCCAAAACCCTGGTGGAGCTGCGGGACACCCAGGGCGTGGTGGACGATATCGACCACCTGGGCAACCGGCGGGTCCGGGCCGTGGGCGAACTGCTGGAAAACCAGTACCGCATCGGCCTCGTCCGGATGGAGCGGGCCATCAAGGAGCGGATGAGCCTCCAGGAAGTGGACGCCCTGATGCCCCACGACCTGGTCAATCCCAAGCCGGTCTCGGCGGTGGTCAAGGAGTTTTTCGGCACCAGCCAGCTCTCCCAGTTCATGGACCAGACCAATCCGCTGTCGGAGACCACCCACAAGCGACGGCTCAGCGCCCTGGGCCCCGGCGGCCTGACCCGTGAGCGGGCCGGGTTCGAGGTCCGGGACGTCCACCCCTCCCATTACGGACGGATCTGCCCCATCGAGACCCCGGAAGGTCCAAACATCGGGCTGATCGTCTCCCTGAGCACTTACGCCCGGGTCAACGAGTTCGGGTTCATCGAGACCCCCTACCGGGTGGTGGAAAAGGCCGCGGTAAAGGACAATGTCCGGTTCCTGAGCGCCTTTGAGGAGAAGGAGCATCCCATCGCCCAGGCCAACGCCCCGGTGGGAGAGGATCACCAGTACGTCAATCCCACGGTCACCTCCCGGGTCAAGGGCGAGTTCATGATGGTGGGCCGGGAAAAGATCGAGCTGATGGACATCTCCCCCAATCAGCTGGTGAGCGTCTCCGCATCCCTTATCCCGTTTCTGGAAAACGACGACGCCAACCGGGCTTTGATGGGCTCCAACATGCAGCGCCAGGCGGTGCCCCTCATCCAGAGCCAGGCCCCCCTGGTGGGAACCGGCATCGAAGGGGTCGTGGCCCGGGATTCCGGCGTCGCCGTCGTGGCCAAACAGGACGGGGTGGTGGTGGACGTTGACGCCTCCCGCATCGTGCTGCGCCACGACCTCGACAAGGTCGAAGGGCCGGTCAAATCGCGCCACCCGGTGACCATCTATAATTTGTCCAAATTCGTCCGGTCCAACCAGAACACCTGTTTCAACCAGCGGCCCATCGTCCGCAAGGGACAAGCGGTCGAGGCCGGTCAGATCATCGCCGACGGTCCGGCCACCGAGCAGGGGGAACTGGCCCTGGGCAAAAACGTCACCGTGGCCTTCATGCCCTGGGGCGGGTACAACTTCGAGGACTCCATCCTGGTCAGCGACCGACTGGTGCGGGACGGCGTCTACACCTCGGTCCACATCGAGGAGTTCGAGATCGTGGCCCGGGACACCAAGCTGGGCAAGGAGGAGATCACCCGGGACATCCCCAACGTGGGCGACGAGGCCCTCAGGGATCTTGACGAAAGCGGCATCGTCCGCCTGGGCGCCGAGGTCAAATCCGGCGATATCCTGGTGGGCAAGATCACCCCCAAGGGCGAGACCCAGCTCTCTCCGGAGGAGAAGCTCCTGCGGGCCATCTTCGGCGAGAAGGCCGGCGACGTCAAGGACACCTCCATGCGGGTGCCGCCGGGGGTGGACGGCATCGTCATCGACGCCAAGGTCTTCTCTCGCCGCGGCATCGACAAGGACGACCGGACCCGCTCCATCGAGGACGAAGAGATCGTCCAGCTGGAAAAAGACCGGGACGACGCCCTCGCCGTGCTCAAAGGGGTGGTGCGCCTGGAACTGAACCGGGCGCTGGTGGGGCAGAAGACGGCCGCGGCTCTCAAGCGGTCCAAGAAAGTGCTGATCTCCAAAAACACCGAGATCACCGAAGAAACCATCGCCGATCTGCCCATGGCCCACCTGGAAGGAATCTCCCTGGAGGACCCGGCCAAATCCGACCATGTCCACGACATCCTGGAGATGTACAAATCCGAGTGCGACCGGTATCAGGCCATCTTCGAAGCCAAGGTCAGCCGGTTCGAAAAGGGGGACGACCTGCCCCCGGGCGTGATTAAAATGGTCAAGGTCTATGCGGCCATGAAGCGGAAACTTTCGGTGGGGGACAAGATGGCGGGCCGGCACGGCAACAAGGGCGTGGTCTCCATGATCCTGCCCCAGGAGGACATGCCCTATTTCGACGACGGCACGCCGGTGGACATGGTGCTCAATCCTCTGGGGGTGCCGTCCCGAATGAACGTGGGGCAGATCCTGGAGATCCACCTGGGCCGGGCCGCCAAGGGGCTCGGGGATCAGATCCGGGACATGCTGGAAGAAAAAAAGATCTCGGATCTTCGCCAGAAATTCTCCGACATCTTTTTTACCGATTCGGATTCGGACGTCTCGGCCCGGGACATGATCGCGGATCTCAAGGACGACGAGCTGGCGGTCTACGCCGAACATTACAAAGAGGGCTTTCACATGGCCACGCCGGTCTTCGACGGCGCCAAGGAAGAGGAGATCAAAACCCTCCTGGAAACCGCCGGGGTCTCCCAAACCGGCCAGGCGTTGCTCCATGACGGCCGGACCGGCGAGGCATTCAAGGAGCCCGTCACCGTGGGCGCCATGTACATGCTCAAGCTCCACCACCTGGTGGACGACAAGATCCACGCCCGGTCCATCGGCCCCTATTCCCTGGTCACCCAGCAACCCCTGGGCGGCAAGGCTCAGTTCGGCGGGCAGCGGCTGGGGGAGATGGAGGTCTGGGCCATGGAAGCGTATGGGTCGGCCCACGCGCTTCAGGAGTTTTTGACCGTCAAGTCCGACGACATGGCGGGACGGACCCGGATGTACGAGAAGATCGTCAAGGGGCAGAACGTGCTGGAACCCGGTTTGCCGGAATCCTTCAAGGTGCTGACCAAGGAACTCCAGAGCCTCGGCCTGGACGTGCGCCTCATCGAAGGGGAACGGTAAGGGGAAAAGGAGAGAAATTTGGAAACATTATACGATTTTTTCGCCAAGCCCAAGGATCCGAAGCTCTACAACGGCGTCCAGGTCTCCCTGGCCTCTTCGGAGCAGGTCCGCCAGTGGTCTTTCGGCGAAATCAAAAAGCCGGAGACCATCAACTACCGGACCTTCAAGCCGGAACGGGAAGGGCTTTTCTGCGCAAAAATCTTCGGCCCCACCAAAGACTACGAGTGCAACTGCGGCAAATACAAGCGCATGAAGCACCGCGGCGTCATCTGCGAAAAATGCGGGGTGGAGGTCATCCAGTCCAAGGTCCGCCGGGAGCGGATGGGCCACATCGATCTGGCGGCCCCCGTGGCCCACATCTGGTTCCTCAAAAGCCTTCCCAGCAAGATCGGCAACCTTCTGGATCTGACCCTCAAGAGCATGGAGAAGGTTCTCTATTTCGACTCCTACATCGTGGTGGATCCCAAGAGCACCGACCTGGTTCGGGGGCAGCTCCTCTCGGATGAAAAATACCGGGAGGCCCTGGAAAAATACGGCCCTAAATTCGAAGCGGGCATCGGCGCCGAAGCAGTCAAGGTCCTGCTGGAAAGCCTCAATCTCGAGGAAATTCACAAGCAGCTTAAAGAGGATATCCGGGCCACCACGTCCGTGGCCAAACGCCAGAAGCTCTCCAAGCGGCTCCGCATCGTGGAAGCCTTTCGGAAGTCGGGGATCGACCCGACCTGGATGATCATGGACGTCATCCCGGTGCTGCCCCCGGATCTCCGGCCCCTGGTGCCCCTGGAAGGAGGGCGGTTCGCCACCTCGGATCTTAACGATCTCTACCGGCGGGTCATCAACCGGAACAACCGGCTCCAGCGGCTGGTGGACCTGAGCGCGCCCGACATTATCGTCCGAAACGAAAAGCGGATGCTCCAGGAGTCGGTGGACGTTCTGTTCGACAACGGCCGCCACGGCCGGGTTATCACCGGCACCAACAAGCGGCCCTTAAAGTCCCTTTCCGACACCCTCAAGGGGAAGCAGGGGCGGTTCCGGCAGAACCTCCTGGGCAAGCGGGTAGATTATTCCGGCCGGTCGGTCATCACCACCGGCCCGAACCTGCGGCTCCACCAGTGCGGACTTCCCAAAAAGATGGCCCTGGAACTGTTCAAGCCCTTCGTCTACTACCGGCTGGAGCAAAAAGGGGTGGTCTCCACCGTCAAGAGCGCCAAAAAGGTGGTGGAACGGGAGACCTCCGAGGTCTGGGACACCCTGGAAGAGGTGGTCAAGGAGTATCCGGTTCTCCTCAACCGGGCGCCGACCCTGCACCGGCTGGGCGTTCAGGCCTTCGAGCCCACCCTCATAGAGGGCAAGGCCATCCAGCTCCACCCCCTGGTCTGCACCGCCTTCAACGCCGACTTCGACGGCGACCAGATGGCGGTCCACATCCCGCTTTCGGTGGAATCCCAGATCGAGGCCCGGGTTTTGATGCTGTCCAGCAACAACATCCTCTCCCCGGCCAACGGCAGCCCCGTCATCGTTCCCAGCCAGGACATCGTTCTGGGCATCTATTATATGACCCAGGGGGTCGCCGGTTCCAAGGGCGAGGGATCCCTTTTCGCCGACACCGACGAGGTCCGGTCCGCCTACGACGCCGGGGCCGTGGATCTCCACGCGGAGATCACAGTCCGCATTGACGGCGAACGAGTCCCGACCACCGTGGGGCGGGTCTTGCTGTGGGAAGTGATCCTCAGCCTGCCGGCCCATGAGCTGAACTTTTCCATCGTCAACAAGGTGATGGACAAAAAAGAACTCCGGGATCTGGTGGACCACATCTACCGGCGGCTGGGGCCCAAGGCCACGGTCATTCTCTCGGACCGGCTCAAGGATATCGGCTATGAGTACTCCACCATCGGCGGGCTGTCGATCTCCATCGACGCCATGATTATCCCGCCGGCCAAGTGGGGGATTCTTCAGACCGCCGAGGCCCAGGTGTCGGAGATCGGCCGGCAGTACACCGAAGGTCTCATCACCCAGGGCGAGAAATACAACAAGGTGGTCGATATCTGGGCCAGGGCCACCGACGACGTGGCCAACGAGATGATGTCGATCATGAAGGCCGGCCTGGAGGGCGACGGCGGCGGCGACAGCGGACCGCGCTCCCTCAACCCCATCTACATGATGGCCGACTCCGGCGCCCGGGGCAGCAAAGACCAGATGCGGCAGCTGGCCGGGATGCGGGGGCTCATGGCCAAACCCTCGGGGGAGATCATCGAAACGCCCATTACCGCGAACTTCCGCGAGGGCCTTTCGGTGCTACAGTACTTCATATCCACCCACGGCGCCCGGAAGGGGCTGGCGGACACCGCCCTGAAGACCGCCAACTCCGGCTACCTGACCCGGCGTCTGGCAGACGTTGCCCAGGACTGCATTGTGACCGAACAAGACTGCGGCACCCTCCTGGGGGTTGAAGTGGAGCCCCTCATGGAAGGCGGCGAGATCATCCAGCGTTTAGGAGAACGGGTTCTGGGCCGGACCGTCGCCGAAGAGGACGTTATCGACCCCTTCACGGACGAACCGCTCATCAAGCTCGGCGAGGCGATCGACGAGACCGCCGTGCAAAAGATCGAGAACGCCGGCATCACCAGCGTCAAGATCCGGTCGGTGCTCACCTGCAAGACCCGGTACGGCGTCTGCGCCTCCTGCTACGGCCGGGATCTGGCCCACGGGAACCGGGTGGAGATCGGCCAGGCCGTGGGAATCCTGGCGGCTCAGTCCATCGGCGAGCCGGGCACCCAGCTGACCATGCGGACCTTCCACATCGGCGGCACCGCCAGCCGGCGGGTGGAGCAGGCGGACATCCGGGCCCGGCTGGACGGCGTGGTCAAGTTCATGGAACTCAACGTGGTGGAGAACGCCGAGGGTCAGCTGGTGGTCATGAACCGCCGGGGCGGCGAATTCGCCATCGTCAGCGAAAGCGGCCGGGAGAGGGAACGCCACCCGGTGATCTACGGCGCCCACATCCTGGTCAAGGAGGGGCAGCGGGTCCAGGCCGGGGACATGCTGGCCACCTGGGATCCCTTCACGACGCCCATCATCACCGAGGTGGAGGGGATGGTCAAATTCGGCGACCTGGCCCTGGGCAAGACGCTCCAGGAGAAGGTGGACCCGGTCACCGGAAAATCGAGCCGGACCGTCATCGAGGGCAAGAGCGGCGACACCCGGCCGCGGATCTCCATCAAGGACCGGGAAGGGAAGACCTCCAAGCTTCCCGGCGGCTCCGGGTTCGCCCGTTACAACCTGCCGGTGGACGCCATTCTCCTGGTGGAAGAAGGCGACGAGGTCCAGGCCGGCGACGTGATCGCCAAACTGCCCCGGGCCACCACAAAGACCAAGGACATCACCGGCGGTCTGCCCCGGGTGGCGGAACTCTTCGAGGTCCGCAAACCCAAGGAGACGGCTGTTCTGAGCGAAATCGACGGCTACATCTCCCTTTCCAAGGGGACCAAGGGAAAACAGAAAGTGGTCATCACGCCGGTGGACGTGGGAGAGAAAAAAGAATACCTGATCCCCCGGGGCAAGCACATCGCGGTCTACGACGGGGATTACATCCGGGCGGGCGAGCCGCTCATCGGCGGCGCCGCCGTGCCCCAGGACATTCTCAACATCAAGGGCGAGGTGTCCCTGGCGCGGTACCTGGTGGACGAGGTCCAGGAGGTTTATCGCCTCCAGGGGGTCCGGATCAACGACAAACACATTGAAGTGATTGTTCGGCAGATGATGCGGCGGGTCAAGGTCACCGACCCCGGAGACACCGAATTCATCACGGAAGAGCAGGTGGACCGGGTCAATTTCGAGGAGGAGAACGAGGCGTCGGTGGCCAAGGGCGGACGACCGGCGGTGGCCGAACCTCTCATTCTGGGCATCACCAAGGCATCCCTGAGCACCGATTCTTTTATATCGGCCGCTTCCTTCCAGGAGACCACCAAAGTTCTCACCGAAGCCGCCATCGCCGGGTCGGTGGACGGCCTTCGGGGCCTTAAGGAGAACGTGATCATGGGCCGTCTCATCCCCGCGGGCACCGGCTTTCCCCCCTATGGGAAAATCGATGTGGAACTCGGTTAGGAAGTGATATTTTGTCCTTGACAAGACCGAAGAAATTATATACATACGGGGTTTTGTATAAACAGAGTGGCAGCAGCGACAGCGACGCGGCGGATGCAGCTCACGGAGTCTACATAAAGAGGAAACCATGCCGACCATCAACCAGTTAGTCAGAAAAGGCAGAAAGCGGATCACCCACAAGAGCAACACCCCGGCGCTGAAAGGCGCCCCCCAGAAACGGGGCGTTTGCACGCGGGTCTACACCTCGACGCCCAAAAAGCCCAACTCGGCGTTGCGGAAGGTCGCCCGTGTGCGGCTGACCACCGGCGTGGAGGTGACCGCCTACATCCCAGGCATCGGCCACAATCTTCAGGAACACTCAGTGGTGCTGGTGCGCGGCGGTCGCGTCAAGGACCTCCCCGGCGTCCGCTATCATGTGGTGCGGGGCACCCTCGACACCCTGGGGGTCTCGGACCGGAAGAAGGGTCGTTCCAAATACGGCGCCAAAAAGCCCAAGTAAGCCCCTGACTGAAATCGAAAGTGTGATCTATGCCAAGAAGAAGAGAAGTGCCGGAAAGGCCGATCAATCCTGACCCGAAATACGACAGCAAGCTGGTTGCGAAATTCATTCGATCCATCATGCGGGACGGTAAGAAGAGCACTGCGGAAAATCTCCTTTACGAGGCGTTCGACGTCATCGAGAAGAAGACGAGCGAAGCCCCGCTGAAGATGTTCGAGCAGGCGGTGGACAACGTGCGGCCCATGGTCGAGGTCAAATCCCGTCGGGTCGGCGGGTCCACCTACCAGGTGCCCACGGACATCCGCGGCTCCCGGAGAACGGCCCTGGCCATGCGATGGCTCATCGGCTTCTCCCGGAAGCGGTCCGAAAAGGGGATGGCCGGAAAGCTGGCCGGCGAACTCCTGGATGCGGCCAACAGCAGGGGATCAGCGGTGAAGAAGAAAGAAGACACCCACAAGATGGCGGAAGCCAACAAGGCGTTTGCCCATTTCCGGTGGTAAACGGGCGGGTGTAAGACCCTTTTCGCAGGCGGAACGATCCTGCGGATAAAAATATTGAACCCAATTGGCGAAATATATTGATCGACGCGGGATAGACGGATCGCCCGCCGTATGAGGGAGGAAGAAGATGGCGAAGCAGAAGTACGAGCGAAAAAAGCCGCATGTGAATGTGGGTACGATCGGCCATATCGACCATGGCAAGACGACCCTGACGGCGGCGGTCACCAAGCACATGGGGCTGA
>JAABTM010000408.1 GCA_011389855.1 Desulfobacteraceae bacterium
TAAACCTGTTCAAACGGGCCGCCGGGCGCCGGCCCGCGGCCGCGACGGCGGGAAGGATGGACACATGACGGAATGCGTGCGGGAAGACAGCGTGTTGACGGAACTGCTAAATCTTCTGAAGCTGGAGAAGATCGAGGAGATCATTTTTCGCGGAAAAAGCCAGGATTTGGGATTCGGCGCCATCTTCGGCGGTCAGGTGCTGGGGCAGGCCCTGTCGGCGGCCTCCCAGACCGTGGATCCGGAACGGAGCGTCCACAGCATGCATGGGTATTTCCTGCTGCCGGGCGATCCCAGGCGGCCCATCGTCTACGATGTCGATCCCATCCGGGACGGCAAAAGCTTCACCACCCGCCGGGTCGTGGCCATCCAGAAGGGAAGAGCGATTTTTTCCATGTCCGCCTCCTTTCACATCGCCGAGGCCGGTTTCGACCACCAGGCCGCCCCTCCGCCGGGCGTGCCCGGCCCCGAAGAGCTGATCTCCGACCTGGAAAAAGCCCGAAAGGTCAAGGACCGGATTCCCGAACCGATCCGGGTCCGGTTGACCTGCGAGCGGCCCATCGAAATCCGGCAGGTGAACCCGGTGGACCCCTTCGCGCCGGAAAAACGGGAGCCCATTCGATACGCCTGGCTCCGGGCCATCGGACCTATGGCGGACGATCTGTCGGTGCATAAATACCTGCTCGCCTATGCGTCGGACTACGGATTCGTGAGCACGTCTCTCTACCCCCACGGCCATACCCTCTGGGAGCCGGAGATGCAGGTAGCCAGCCTCGACCACGCCATGTGGTTCCACCGCGATTTCCGGATGGACGACTGGCTCCTCTACGTCATGGAGAGCCCCAGCGCCTGCTGCGCCACCGGCATGAACTTCGGCAAGGTCTTCACCCGCGACGGCGTGCTGGTGGCCTCGACGGCCCAGGAAGGGTTGATTCGGTATCATGGGAAGTGAGAACCCCGAACCGGACCTCGACATCCTCTACCGGGACGACCATTTCGTGGCCGTTCACAAACCGGCCGGCTTGCTCGTCCACCGGAGCCCCATCGATCCCCGTGAAACCCGGTTTGCGCTTCAGATGGTTCGCGACGCGATCGGTCAGCGGGTTTTCCCTGTCCACCGCCTGGACAAACCCACCTCCGGCGTTTTGCTCTTCGCCCTTGACCCTGAAACGGCCCGGGCGACAGCCGACTTGTTCAAATCGGGACGGGTCCGGAAAACCTATCTCGCCGTGGTTCGGGGATACATCGACGAAAGCGGTACGATCGATTATCCGCTGAAAGAGATCAAGGATCAGCATATTCAAGGTCAGATCGGAGATTCGGCATATCCCGCCGTCACCGACTTCCGGCGTCTGGCCGCGGTTGAACTTCCCCACGCCGTTGACCGATACCCCACGGCCCGCTATTCCCTGGTCGAACTCCACCCCCGGACCGGACGCCGCCATCAACTCCGCCGCCACATGCGCCACCTCCGTCACCCCATCGTCGGCGACACCAAATACGGCGTGGGCGTACACAACCGGTTCTTCCGGGACCATTTCGGGTGCCATCGGCTGTTGCTGGCGGCCACGAAGTTGCGGTTTTGGCATCCGGAAACGGGGGTGGATGTGGACATCAGGGCCTATGTCGAGGGGGCATTCGCCAAAGTCATCAAGAAGATATGGCCAAGGCTCGGCCGTCTTGATGTATGAAATCCGGGTTGATTTTTAAGAATAGGTTTTGAAAACCTCGGAGGTCTGGGTTCGGGACTTTGAGGATTTATAAGGTGCTATAATGACGAAGTATTCATCCCAAAACATTTTCCGCTTCTACTTCATCACCGACGACGCCGCGCCGACCCTGACGCCCATGGAGCAGGTCCGGATCGCCCTCGACGCCGGGGCCACCCTGATTCAGTACCGGAACAAGTCGTTCGATCTGGCCCGGTATCCGGAAGCCCATGCGATTCGGCATTTGTGCCGCCGGCGGGCGACGCCGTTTATCGTCAACGACCATGTGCTGCTGGCCAAGGCCCTGGATGCCGACGGGGTTCATCTGGGGCAGGAGGACGCGTCTCCGGCCCTTGTCCGGGACATCATGGGCCGGGAGGCCCTGGTCGGCCTTTCGGTGTCCAATCTGAAGGAGCTTGCGGCAAGCGATCCGGCCCATTGCGATTACATCGGGACCGGCCCCATATTCGCCACCGGCACCAAGGCGGACGCCAAGGCGGTCAGGGGACTTTCGGGGCTGCGAAAGATGGTGCTTGCCGCCTCGCCGTTGCCTGTGGTGGGCATCGGCGGCATCACCGCCGAAAACGCGCCTGACTGCTTCCGACAGGGGGCGGCCGGGGTGGCGGTGATCAGTTGCATCAGCCGGTCGGCGTCGCCGGAGGAAGCGGCCCGCCGCTTTGCAGCGGCTTGCGCTTGGCAAGGAGGAGATCCGCATGTCATTCCATAAAGATCCCGGAGACAAAGGGACCGACACCCGAAAGGTCGCTTACGCCGTGGTCTTCGTGGCCATGGGCGTGGCCCTGGCGCCCTATACCTCGTTTCCCGTGGGCATTGCCAAAATCAACCCTACCCAGCATTTCGTTAACGTCCTGGGCGCCGTGTTGCTGGGTCCATGGTGGGCCGTGTTGGCGGCCGGGGCGATCGGGGTGATCCGGAACGTCATGGGCGTGGGCACGCTGCTGGCGTTTCCCGGCGGCATGATCGGCGCGTTCATCGCCGGCTATGTGTACAAAAAAACCCGGAACCTCTATCTGGGCGCCGGCGGAGAGATCGTCGGCACCGGGTTCATCGCGCCGGTGGTCAGCGCCCTGCTGGTGGCGCCGGTCCTCATGGGCAGGGCGATTCCGCTGCTGGCCCTGGTTCCGTCGTTTCTGGGCAGCACCATCGTCGGGGCCGTGCTGGGCGTGCTGGCCATACGGCTCCTGGAGCGCGCGGATATGGTGGACCTTTCGCCGGGTCCGCGATGACCGCCGACCGCGCCGAAGCGATCCCCCCGGCGCCGGAAGATGAGGGGATTCCGGATTTCATCCGCGCCGAAGGGCTCCGATACGCCTACCGGAAGCGCGGGGCGCCGTGGGTCCTGAACGGGATCGATCTGGCCGTCCGTCCGGACGGGTATCTCCTGATCGCCGGGGCCAGCGGGTCCGGCAAATCGACCCTGTGCCGAACCTTCAACGGGCTCATTCCCCATTTTTACGGCGGCGTGCTGGAGGGCCGGGTAATCGTTGGCGGACAGGACACGGCCGGCCTTTCGGTGGGCGCCCTTTTCGGGCAGGTGGGCATGGTCTTCCAGAATCCCGAGGCCCAACTGTTCAACCGAACCGTTGAAGGGGAGATCGCCTTTGGCCTGGAGAGCCTGGGGCTGCCGCGCCGGACCATGAAAGCGCGGATCTACGCCGTGAGCCGCGCCATGGGGATTTCCGATCTGCTGGATCGCGACCCTCACGCCTTGTCCGGCGGAGAGCAGCAGTTGACTTGCCTGGCGGCCATCCTCGCCCTGGCGCCGACGACGGTGGCGCTGGACGAACCCTACGCCAGCCTGGACCCCGCCAATGTCTGGCGGGTCAGGAAAGCCCTCCGGGACATCCGTGGCCAGGGGACCGGCGTCATCGTCGCCGAGCACCGGATGGGGTACACCGCCCCCGACGCCGGGCGGATGCTCGTGATGGACGCCGGCCGGGTGGTGCTCGACGGCCCGCCTTCCCGGTTGCTGACCCCCATCACCACCGAAACCTTCGGTCTGACCGGGGGCGATGTCGCCGATGCGGCGTCCGCCGCGGCAAACGCCGGGAACCCTTCCGGACCCACCGCGGAAACGGTGCTGGCGGCCGAGTGCCTTTCCTATACGATGGACGGCGGACCGATCCTGAAGAATATCCATTTTGCCCTGCGGAAAGGGGAATGCGCGGCCTTGCTGGGGGCCAACGGGGCGGGAAAAACGACCCTGCTGAAGCATTTCAACGGCCTGCTGCGGCCCACGGGCGGACGGATCATCTTG
>JAABTM010000119.1 GCA_011389855.1 Desulfobacteraceae bacterium
GCGCGGTTTATGGAAAAAATTTCGGAGACAAAGACGGCGGCAGGATTGAAATTCAGGCGGACAACATTTCAGTTGAAAACGGTTCCGAAATAAACAGCGGCAATTACGGACAGGGAAACGGAGTTGATGTCAGTCTAAAAGCGTCTGAAACAATCAAATTTTCAGGACATGATGAATCAAAAAACGTGAGCAGGATTTTATTTGAGAATTACAGTAAACTTGAAAATGCCGGGAATGCGGGAAATCTTGACATTATGGCGGACGATATTGTTTTTTCAGACGGGGCTTATCTTTACAACGCAACATTCGGAAACGGAAATTCAGGAAACATCAGGCTCCAGGCTGAAAAAGACATTAGCTTCGGGGGTATTGGTTATGACCCTTATGTTAATTACTATGGCCGGCTATATAACGGAGAGAATCCGATTCATCCGGAAGCTTCTTTTGGAGGCGTTTTCAGCTTTGCCCATTTGTTCAGCACAGGAGGAAACGGCGGAGATATTGAAATGAAAGGAAATAATATTTGTTTAACAGATGGCGTTACGATTGCCGCAATGACGCTCGGAACCGGAAACTCGGGAAATATCAGTATGATTGTCGATCATTCCATTCTTATGAACGGAAGCATCGGACCTGGTGAATGGAGTGGAGGAATGAGCGTTCTTACCTTTGGAGGAAATGCGGGCGAAATCTCCATTGAAGCCACCGATCTAACAATAAAAGGCGGATTTGGAATAAGCGCGAACAGTTCCTTATTTTGCACGGAAGGGCAATGCGGCAAAACCGGCGATGTAAATATCCGCCTATCCGGCGATCTCTTATTATCCGGCGTCAATCCTTATGGCGGATGGGAGTCGAACATTGGCACGGATACCGGCAGCGGCAATCCGGGCGGCAATATTTTTATAGAAGCAGGTTCGGCAATTCTTGAAAATGGCGCAACCATTACCTCTGTCGCTTATGCGGATGGGGATGGCGGAAATATTGAAATCCGTGCATATGATTCTTTGATTGTCAAGGGCAGTTCTCCCTTGAAAACTTATAATTATGATTTCAGCCAGGACGGAGTCAGCATCGATTATGGCAAATACGCTATTGAAGACAAGCAGAGCGCAATTTTATCAAACTCATACGCCGAGGATGCAGATTCAGGCGATTCTGGAACAGTTTACGTTCAGGCAAAGAATATCAATATATCAGACCGGGGAACCATTGCCACATCCAGCGGAGGAGGAGGCAAAGCAGGTATTGTAACACTGGAAACCAGCAGTCTTAAATTGGAGAATAAAGCTTCGGTAATATCGGAAAGCACCCTTCCTGAAAACGGGGGAAAAGCCGGTGCAATAAACATCACCGCGGATTTAGTCAAAATCTCCGGCAACAGTGCTTTAAACACGGAAGCTAAAGGAGCAAACGGGGGACGGATAAATGTCGATGCAGGTGATTTGCTCTATCTCAATAACAGTGAAATCACCAGCAGCGTAAAACAGGGCGCCGGCAGGGGCGGCGATATTACGGCCTCGTCCGATTCCATCATTTTAAATCATGGCGGAATCGTCGCCAATGCCGAACAGGGAGACGGCGGGGCAATTTTCATCCGGACGAGTCATTTTCTCAAATCATGGGACAGCACAACCCAGGCCGCTTCCCGGCGCGGGAACCAGGGAACGGTAAAAATCGAAGCGCCCGATGTTGACTTAACCGGCGGCATCGCGGATCTCCCTGGACATTATATTGAACCGACTCAATGGCTTTCAACGCCTTGCGATCAAAGAACGGCCCAGGACGCAAGCCGGTTTGTCATAACGCATCCGGATGGCGTTCCCCCGTCATTCGACGATCTTCGATCCGTTGTAAACGAAAGGTTGTTCATATCCCGCCAAAGGTCTTCAATCACCGATAAGGGGGCCTTGATAACCGATAAAGGCGATTTCGCGGGACTGATCCATCTCCTGGAAAATGAAAAGATCAGTCTCGGAAACGCCGTCCGTCTTGCGAATTCATACATGGCGGCGGGGCATTATCAGAAAGCCGGGGAAGCGCTGAACGCCGCGCGTTTCCTGGCGCAATTGTCGGAAGATGCCGGGGAAAAAGCGCTCTTTTACACGGTCTCAGGCGATTTGAGACTGATTCTCAAAGACATGGAAGGATCCGTTGTTGATACAAAAACAGGGCTGGCGCTAGCCCGGCGGGCGGAGACCCCCCTGATCGCCGCCTCGGCGCTCAACGGTCTCGGCAATATTCGCAACGCGGGGGCTAACTGGCGGCGCGCGGTGGATGCCTATAATGAAAGCCTGGATATGATAGACAGGTCAGAAGCAGGCCCTGCGCTGAAATCGAATATGAAGGCCAGGGTGCTTATCAACATCACCCGTACTAAAACAGCCATGGGGGAATACCAAAAAGCCTTATCAGCAGCGAAAAAAGCCGCCATAGAGATTGATAAACAGCCGGATACCTACGCCAAAGCCGCAAACATGCTCGCCCTTCACCTGGCAGCCCGGAAAATCCCGGATTTTCGAGGAAATCAGGAAAAATTTCTTTCAGAAGCCGCACGCATAGGGGAAAACATTGAAAATCACCGAATCGCCTCCCTGGCATGGGGTTTTCTTGGACAGTATTATGAACAAACAGGAGATTACGTCAAAGCCCTGAAATCGACCCGAAGGGCTGTTTTCTTCGCGGCGCGGGAGCATAATCCTGAGATCCTTTACCGCTGGCAGTGGCGGGCCGGCAGACTGGCGGCCAGGGAAAAGGATTTTGAACATGCCGCCGCCCTTTATGAAGCGGCGATTGACACTGTAAATCCTATCCGCATGCGGTTTTTCACCGGATTCAGGGAACCCCGCTCCGGGTTCCAAAAATATGTAAAACCCCTTTATCTTGAATTTATCCGGATGCTCACGGAACATGCGAAGCAATTCCCTTGGGAAAAAACCCGCCTCCTGGCAAAGACGGCGGATACGCTGGAAATGCTGAAAAAAAGTGAAATCCAGGATTTTTACAGGGACGAATGCCTTGAAAAGCATGAAACCAGGCAAAGCGTGGAGAGGATACCGGCAAAAACAGCCGTGCTTTATCCCATTCCCCTGCCAAACCAGCTTATCCTGCTGCTTATATTTCCTGACAATATGAAAGACGTTAAGGTTCCAATATCATCGGCAAAATTGGAAAAAAGAGCGGAAAGACTGCATGAAAACCTGCAATTATGGGGCGAGGATTACCTGGAAGACGCAGAGAGTCTCTATGACAGCCTAATCCGTCCCGCAAAAGCGGAACTTGACGCCCAGGGCGTGGAAACCCTCATCGTTGTCCCGGATGCGGCCCTGTCCCCGCTCCCATTTTCCGTTCTGCACAGCGGCACACATTTTCTTATCGAGGAATATGCCCTGGCGGTCGTTCCAGCCCTCGGCATGACGGACACCGGGCAGGATGAAAACCCTGACAGGTCAATGCTGCTTGGCGGTCTTTCCCAATCCAGGGAAGGATTCGCTCCCCTGGAAAATGTTGAAAAGGAGCTGGCATCCGTTGCGAGGCTGGTTCAAAGCAGGACGCTGCTGAACAAGGATTTCACCTTGTCAAACCTGGAGATGGAAATCGCGAACCAGGATTATGACACCCTTCATCTGGCAACCCATGCCGTTTTCGGGGATAGCCCTGAAAACACTTTTCTGCTCACCTATGACGGCAGACTTACCCTGAACGCCCTTGATAGACTGACCGGCATGAAAAAATACCAGGACAGCCAGTTGGACCTGCTGGTGCTGAGCGCCTGCGAAACAGCCGCGGGCGATGCGCGGGCGGCGTTCGGGCTGGCCGGCTCCGCGGTCCGGGCGGGTGTCAGAAGCGTTCTGGCCACCCTCTGGAAAGTGGATGACCGGGCGGCGTCCCTTATTATTGAAGAATTCTACCGGCAGCTTGTTACAAAAAATCAAACAAAAGCCGGGGCGTTGCGGGAAGCGCAGAAAAAATTTATCCATGATAAGGATTTTGCACATCCGGCATACTGGTCTCCGTTTCTGCTCGTCGGGGATTGGAGGTGAAGTCCCCTGTGGGCGCCCCGTGCGAATTGTGTAACTCCAGCCCGCACATGCTTGCACGGGCTGGAGATTTGGCTTAGGTTATTCAGTCTGCTTCAATTCTCCAGGAGAATTCAAGTTTACAGAGTCCTATTTCAATATTATCACTGGTGTCTTCTAATACTTCTTTTGTAGGAGTCAACGTAGAGAGACACGCATTGTCTCGGCCCGGCTTTTTTACCATTCCTTGCAGCGGTCCTGTTGTTGTGGCGGCCCGGGCGCACGGCGCGTCCCGGGCCGGATTCAAAAGACCTGATTGACCAGCGCCGCCAACCCTTCCGCGCTCCGCAGGCGAGGGCGCTTCCCATCAGCATGGCCACCAGGAATAGAACCGCACCAGTGGCCGTTCCTCGTCCATGTCCGCCGGCGGCGGAAACGAAGCAGAAGCTATCGTCATTTTTATGCTTTTCAGAAAACTGAAGGTCGAGCGTCAGATCGCCTGACGCGCCCCTCTCCCCGTCCACGGCAATCTGATAGGTCTTGCCCTTCTCCACCTCGAAGGTGACGCTCGCCATGTCGCTCAGGGGCATGTCCTCGTTTTCGGCCACAAGCGTCAGATCGCCGAGGCCGGTTCCCGTATAAACGGCAATCACCGTGTCGAAGTCGCTGCCGCGGGTGTCGATCACAAGGTCGCCGTCGGAAACGGCGGTCCAGGAATACCAAACGGACCCGTGTCCCTCAACGCCGGCGTGGCGCGGCTCTCCCTCCTGCAAGGTGGCGTATTGGGTGCCGCCATTGACACTCCACACGTCCTCCGGTATGGACTTACGATCTGCAAAATCATCGTTGGGAGGCGGGACATAGCCGATGTTGAGCCGGATGTCGCCTCGGGCGTCCGATTTGCTCGCGACAGCGATAAAATATGTCTCGTCCTCCTCGCCAGTGAACCGGACCTGGCTGGCGCCATTTTCCATCGATGCGCCGTCGGCGGCCGGGCCATCGTCGTTTTCCGCCACCAGTTCCAGCGCCTCCGGCGTATCTCCGGCATAGACGGCCAGCAGGGTATCGAACACGCTGCCTTCGGTATCGATGACGATGTCGCCATCGGCCGGCGCTTTTAACCGCCACCAGACGGTGCCTTTCGCCGCCTCGCTCACGGGGGTCGGTTCCCCCTCGCCGGCAGCGGCATCCACGTTGGTGCCCGCCGCGGCGTCGGCGTCGGCCGGAATTTCCACGGCGCCCGCGAAATCGTCATTGGCGGGCGGGTCGGGAATATAGAGGCTCCAGTTGAGCGTGTACGCGCCCGTGGCGTCATTCCGGCTGTCCACGGCGATCCGATAGGCGGCGCCGGCGGAGACCTCGAAGACCGCTTCTTCTTCCGCCGCCGCCGCGGCCGCCACCGGCGTCAGCTCCTCCATGACCTCTCCCGTATAGACCGCCAGCGCCGCGTCGAAGTCATCGGAGGCCACCTCCCAGGTCGCCTTTCCGTCCGCCGGCGCGGTCCATTCCCACCAGACGGAGGCGCGGGGCGCGTCGCCGGCATGGGCGGGCTCCGCCTCCTCCGCAGTCGCATACTGGTTCGATCCCCTGGTCCAACCCTCCTCTCTTTCGAGAGCGATGGCATCGGCAATGTTGTCATTTTCCGGCGGGACCGGTCGCTCGGCGAAATCGAGATTGAGGGTCAGGTTGCCCCAGGCCCCATTCTCGCCGTCTGCGGCGATCTGATAGGTTGTGCCCTTCGTCGCCTCGAAGGTGACTTTCGCGGCATCGCTTGATGGCTGGTCCTCGTTTTCCGCCACAAGCCGCAAGTCGCCAAGTATGGTTGCCGTGTAAACGGCCAGGACCGTGTCGAAGCCGCTGTTGCGGGTGTCGATCTCGAGGGCGCCGTCGGAAGGGGCGGTCCAGGAATACCAGACGGAGCCCTGCCCCGGCACGCCGGCATGGCGCGGCTCCCACTCCTCCAATGTGGCGTATCGGGTGGCGCCGTTGATGACCCACACGCCTTCCGGTATGGGCGTTCGATCGACAAGGTCATCATTGGGCGGCGGATCCCCGTACTCGAAGGACCCGATATTGAGTTGGATGTCGCCCCGGGCGTCCGACTTGCTCGCGACGGCGATATAATACGCCTCGCCCTGCTCGGCCCTGAACCGGACCCGGCTGGCGCCATTGTCCAGCATTCCGCCGCCGATGGTCGAGGCATCGTCATTTTCCGCCACCGGATGCAGCGCCTCCGGCGTTTCTCCGGCATAGACGGCCAGGAGGGTATCGAATTGGCTGCCCTCGGTATCGATGACGACGCCGCCATCGGCCGGCGCCGTAAACCGCCACCAGACGGTGCCTTCCGCATCCCGGCTCACGGGGGAGGGCTCGCCCTCCGCGGCCACGGCGTCCACGTTATCGCCCGACACGGTGGCGGCGTCGGCCGGAATCACCACGGCGCCGGCGAACTCGTCATTGAGGGGCGGAACGGGAATATCGAGGTTCCAGAAAAGCTCAAGCGTTCCCGTGGCCTCATTCCGGCTGTCCACCGCGAGCCGGTAAGCGGCGCCGGCCGAGACGTCGAAGACCGCTTTTCCCTCCTCGCCGGTGGCCGCCACCGGTACAAGATCGGCAAGGGCGTCTCCCGTGTAAATGGTCAGCGCCGCCTCGAAATCCTCGGACGCCACTTCCCAGGTCGCCTCGCCATCCGACGGGGCGGTCCATGTCCACCAGACGGAGGCGCCCGGTTCCTCCCCGGCATGGGCGGGCTCTCCTTCCTGCGCGGTTGCATACCGATTCAAGCCCATGGCCCAGCCATTTTCGCCATCGAGAGCGATGACATCGGCGAAGGCGTCGTTGGCCGGCGGCGTGCGGGTGTCCAGAGACCACTCAAGTCGAATGGCGCCCTGGTCGCCGCCGACGCCGTCCACCGCGATGCGGTAGGTCGTGCCGGCGGCGGCCTCGAAATTCACCCGTCCGGGCGCGTCGCCGGCATTGCCGGCGGCCACCTTTTCCAGTCCGGCGAGGTCATCGCCGGTGTAAACCGCCAGAAGCGCCTGGAATCTGCTGTCGCTCACGTCCATGGCGGCCGCGCCATCGGCCGGAGCGGTCCAGCTCCACCAGACGGAGGCTTCGGCGTCCGCGTCGCCGTGCGCGGGCTCTCCCGCCTCGGCGGTGGCGTTCTTGTTCGCGCCAAGCGCCACGCCCTCTTCTCCTTCCAGGGCGATGGCGTCTGCCAGTTTGTCATTTTCCGGCGGCTCGGGCGGATACAGCCACCAGGAAAGCTCGATGCGGCCCTGGGCGCCATCGCCGCCGTCCACCGCGAAATGGTAAAGCGTTCCGGCGCTTGCCTCGAAGGAGGCTTTTCCCTCGCCCGCAGCCACCGTCTCCAGGGACGTCAGCTCGGAACCGGTATAAACCGCCAGCAACGTCTCGAAATCGCTTTCCCCGGCGTCGAGCACCACCTGGCCATCCCCCGGCGCTATCCATTTCCACCAGACCGAGGCGCTCGCCGCCGCATCCGCATGGGCCGGCTCGCCCGCCTCGGCCGTGGCCCCGGCGTTCGATCCAAGCACCTCGCCCTGGTCGCCGCTGAGAATATTGGCATCCGCGAACGCATCGTTCTCCGGAGCCGTTTCCTGGGGCGGAGACGTCTGGGTGGCGCTCGTGAGCAATATCCGGGATAGCTCCCGCAATTGGGTCACCTCGTCCTGATTCACGAAATCGGCCACGATCCGCGCCTCTTCATCCTCCGGAAGGTTCAGGTGTTCGGAGAGCATGTCCACGCGGCCCTGTCGTTCCGCCCCGACGTAATCCTCAACAAACTGATCCGTTTCGACATCCTCCGGCAAATCGAAGCTTTCGCCCAATGAATTTCCACTGTCCCCTCTCAGCCAGTCGAAAACGATGGAACGCATGAAATCGAAAATATTTTCGGGACTGGCGATTGTAAAAGAGACGGTCTTTCGTATGTCTTCCTCATTGAAGGTCAGGTCCAGGTAAAGATTGGTCTTCTTGTCGGGATCGGTCAGGGCGTCTTTCAGGCTGAAACTGTCCATGGCGATCCGGTTGATGGTCAGCATTTTATCGTTAAGAATCGGAATAAATGGCATCTTAAACCGAATCAACTTGCCTTGAGCATCGAATGTCGCCCTTTCAACCTCCGCCACAATGCTCCTTAACGGATTCAACTGATCGAGGATCAGATCCTTTGCCTCAAAAAGCGGCTTGAGCACCGGATTGTCCGCGGAGATTGCCGCATTATATTCGTCTTGCGCCTCGTCTATGGCATCTTCGGCATCATCGATTAAATCTTCAAGACCAGCTATCTCACCCAGAATATCACTCAAGAGCGAACCAAAAATTGGAATACTGTCGGCCTCATCCTGAAGATCTCTGATTTTCCGGGTCCAGCCTCTGATCTTATCCGCGAGCGGACCGACGATGCTTTGCATCGCGTCCCAGGCCTCCTGCTTGATTTTCTCAATATTTTCCTCCACGCCTCTTAGCTCGCTCTCCAGGGCATCGATGGAAGCAAAAACCGTCTCATAAGGCTTCCTCAATTTCTCGATGAATTGGTCCCCAAATTTCAGGATCTCCTCGCGCAACCCCTTTTCGATATCCATGGCCGCCTCCAGGGAAACGACGAAATCGCTGGCGGTCAAAAGGGAGGCGCCGATGGTCTCGGCGTCTAGCTTCACGTTGCCGAAGGCTCCCCAGTCTCCGCTCATGAGAAAACGGGCGGTATCCGGCGACAGTTCGATATCCACCGCCCCGTTGTAAAACAGCAGGCGGGTGTTGCCCCGGATGATGAATCGCGGGAGGTTTTCGCCATGGATGTGGGGAATGCCCGCGGCGATGTCCAGCTCGGCGTTGGTGAGGCCGACCGGGCCGAGTTCGATATCCCCGATCGCCCCGTAAAGCTTCAGGCCGTCTTTCAGGGTCAGCGCGTTGTCGATCTCGGCCAATGAAAATTCATTGCTCATGACGGTGACATGCAGGCCGCCGGCCACCCGGACGCCCATGCCGTCCAATTGGTTGCTGCCCTGCATGTCGGCGCCGGGGGTGGCGAAGTAAAAAACCACATTCTCGTACTGGATAAGCGGAAAGGCGATCCTGTCCAACAGGAACATGTCCAGCAGGCTCTTTTCGCCAAGCTGCTTCTGGATTTCCAGAAAGGCCTCCCTTTCGGCGCTCCCTTCCGGCAGCACCTCCAGCACGACGGCGCCCATGGAACCTTGTATGACGCCGGACAGCAACGCCTCGGTGATTCGCATTTTCGTCACATACCCCAATTTGTCCGCTTCGAGATTGAAAGCGAACTTCTTTGGCACCGGCACTCCCGTGGTGAGGATCAGATTGAGCAGGAAAGACCCCTTGTAAGACAGCTCCTCATCCGGGCCGGTCTGAAAGGAGATCGCTCCCTCGAATCCGAACTCGAAGGCGCCCTCGACATCGGCGCCTCCCATGACGAGCAGATCGGCGGCGGAGAATTTCTTCAGCCCGAGCGGCTCGTTCCATTCGCCCTCCATGGCGCCGCTGACGCGCGCGCCCGCGCCGACGGCGCTCAGATCGACATAGACCGCGCCGGCCAGCGTCAGATCGTCCACCGCGTCCTCGTCCCCCGGACCCGGCACCAGGCGCGGCATCCCGACGTTCAGCTCGCCCCTCAGCCCGAATCTCAGCACCAATTCCGTGGAAACGCTCAAAAACAGGCTGCCGGTGGTGCTCTGAAACTGGACCACCTCCTTTAAAACGCCGTTTTGCAACGCTTCGGGCATGGTGATTTTGGGCAGCCCCAGGCTCAGATCCAGCGAGGGGGCGCCTTCAAAGACACCTCCGACGGCGCCGATCAGCACCAGCGGACCCTCGAGCCCCATTCCGGCGAGCACATCCTTGTTCGGGTCTATCAGTCCCAGCTTCTCCGCCGCCAAGCGCATGTCGCCCTTCAGGCCATTCAGATCAATGCCCGCGGCCAGGGCCACGCCGCTACTGAAGGGAAGCGCATCCTCCGCATTCGCCAGAATGCCGTCGAAAAGCGTCCGCACCTTTTCCGGCAGGTCGCCCAGCTTCACGTTCGTCAGATCGCCGCTGCTGAGCGCCAGCATGCCCTCGGGCAGGCTCAGGTCGTTCAAGGGCGCGGGAATATCGGGAATCAGCGCGCCCATCGTCAGGTTCAACACCCTCATGAAAAGGCAAAAGGAGGTCTCGCCCCCCGCGGAGGTCTTCAATATCGCCAGTTCGGCGGCGACCCCTTCGGGCTGGCGCCAGTGGGTCCGGCCCTTGAAATAGGCGTCCTGGGTGGCGGGGCTGAAGCCGACCGCCAGCTCGTCGATGCCGATATTTTCGATGCCCGGTATATCCTGAATCCCCGGCATCGCGGAAAGATCGATGCCGGCCAATCCGAAGCTGATCTCATCGAAGGCGCCGTCCTTCATTGAAAAGCCGAAGGCCACGGTGGCATTCGAGCCGTTGACGTTGACCTGAGCGGACAAGGTCAAGCCGGCCGATACGCTGTCGGCCTGCGGTTCCAGCACGCCGTCGAGACTGAAGGAGTCCAGATCGAGCCAGTCGATGCCGAAGACATCTTCCCACGAGACATCCACCGAGCCGCCGCTTTCGATTTCGGTCAGGCCGTTTTCGTCGAAGCGCACGGTCAGCCCGTTGTCGATGACGACGGGAGCGCCGGTGTCGTTGAGCCAACTGTTGTTCAGCAGCCAGAGACCGACCTTCCTGGAGCCGGAGATATGAAAGCCATCTGCCGGATCATGGCCAATGGTCAGGCCGATCTCGGAAAATTCCATGTGGACCGCTTCCTTATTATTAGTGGCATCGAAGGGAACGGGCGTGGCGTCCGGCAGGGCGATCGTCAGGGAGATGGCATCCGACGGGGCCTGCGCCGGCGTTGCATAATCCTGGTTGTGGTAATCGAAAATCTTTTCCACCATGTCGAAGGGGACGGCGCCGGATACCGGCAGTCCCCCCGCCGGGACGTCCCGCCCGATGATCAGATCGGCGGCCGCTCCCATCACGCCTTGATCGGCGGGAACATGGCCGAAAAACCGGATGCCGCTTCCCACGGCCACCTCGCCGTCGGCGGCGAAAATCGCCAGCTCCGTCTTCACGGCATCCGGCAGGTCGCTCATCAGCACCGTTCCATCCGCTTCGCCCGCCACCAGCGTTAGCATGTCCTGGGGAATAATGTCGGCGAGTCCGGCATAGCGGCCGGCCGCTTCCGAATTGTAAAAGTCGGCCGGATTTGCCACTGAAACGGCCATGTACCATCCGTCTCCCCAGGAGGAGGGAAGGGCGGCAAGGGTGAGACCGTTGCTGAAGGTCATTTGATATCCGTCATTTGAAGGCAAGAAGTCATCATTCGTGAGACCGGCGAGCCCCAGAAGCGTTTCGGCGAGCAATGCGAGATCCGGCGGGGCGACGCGTCGAAGCCGCCGCCCATCCAGCAACTCGGGCGGCGAAAGCCGCACCATCTCCGAAAGGCCAGCAGCGCCGTCGGCGCCGGAAAGCAGCCGGCCCTCCGCGTCCATGGCCCCGTCGATGCTGAGCGTCCAATCGCCGTCGTAGGCGGAGATCGCGCTGGCCATCACCGACCATTCGGGGATCAGATACAGGCTGTTCCCGATCCATACTTTGCAAGACGGGATTTCGGCCCCGCCCATGGAAAGCCAGAGCCCCCGCTCCACCGATTCCCGGTCCATGGGGCCGCTGAAGGCGATCCGGATACTATCCGGTCGATCCGGCGAGACGAACACCTCGGCCGCTGGCGCGCCGTCGGCATGCGCCGCCGGGGCTTCGTCGGCGCCAATATCGACTGTTCGCACCCGGCTTCCATCCTCGGTTTCCGCCAAATAATAAAGCGCCCCATCCTTCACCATGGGCGCGGCGGTGGCCGCGGCGTCCGTCACCAAGGCCGTATCCAGTTCCTCGGCCGGCAGCAGACGGGTCAGCCGCCCCATGCCTTCCCACTGCGACCAGGCGTAAAGGCAACCATCATCCCCTTTCAGGAGAATCGCCTCCGGATCAACGCCCGGCGCATTCAGGGACGCGTCGCACGGATCCGCGTCCGACCTTTTGAAATGGAGATAGCCATCTCCCCCGGCATCGAATTCCAGCCAGCAAATGGCCTTGTAGTCATCTGGCGTCGCCTCGCCAATGGCCTCGGTGACGGAATGCGTCATTGACGAAACCAGGAGGAAAAAAAACATGAATACCAGAATCCTCGAAATTCTCACACGAAAAACAAACGCTCTTCGCTCAACCATTTTGATCTCCTTATTTTTTTAATTTAGTAGGAAAAACTGTCATATCGGCCGTGTTCCACAACTCAGATGAATTTCACAAGATGTGGTGATATCTGATCCCTCCGCCAACTTAACGCTACATCGGGTCAATGCTGTGACGATGATTTACACAATTGCCAGACTGCATCTCACATTCCACACCCTGAAGCGCGGGTTTTGAAGTGTTTTTTCAAAATCTTTATTGGCATTTGTCTATCCAGGGCGTGGATTCATGAGAACCAGAGGATCGACTCCCAGAGATTTTAATTTTGAAAATAAATAGTTAGATCATCCCAAGAGAAAAATGAGGGACATATTTTTCCGCGCTATATCTACAGAGCAAATCCTGTGCCAAAATATATATCTCTATAATATCAATATACTGAAGAAAAACAGGCAAACTGCGCGTATAAAAAAAATGCCCGTTTACGGGCAAGGAAATGAAGGTGTGGAGGAAGGGGTGTTCAGGAAAAACTATAAAATCAAATGGGTTAAAGCAGAAAAAAACTGTGCCCGAAAACGGGCATATACAGCCCGATTCCGGGCATTGGCGTGTCTTAGGGAAGATCGGAAAGCCCGAATCTAAAGCCCGAACCATATGATCCGCCGGTCCAGGGACTGTCTGGATATGTTTAGTCAGCCGCCCCGGCAACCCGCGTCATCATATCCATAACCTTTTCAGCAATCTTACAGCGCCAAACGCGATGATCCGCTGAAGGCCCAGCGCCCGGAGCGGCGCATGGCAACCGCTCCGGGCGGGCTGGGGGGAGTGGGTGGGTGGTGGGAGTCTCGCGGGGATAATAAGAGCCTATGCGAAAACCGCATCTTTTGGCCCCAGGCGGCGTTCTCGCTCTTTTTCAATCCTCGAAATAGTCGCACCGCTCCGCTATTCTTGCGGTTGAAAAAGAGCCGCAGCCTTGCATGGAACCAAAATCTACGGTTTTCGGACAGACTTTAAAGAGGGAACCCATTATATTTGTAAATGTTTTATCGTTATCGGCTATTCATAAATCTCCTCCGCCGCGATGATCACGTCCGCTGAGGGAGCATACCCGATGGCCTTGGCCGTCTTCAGGTTGATGGCCAGCCGGACCGGCGACTCGAAGATCATGTTGACCCGGCGCGGCGGCGTTCCCTTGAGCACCTCGCCGATGGCGCCGGCATGGAAAAGCCCTTGGTATTTGAAGTTGGCGTTGGAGATGCTCATCAACACGCCCTTTTCCACATCAGCGGTTCCGCTCGAGAACATGGGCGTTTTCCGCTCGTTGGCCATCGACACCAGCCGGGAAATTGTGTTTTCGTTAACGCCGTTTTGCATGGTCAGATAGACGGCGTCCACC
>JAABTM010000120.1 GCA_011389855.1 Desulfobacteraceae bacterium
GCCGCTACCTGGCGGCGCTGCTGGACGCCCTCGACGGGCTCCCCCTGGCCGTGGAATTCCGCCACGCCTCCTGGGCCGCGGACCGGGTTTTCGAGGAACTGACCCGGCGCCGGGTCGCCCTGGCGGCCGTCGACCGGCCGGACCTGCCGGGCTTGTTTCCCACCCTCGACATCGTCACCAACCCCGACTTTTTTTACGTCCGGTTCCACGGCCGCAACGCCAGGGGATGGCGCTCCGGCAACATGCAGCAGCAGTTCGACTACCTTTATAATGAGGCCGAGCTGGCGGAATGGATCGACGGCCGCATCGACCCCATGGCCCGTCAGGCCCGGACCGGGCTGCTCTTTTTCAACAACCACGTCGGCGCCCAGGCCGCCCAAAACGCCCGTCAGCTCACCCTGATGCTGTCCGAACGGGGGCTGGCGGAGAGGTCCGCCGATGGATAGGGAACGGGCCGTCATCCACCTCAACGTGGCCGACTTCGCCGTGGCCGTGGAGCGGGCCGTGGACCCCCGCCTCCGGGACCGGCCGGTGATCGTCGCGCCCCGGGGCGCGGTCCGGGCCGCCGTCCACGACATGAGCGACGAGGCCTACCGGGCCGGAGTCCGCAAGGGCATGGCCCTCGCCCGGGCCGAACGGATCTGCCGGGACGCCGCCGTCAGGCCGCCCCGTCCGGCCCGGTGTCAACAGGCCATGGCGGATCTCCTTAAACAGGCCCTCCCCTATTCGCCCCTGGTGGAATGTGGAGACGACGACGGCCACCTCTTCCTGGACGCCACCGGCACAAGCCGCCTTTTCGGCCCGCCCATGGACGTGGCCTGGCGGATGCGAAACGGGGTCCGGCGGGATCTGGGCATGGACCCCATCTGGTCGGTGGCCCCCAACAAACTGGTGGCCAAGGCCGCCACCCGCATCGTCAAGCCCGACGGCGAATACATCGTGGCCGGCGGCGAGGAGGCCGATGTTCTGGCCCCCCTGCCCCTCTCCCTCCTCCCAGGCGTCGAACGGACGGACCTGGAACGACTAGGGGATTTCAACCTTACCCGGGTCTTCGAAACGGCGAAACTGACCCGGGAACAACTGGCGGTGGCCGTGGACCGGCGGGCCGGGTTTCTCTACGAAGCCGTCCGCGGCATCGACCCCTCGCCGGTGCTGCCCGCGGACCGGAAACCGGACCGGGAGGTCGTCGATCACACCTTCTCCGAAGACGCCATCGACGCCGAGCGGCTGGAAGCCGCTCTCTACGCCCTGGCCGAAACAGCCGGACACCGGCTCCGACGCCGCCGCCGGGCCGCCCGGACCGTGGCCGTCCGTCTCGATTTCTCCGACGGCATCCGCCGGGTCCGCCAGCGATCCACCGGCCCGGGCGCCGCCGACGACCGGGTCCTCTTCGAGGCGGCCCGAACCGCCCTCTACGCCGCCTGGCGCCGTCGGGTCCGGGTCCGCCGCCTCTCCCTGATCTGCGACCGGCTGATCTTCCCGCCGGCCCAGCTCTCCCTGTTTCCCGAAGATCGGGAACGGACGGAAAAACGCGATGCGTTGACGGCCGCCGTGGACCGGATTCGGGAGCGGTTCGGGTGGGGGGGGATTGGGTTTGTCGCGCCTGGGTCGCCATGATCCCCCTCATCGTCCGCTCCCATTATTCCCTCATGCGCGGCACGGCCTCCCCCGAAGCGTTGTGCCGGGCCGCCCGGCGCATGGGCTACGACCGGCTGGCCCTCACCGACACCGACAATCTCTATGGATTGTGGCCCTTTCTGGCCGCCTGCCGACGGGAGGAAATCACTCCCATCGTAGGCGCGGAAGTCGCCGAGCCCGGCGCCGGCCGCCGGGCCGTCCTCCTGGCGGCGGACGCGGGGGGATATGCCAATCTCTGCCGCCTTCTCACCCGCCGTCATACCGCGCCGGACTTTCGCCTCCGGGAGGAGGTGGCGGATTCGGCCGACGGTCTCGTCGTTCTCGCCCCGGACCCGGATCTGCTGACCTTCTGGCATGGGGCCGGGGTTCGGGCGGCCGGGGTCATGGGCCGGCGTCCCCTGCCCCGCCGCCATCCCCTCCGGGAGGCGGCCCGGCGATGCGGCGTCCCCTGCGTGGCCGTTCCCGACAGTTTCTTCCTCTCACCCGAGGATCACGCCGTCCACCGGCTGCTGCGGGCCATCGACGGGAATACCACCCTCTCCCGGCTCCCGGACCATGAAACCGCGCCGCCGGACGCCTGGCTGGCGCCTCCGGAAGAATACGAACGGCGATTCGCGCCCTGCCCGGAAGCGGTGAGAGCCGCCCACCAACTAGCCGACGAGATCGCTTTCACCGGCCCGGATTTCGGCATCGTCATGCCCCCCTGGACCGCTGGAAAAGGCCGCTGCCCGGAAGCGGCCCTGCGCGAAGCCGCTTATGACGGGGCCCGGGGCCGCTACGGCGAAGAGCTGCCCGAACCGGTGGTGGACCGGCTGGAACACGAACTCAAGACCATCGCGTCCATGGGATTCTCCGCCTATTTCCTCATCGTCCGCGACATCGTGGCCCACAGCCCCCGCACCTGCGGCCGGGGATCGGGGGCCGCCTCCCTGGTCTCGCACTGCCTCGGCATCACCAACGTCTGCCCGGTGAAGCACAACCTCTACTTCGAACGGTTTCTCCATCCGGGCCGCACGGACCCGCCGGACATCGACGTCGATTTCGCCTGGGACGAACGGGACGATGTGCTGGCCGCCGTGCTGGAAAAACACCGGGGCCATGCCGCCATGGTGGCCAATCATGTCTTGTTTCAGCCCCGCATGGCCGTCCGGGAGACCGCCAAGGTCTACGGCCTCCCCGGCGCCGAGATCGGCCGGGTGACGAAGCGGATGCCCTGGCGCCGGCGGCCCGCCGGCCCCGACGCCGACCTCCTCTCGGAAATCGCCGCCATGCCCGAAGCCCGGGGCCTCGACCTCTCGGATCCCTGGCCGGAGGTCTTCGCCCTGGCCCAACGGATCATCGGCGCGCCCCGGTACCTGTCGGTCCACCCCGGCGGCGTGGTCGTCACGCCGGACCCCATCGACCGCTATGTGCCGGTGGAACGGGCCGCCAAGGGGGTCCCCATCATCCAGTGGGAAAAGGATGCCGCCGAAGACGCCGGCCTGGTCAAGATCGACCTGCTGGGCAACCGGAGCCTGGGGGTGATCCGGGATGCCGCGGCCAACGTCCGTCGAAACGGCATCCCCTTTGAAGAAGCGGGATGGGCGCCCGAAGACGACCCCGTCACCCAGGCCATGGCGGCCCGGGGCGAGACCATGGGGTGCTTTTACATCGAGAGTCCGGCCATCCGGCTACTCCAGAAAAAAGCGAAAAAGGGCGACTTCGCCCACATGGTGATCCACAGCAGCATCATCCGTCCGGCGGCCAACGACTACATCCGCGAATACCTCCGGCGGCTCCACGGCGGGGGCTGGAACCCCATCCATCCGCTTCTCTCCGATGTCCTGGACGAAACCTACGGGATCATGGTCTATCAGGAGGACGTCTCCCGTGCCGCGGTCTCCATGGCCGGGTTTTCCCATGCCGAGGCCGACAGGCTCCGGAAGGTTCTCTCCAAAAAGGATCGGGCCCGCCGCCTGCGGGACTACCGGGAACGCTTTTTCACCGGCGCCGCAGCCAAAGGCGTGGATACGGACAAGATCGCCCAGGTCTGGGAGATGATGATGAGCTTCGACGGCTACTCCTTCTGCAAGCCCCATAGCGCTTCTTATGCCCGGGTCTCCTTCCAGGCGGCCTGGCTCAAGGCCCACCATCCGGCCGAATTCATGGCCGCGGTCATCGGCAACGGCGGCGGGTTCTATTCCGTCTTCGCCTACGTCTCCGAAGCCCGGCGGCTGGGGTTGTCGATCCAACCGCCGGACGTCAACCGGAGCGAGGATCGGTGGACCGGAAAAGGGACAACCCTCCGGGTGGGGCTGACGGCGGTCAAGGGGCTCTCCCTGGAGACCCGCCGGCGGATCGTCGATCAGCGGCGGGCCGGCCCCTACCGATCCTTGACCGATTTCCTGGACCGGGTCCGGCCGGATGCGGCCGAAGCCAGAGCCTTGATCCGTTGCGGCGCGATGGACGCTTTTTCCCCCGACGGCAATCGGGCCGCCCTCATGTGGCGCCTGGCGAGGTGGGAAAAGGCGCGGCGGCGCGGCCCGGTCAACGGCGATCTTTTCGGCGCCGCGCCCGACGACGCCCCGTCCCTGCCGCCGGAGGAACCCCTGGAACGCCTCCGCCGTGAGTTCACCGTTTTGGGCTTTCTCTGCGACCGCCACCCCGTCACCTTCTGGTCCGACGCCTCCCGTAAAAACGGCGCCATCAAGGCCGCCGACCTCCACCGCCATGTGGGAAAACGGATCACCCTCTGCGCCTGGCTGATCACCGGCAAACAGGTCCGCACCAAACACGGCGAGACCATGGAATTTCTGACCTTTGAAGACGAAACAGGACTGGTGGAAACCACCTTTTTCCCGAAACCCTACGCCCGTTTCCGCCATCTCCTCGAACCGGGACGGCCGTTTCTGCTGTCGGGGAAGGTGGAAACGGAATGGGGGGCGGCGACGGTGGCGGTGGAGGGGGTGGAGAAGCCAAAAAAAACACCGCCAGGAATTTGCTTTCGCTGGGCATTTTAACCGAAGAACAAATCGCCCAGGCCGCCGAGTTAAGCGTCGAGGAGATACGGCAGTTGAAATGAGCGAAAGCCAAGGTCATATAAGACCGATGGTTAAATATAACCCCGATATCCATGGATAACGATTGCGCCCCCCGATGGCCCTCCAAGAGTTTTCTCTTTATAATTCAAAATTATACGATAGAAAAATTTCATTGCTAGTATTTGGCATGAAATTTGCATTTGCCATGAGGTATAAAACCCCCCGATTTTCTTCCTGGGGAGGGCTTTCAAACCATGAATCCAAATTGGATTGCTTGATTGTAAATGTTTTTATGTTTTTTGCAGAAACACCAAGCCTATCGAGGCTGAAATCACAACCTATGGCATATTTCTTGTTTTCGATTATACCATTGATCTTGGCATTACATCGGTTTTGAGATGTCGTCCACCAATGAGGTATGATAAAAACTGAAAAGCACCACTAAGACTTATTCAGTATAGAATTGAGGTTGCGTTATGGTAACAAAACACTTTGTGAGAAAATCGAAACAATCGGGCTTTACAATGGTTGAGGTGATGGTCGTGATGGCGATCATGGGGATCATGGCAACCTTCAGATCGGAAGCGTACATGAGTTGGCGCCCGAATTTCCACTTGAAAGGAGCCGCCCGCGACCTGTTATCCGGTTTTCAGAAAGCCAAGATTCAAGCTGTAAGAAACAGGATCAATTGTGTGATCGATTTTTCCGGTGGCGACGGATACACCGTTTTCTTAGACGCCGATGAAGATTTTACGTTGGATGCCGATGAAACGACCATGCTTGAAGTGCTCTGGGCTGAAAATTATAAAGGCAGTTTAACATCCATTAGCGACAATTTTGGCGCCAGCGCCAACAATGCCGTCGCATTTCAATCGCGAGGGTTTCCAGAGAAATCGACCGCTATTGGCGGAGGGACTGTAACATTACAAAATACAAATAATAAACAGCTCAGGGTGATCATCTCCGACACGGGGGCGATTCGAATATCAGAAATGGAGGGTGCGCCATGAGAGATCGCGCTAAAATCTTGAGTCAAAACGGTTTTACATTAATTGAGCTTCTAATCGCAATGGCGATCTCACTGGTTCTAATGACAGGTATTTACACCACCTATCGTTCACAGCAGAAAGCCTATATCGTCCAGGAGCAAATGGCTCAAATGCAGCAAAATTTACGTGCGGCGATGTATTTTGTGGAAGCGGATCTTCGGATGGCGGGGTACAACGCGGATCAAGAGGTGAATCTCGGCATGACGGTGGTCAATTCCGACGCCATCGGCTTTACGCTGTTCGGAGACGGCCAGTGCAATCCGAATGAAAACGGCAGCATCCGACTCATTCAGTACGATATTTACACGAGCGGCACTTACGGTGGGCCGACGCTGGGAATCAGATGCAGCAGTTCTCCCGACCCCGGCGCATCGCGCGAGCCGATAGCTCCGTTTATCGAAACCTTGAATTTTGTCTATCTCACTGGCAACGGAACGGAGTACGATCCACTCAACGACAACCTCGGCGACATTCGATCCGTTGAAGTAACCATGGTCGCTAGGGCGGAAAAAGAAGACAGGGACTACAGCGATTCTAAAACGTTCAGCAACGCCCGCGGTGCGCTGACGGGGTATCCGAGAAACGATCATTTCCGTAGAATGTCGCTGACCAAAAGGATCCGGTGCCGCAACCTCGGCCTGTAAATTCGGAGGATACAACATGTCTGAAAACAGAACAGCAACGCAAAAACAGGCGGGATTCACCCTCATTGAAGTATTGATCGCCATGGTGATTCTCCTGGTCGGCCTTCTGGGGATCGCCAGCATGCAGATCATGGCCATGAAGGGAAACCAGCACGCCAGGGAATCGACCCAGAGGACCGTCACGGCAAACAGTTTCATGGAGTGGCTTGTGAGCCTGGATTTCGATCATAGAAATTTGAGGCTTTCCGATGATGTGGATGGGCACGGCGTCAACATACCCGATGATGGAATGGTTTTGCCCTCGCACATGTATGATGACGGCGATGGCGATGACACGAACAACGACGCGCCCCCTCCCAAACATCTGGCGCCGGCCCCAAACGACAACGCCAAAGGCATTGAAACGGTTGAATGGATTGTTGACATGGCGAATTGCGTGGATGTGGATGGCGACGCCGATGGGGATGGCGAAGATTGCGAGGCGGGCGAAGAAACATCCAAAAACATCACGGTGACGGTTGCATGGGAAGGTGGCGGCAGCGTGCAGCTATCCAACATTAAACCGAAACTATAGAATAGGAGCAAAACGCCATGAAAACGAATAATTCGAGCATAACTAATGAAAACGGATCGGTTCTGGTCATCGCTCTGATCATGCTGGCGCTTCTGACGACTCTGGGGATCATGTCCACCAACACATCGATCATAGACATTCAGATCGCCCAAAACGAACGCGCCAGCGTGAATCAATTTAACCGTGCCGAGGCTGCTGCGATGTTTGCCATGCAAATGATCGCGGACGCCACTGACAATGGAATCGATCTTGAAAATCATTCCAGCCTTGCATGGCTCCACAATGGAGAGGAGACCACCACGAACTGGAATTCTCCGGAAGAAGCGATCACCTTTTTCCGCAATCCGGACAATTGGGTCTTTCCGGCAACCCCCGCACCTGCCGGATTGAATTCGGGGGAGGTCCCAGAATATGCCGAAACCCGTTTTGCGGTGATCGATCTCATCGATACAGGGCAAACCGAGGAAGAGGGGGCGACGAACATCATCCATATTTTCCATTGCTTCGGTCTCTATCGCCCGGCCCCGGGAGCCATGAATAGGGTCAATCGGGGAGAGGTTCTGGTCGAAGTGGGATATCGGCGGCAAATTTAAGAAATAAACAGATATCAAGGAACAGCCATTCATGGTCTCCATAGAAGAAAGGATCATTCCATGTCAATGAAAATCAGACCACGCTCAAAGATCAGCATCGGCATCATGTTGACGGCAGCCGCGTTTTTCTTCTTTCTGAATGACCTGCCCCTATCTGCGGCCGATGAATGTCCCGTAATGGACGACATCCCGCTGGACGTTCAAATCGAATCCTCACCGCCCAATATTATGTTCATCATCGACGACTCCGGCAGCATGGATTGGGAGTTTTCCACTAAATTCTATGACGGCCAGTTCCATGCCTATTCGGACGATGACGAAGTCGCCTATCTCTATGATTCTCCGGAAAGCTTCTATAACGGCGGAGATCTGGGGTCCATTCTCGGCGTGGACCGGGGAGATCGGGCCCAGTGGCGCGCCACATGGAGCGGATTCAATAGAATGTATTATAAGCCCCAAAACCAGGATGGCGATCCGATGGAGTACAACCCCTGGAAAAAGCCCGATGGAAGCGGGCGGTTTCCGGATGCGGATATGAACACACCGAAGCTTCATCCCACGGTCTTTCTGGTGGAAAGCGGCGATGTGGTGGACGGAGACGAGGATGGCGTCAACAATGTCGATCATGCCAGGAACGCCTTCAGCCTGAACGGTATCTGGAAAGTGTTTGAAAGTCCGGATTCCAGTTCAAATGAAATTGTCGTCAATGATGAGGATGCCGGGGACATAGCTACAGCCGGAATTGTTCTGGATGATCAGGATAACAGCTATTCGGAAGACAACGACAACAATTGGAATGATTCAACCAACAGCGTGATGAAATACGCTGACAATGCTCGATTTACAAATGATTTAAACGAAATCGCCACATGGGAACATCGTTTCGGCAATGCTGAGGCAGATGACACGGGCACGCCTTATACCGTCAAAATATGGTTCAGTTGTCATCCCGAAGATAAGTGGGACTCACAAGCCCAGGTAACAGTGACAGCAGACAATTTAACGATCCCCTTCACCACAACGGTAGACCAGAATGCCAACTGCGGACAATGGTACACCTTGGGAACCTTTGATTATGTCAAGAATTATACCGGATCGGTAACGGTCAAACGGGTATCGACAGCAAGTCCATATACCGCTGCCGACGCAGTCCTTTTCATTAAACCCGAAAACATACAAACGTCTCCCTATATAGAAGCCGGAGGAGACTGGGATGATTCTACCAATAGTACATCTCCGTATGGTACAAATACCCGGTATACGGATACGCTTAACGCCACCGCCACATGGACCCATGAATTCACCGCAGCCGAAGCCGGAACCAACTATGCCGTCCAGGTCTGGTCGGCCTGTCACAACTCGGGCGAGTTCGACACACAGGCACAACATACCGTAACCGATGCATCGGGCACACCAGTATCATTCACCGTGGATCAGAACGCGACCTGCGGAGACTGGCACACCTTGGACGACGACTTCTCATTCAACGACGGCACGATCGGAACGGTTCAAGTCAAGCGGGTATCGGATGTCAACGAATACACCGCTGCGGACGCCGTTCGCTTCATCCCCGCGGCGGGCATAACCGAGGATATCACCATCATCAATGCCCACTACTACACGGAAGGCGCCGACAACAAACTCTACCTCGTCAACCTGACCGATCCCGTAGAGTACTATGAGGTCAATGTAACCGTACCGGCAGTGGATGCCAACGGTGATCCCATCTATGACAGTTGCGACGATGCAACGAAGCAGCAACTGACCGGTCTGGAAAGCTATACGGGATCGGGTAAAATATATGATCAACAGGACGGCTGCATTGTCCACGATGCAAAACCGCCCCTTCTGACCTATTCCGATTTCACCAAGCTGGATGACCCGCCCGATGATATCGAGGTGGATTACGCCACCGCCCGTCAGAACTTCGCCAACTGGTTCACCTACTACCGAAGGCGTGCGCTTACGGCCATCGCCGCTGTTTCCGAAGTCGTCAGCACATTGGACAACGTCTATCTCGGGCTGGCCGGCATCAACTCCGTCCAGGAATCCTTTCCGGAAGGCGTGGGGATGATCGAACCGCTGCTGCCGGTCGGAATGGGAGTGGATGTGGATGAGAACGACCTGAAAGGAGACGGGGACAAAACCGCTCGCCAGTACATTATGGAATCGATCCAGGCATTCGATCAGGTCGGCAGCTACGACTCAACCCCCACTAAGGATGCCGTGGCCGAAGTCGGGCAGTATTTCACCCGCAGCGCATCCATGGGCAACGAAGCCGCACGGGGACAGGGCAGACAGGACAAGTGGCGGTGCGGGGTACTGACTGAGTCCGAAGTGACGGGCCACGGTTATCCCGCATATTTTACAACCGACAACTGCGAACCCCTCAACGGGGACAAAGCCGCCTGCCAGCAGAACTTCGTCCTTTTCTTCACGGACGGCTATTACAACGGCAGCGGAACCAACTATTCGGACTATGATGATGATGTCGATGTATGGATCGTGGAAGATGCGGACGGCAACCAGTTTCCGACCAAAAATCCCGCGGATACGGTTAAGAAACTGTACCAGATTTCAGGCACGGCGCCTTATGAAGACAGCCCGGGCAACACCCTCGCGGACATCGCCATGTACTATTACGCCCAGGATCTCGCCGACGACATCGAAAACATCGTGCCGACCTCGTTTCCCGACGTGGCCTCGCATCAGCACATCGTCACCTACACTATCGCCTTCGGCGTCGAGGGCCATCTCGACCCGGACGACTACACGCTGTATGGGGAGAATCCGGTTTATCCGACCTGGCCGACCCAATTCACTGGTCAGAATTATCCCAGCAAAATCGACGACATGTGGCACACGGCCGTCAACGGGCGGGGCGAATTTTACAGCGCCAGCGACCCGGAGGAACTGATCAAGGCATTCGAGGAGGCCGTGACGAGCATTATGGAACGGCTCGGTACGGGGGCTTCGGCATCGGTCAACACAACCCAGGATCTGACCGCAGGCTCACAGCTCTATCTTTCCGGATACAACTCGGACCGATGGGCCGGCCTTGTGGTGGCATGGAATCTCAATGAAGATACGGGTTATCTCGTGGATCTGGCCTGGAATGCCGCGGACAAGCTCGAAGCGCGTATCAATGATGCAAACAGAGGGCACAGCAACCGCCTCATCGCTACATATGACAGTGCAACAGGTACGGGAACCGCTTTCAGCGGCGACCTGACGGAATTCCACCCGGATCTGACGGAAAGTGTCGTGAACTACATCCGAGGGGATAAATCCAATGAAGAGCAGAACAGCGGCACATTCCGAAGTCGACTCACAAGCTGGCCTACGGCGGACCCTCTGGTGGAACCGGTCGAGACTTCCTATACCTTGGGGGACATCATTCATTCATCCCCCTTTTACCATGATGACATGCTCTATGCTGGCGCCAACGACGGAATGCTCCATGCCTTCAGAACAACAGAGTCTACCATCGGCGCCGGCGATGAAGGAGAAGAGCTGTTTGCCTATGTGCCGGCACTGCTCCATTCCGATTTGTCCGCGCTGACCGACCCGGACTACAGCCATCAGTATTATGTGGATCTGACGCCGACAGTCAGAAGCAAAGTGGACATTAATAAAACGCCGAACAATGGGGATGATGATATTACAATGCTGGTCGGCGGTCTGGGCAAAGGCGGCAAGGGATACTTCGCACTAAATGTAACCAACGCCAAAACCTTTGCCAGTGCATCCGATGTCGCAGCCAAGGTTCTGTGGGAATTCGACGGGGGCAGCTTCTATGCCAGCGACATGGGCTACAGCTTCAGCAGGCCGGTCATCAGCAAAACCTACAGCAGCACCTATCCTTGGGTCGTCATCTTCGGCAACGGTTACGGAAGTACCAACGGCGAATCCGGAATATTTGTACTGGATGCGAAATCCGGCGCCGTTATTCACTACTTTGATACGAATGTTGCAGGAAGCGATACATGCAACGGCATGTCATCCCCCTTTCCCGCAGATATCAATAACGACGGCTATATTGACTACATCTATGCCGGAGATCTCAAAGGCAATATGTGGAAAATCAACATGAGAAAAACTGACCATACCCAATGGGGCTTCGCTTTCAAAAATGCCGGAAATCCCCAGCCGCTGTTTACCGCCAAAGACACCGCAGGAAACCCGCAGCCTATCACCGGACGGCCGGATGCGACCGGACACTGTTCGGGAATCGGTCAGATGGTGATCTTTGGCACCGGGAAATATCTGGGAACCCCCGATATTTCCGATGACAGCCCCCAGACATTATATGGGGTATGGGACTATGGGGAGGCCGGAGATCCGGATTCTTCCACAGATGCCAGCGCTCCCACAGGGGATACTTCCGAATACGTCGGATCTTTCGACCGTCCCAACATCTCCAAATGGTCAGGCGATCCAATTACGCTTTTGGAGCAGACGGTGCTTTCCACTGTAACTCCAGACGATACGACCATGAGGATTTTCTCCGATAATTCGCCGGACTGGACCACGAAAGAAGATCTAACGGCCCCGTCCAACGAGGAAGATCCGGACCCGGATCTCGCCAATGCGGGATGGTTTTTCGATCTTCCGGACCCCAATGAGCGGATTACGGAACGCATCATCATTCGATCCGGCAAGGCCATCGTCGTTTCCAATGTCCCCGGAACCGAGGCCAGTGTCTGCACAGCAGGTTCGGGATATTCTTATCTCATGTCGGTGGATGTCTGCACCGGCGGCAGAGTGGACAGTCCCGTGTTCGATCTAAATGGCGACGGTGTGATCGATGACAATGATATGGTTACCGTCACTGTAGGTGGTGAGACAATTCAAGTGCCGCCTACAGGACTCAAAGTGGACCATTTGATCTATGCACCGGCCGTTATTAGCCAAGGAGAGAAGGATCTGCTCTACAATCCTGAGCTGACCCCGGAGATGGCATCCGGTGAGGGAGATGTGTCTGGTAATAATCCCAATATAGCAAGCGGGGCTGATGTTGGCATGACATTCTGGCTGCAGCACATGGAATAGCCCCTATAGGGGACTAATGAAAAGGAGAGAAAGCATGAAGAAGAACCACGATCAATGGAAGCATTGGATGCTGGCATTGGCATTGAGTCTCTTATTGACTCCGGTTCCCGCCATCGCACAGCAGAGCGACACTTTAAGGATGGACAAAATCAAACCTGTGCCTCAGGTCAAAAAAATTAACCCGGTCCCTCAGGTTCGCAGCCGAGAAACCGAAGCCCGGAAGATCGTTCCGAAATCACCATACAGGGGAACCGGAAGTGAACAGCCTCCCTTAGACATCCACGGCACGGGCACATTCCATGAAATCGACCGCGAGACGAATGATATCCTCATCGGAGACTTGCCGATGCAGATGGCGCGCAACATCCGATTCTTTGTCGGTTCCAGGGCGTATTTCAGCCCTCCTGAATCGTTCAAAAATGGGTTGAAAGTCACTTATCTGAAGGATGATAAAACCGGTCGAGTGGTGGAAGTGAGACGATACGTCGATGTCGAAAGTTTGATGCCGCGCGGCGGATGACATCCAGCTCAAATATGAATAAAACGGAAAGAAACATGCCAAAAGTCACCTATAGAATCACCTTAGCTTTTTCGCTTTTTTTCATTTCCGCGCTCTTTTTTGTGGGGACCGCCTTCGGCGAATTCTATAAATATCGGGACGCCGACGGCGTCCTCCGCTTCACCGACAACTTCGCAGAAGTGCCCCCGAACCAGCGCCCCAATGTAAGCCGCTATCAACAGGTGGAGGATTCTCAATTGCCCACCGCTCAGCCGCCTGAAGCGACGGAATCGAGCCGGCGTGAAAACCGCCAACCCGAAAATAAGAGCGGCCAGCAGGCAGTGGAAATCTCCGCTCGACACAAAGAACTGAATCAGAAAAAGGCCGCCCTCGATCAGGAATACACGGAACTGGTCGCGGCCCAGCAGGCATTGGCCGAAGAGCGGAAACCCTCCAACACCAATAGTGAAGCAACCGCTCTAAACCAAAAAGTCCAACCACTCAACGAGCGAATCGCCGCCTTTGAGCAAAAGCGCAGCGCTTTTGAGCAGGAAGTAAAAGCCTTCAACGAGCAAT
>JAABTM010000409.1 GCA_011389855.1 Desulfobacteraceae bacterium
TCGTCGAGTTTGAACCAGGCATTTCGGACCATCGTCCGGGTGGCGGCTTCGGCCTTTTCCAGGTCCTGCTCCAGGGCTTGCAGCTTCTGTCGCGTCTCCTGGAGGTAGGCGTCCCGGGTTCCGTACCATGGCATCTTGGGCAGGCCGGCGCCCATGGCGGCTTTTGTGGACGTCGGGAACGACTCTTTCATGGCCGCCGATCCGGTCTGTATCACGGCCTCGTCGGTGTAAAACGCCAGCCCCTGCCCGTAGGTCGGCAGGATCATGGTTTCGCCCATTTCGATCATCCGCGCCATTTTGCCGATCATGGCCCGCATTTTTTCCAGTTCCTGGCGGTTTTCCACCGCCTGTTTATAGAGCGTTTCCAGGGACGGCGGGTCGAACTTCGGCCATTGCCCTTTGGGTCGGCCCACCGGAGCGTCCGGCCTCAAATCGAGGAGTTCCCGGATGCGCATCTCGACATTCCGCTCTTTTTCCCGCAGCGTGATTAGGTTTTCGGCGATGATTTTCCGGCGGATCCGGACCTTGATGACGTCCTGGAAGCTGGTGGACCCGGATTTATATCGGGTCGAGGCCACATCCTCCAGCCGGTCGAAGAGGGTGAGGGTTTCGGCGGTCACCGACCGGGCCTGGTGGTCGTAGAGCAGTTCCCAGTAGGCCTTCCGGGCTTCGGTCGCGGCGTCCCGCCGGGCGATGGCCAGATCGGCCCGGGCGATCTCCACGGATTTCGTCACCACCTGACCTTTCAGCCCCGTCACGCCGGGAAACGGGAATTTCATTTGGATGGGATCTTTGCCCTTCATGGGCCCCACGCCGGTCATGACGCTTTCGGTGAAGGCGGCGTACTGGCGCAGGATGGCGTCGAGTTGCGATATCTGTGAAAATTCCTGGACCGCCGCCTTGAACCGTCTCCCGGCCGCCCGGATGGCCGGGCTCCGGAGCAGCGTGAGGATTTCCAGATCGGTCAGGGAGAAGCGGTCGCCGATAACCCGTTCGGCTTCATCGGCGCTGTCGGCGGCCGGTCGGTAGGGCGCCGTTTGGTCTTCGGAAAAGGAGATGAATCGGTCCTCCCGCGGCTCTGGAATGGTCGCCGCCTCGGCCCACTTCGCCTGGAGGGAGGCCATCTCCCGCTTCCAGGCCGCGTCGCCGCCATCGGACGCATCCGTCTCCGGTTCCGTTTCCCCGGGTTTTGAAGGGCCGGGATGCATCCGGGACTGGACCAGCGGCGGCGGCGCGTAATTTTCGAAATCGCGCTGGAGGTCTTGGTAATCCGCAGATGTGACGGCGGGGGAAAGGATGGCGACGATCATTAATATAATGGTACGGGACGGGCGCTGCTTCATCGGTCCACCTCCTCTTCCGCCGGCTGGGTGACGCTCCGGCCCGCGAGGCGCTCCAGCCGCGCCAGGTATTGGCCGTAGTCGGCCCTGGCCCGGGCCAGGGAAAGCCGGAAATTGTAGAGCACGGACTGGGCCTCCACGGCGTCGGAGAAGCTGGCTTCCTTTTCCCGGAACCAGGTTTCGGCCAGTTCCATGGAATTCATCGCCTGGGGGATCAGTTCACCGCCGTACAGGTCGATCAGGCGGCGGGCGTTCTGGAGCCGGAAATAGACTTCGCGGATCCGGGTCCGGGTTTCGTTGATCCGGGCGGTCGTATCGGCCCTGGCCATTTCCAGGCGGGCCTCGTCCCGGGCCGCCCGGCCCCGGTTTTTCCCCAGCCACAGGGGGACCGAGACGCCGAACTGGATGCCGACGGCATCCCGGCCCGCGTCGTCCGGCGGCATCGGCGCGTCGGGTTCGCCGATGCCGGCATAGAACACGCCCACCTTGAAATCGGGGAGGTTGTCGTATCGGGTCAGTTCCCGTTTCGCAGCGGATTTATCCTCGGCCAAGCGGGCCATCCGGATCTCCTCCCGTTGGGCCTCGGCCATGTCGTGGATCTCCTGGAGGCTGTAGATCGGCGACCCGATCTCCGGGGCCGCCAGTTCGCCGATGGCCGCGTCGGGCGGTCGGTTCAGGAGTTCGTTGAGCCGGGCGACCTCCGTGGCTTCCAGTTCCTCCAGGAGGATTCGATCGTATCGCAGCTGGCCGATCTGGGACTGAGCCCGGACGACGTCGTTGAGAGTGGCCCGGTCTTCGGCGTGGGCGGTTTCGCTCACTTTCCGCAGGTGATTCACCAGTTCGAGTTCCTCCCCGGCGATCCGTTTGGCGGTTCGGATGTAGGCGAGTTCGTGGAAGGATTCCCGGATGGAAACGGCCAGGTTCCGCGCGGCCATGTCCAGCTTGACCCGGGCCATTTCCGCGTCCGCGGCGGCCACCTCTCCGGCCCTGGAAAGTTTGCCGGGAAACGGGATCATCTGAGAAAGGACGGCGTTCCAGTCCTGGGGGCCGAGCCGGGTTTCGATGGGTTCCGGAAAATAGGTGACCATCAACTGGGGGTCGGGGTAGCCGGTGGCGACGCGGTATTGCTCCACCGTCGCCCGCCAGTTCGCCCGGGCCGAGGCGATCCCGGGGTTGGCGTCGTAGGCCCGGGCGATCAGGTCGGAGACCGCCGCCGGGTCCGGCAAAGGGGCTAAAGACGCTTCGGCGACAGGTTCTTCCGCCTGAAGCGGCCCGGACCCCAGAAGGAAAATACATATAATGGATGCGGTAATGATTCGGAAACGGGTGCTCATTTGCTCTCTCCGGGGTGGTGGATGTGTTCGTTCGCGTCATTATTATTTGTTAGCAAAACAGATGCCACCAACAGTATACGATACGGGCCGCGAATTTCCGAATCATTTTTGAAAAACCCGAGGGGCGCGAGGCGCCAATACATCGTGAATATTCTGCTTGCGGACCGGCGAGAAGTCTCATACAGTGGCGCCCGGGAAAAAGGACGCGCTTTGGACGCGTTCGACCCCGACGATAAGGCGAATTACGGAAATGAATATCCCAACAAGGCGAATTCAACTATGCCCCTCGCCATTTGCCGCGCGGGAGTGAACTCCCACGCTACTATGTGTCGTCCCTATGGGACTGAAATTGAAAAAAATGTCCTGTAGGGACATGATAAAGCAGCGTGGGAGCCGTCTTGAGAATGAAGAAAAAAACCACGAGAGGAGCGTCGAGGCAACATGAAACAGCTCGAATATTATGAAAAAAAGAAGATTGCCGAATCTTTGACCGATATCGCGATATTTTCGAAACTCTCCGGCGAGGAACTCCGGTACGTCGCCCGGCACATGCACGTGTTCAGACTCGACGAGGGGGACAAGATTTTCGAAGAGGGGGAGGTGGGCAACTGCATCTGCTTTGTGGCGGACGGGGTGCTGGACGTGATCAAGACGTCCCAGACCGGCATCAACGTGGTCATCGCGGCCCTGGCCAAGGGGAACACCATCGGCGAAATGGCCGTCATCGACGATTTTCCGCGGTCGGCCACGGTCAAGGCGCGAACCGAATCCACGCTCATCATCTTCACCCGGGAGGAGTTCGAGTTCCTCCTGGACCGGAACCCCGAGCTGGGCATCAAGCTCCTGAAGGGCATCGCCCGGTCCCTGAGCGTCCATCTCCGGCGCACCTCGGACAAGCTCTCCGACCTGATGCTGCCCCTTTATGTCCACTGATATGGCATCCACTTCGCCGCCTCGGCCATCGGATCGTGGTGGGCGACCCGGACTGGGGCTACGGCGGGGCGATGATTATTTCGGTTTCTTCGGGACGCTCTTTTTGCCGTACCGTTTACCGTACCGGGCCTTGACGTCCATTTCCATCCGCTTCTGGAAGGTTTCGAAGAGTTTCCATCGCACCACCGGGATGCCCAGGAGCAGGTGACCGGGGATCTGGTAGATGTCCGATGGCGCCGATACCCGGATTTCGTAGAGGGTGGGCCGTTTGAACAGCACGCATTCCTCCCCGAAAAACTGGCCGTCGGTCAGGGTGTCCACCGCCCCTTCCTCGGAGACCCGTTCCAGTTTACCGGTCTTGACCATG
>JAABTM010000121.1 GCA_011389855.1 Desulfobacteraceae bacterium
CGGTCATCGTCAAATATCTGGTCAATGTATTCGAGGACAACGGGTATGAAACGTGCAGCGCCGAGACGGGGTCCGAGGCGTTCGAGGTGCTGGAGCGGGAAAAGCCCGACCTCATCACCCTGGATCTGGAAATGCCCGAGGAATGGGGGACCCGGTTTTACCGGAAGTTCACCAAACACAAGGAGTACAAGGATCTGCCGGTGATCGTGATTTCGGGCCTGTCGGGGCGGCAGCATGCGATCAAAAACGTGGTGGCGACCCTGGCCAAGCCCTTTGATCCGGACAAGGTCATCGCCCTGGTGCGCAAGACCATCGGAGCGCCCTGAGCCGTGTCCGAAGACAGACGGATACTGCTGGTGGACGACGAGCCGGGCATCCGGACCACCCTCTCCATCTCGCTAATGGACATGGGATACGATGTCGCGACTGCGGAGAGCGGCGAAAAGGCGCTGGAGATGTTCGACGCCGACAACCCGCCCATCGTTCTCACCGACATCAAGATGCCCGGCATCGACGGGATCGAGCTGCTCCGGAAGCTGAAGAGCCGCAATCCCCACGCCGAAGTGATCATGATCACCGGCCACGGGGATATGGAACTGGCCATCGAGTCCCTGAAAAACGAGGCCACCGATTTCATCACCAAACCCATTCGCGACGACGTCCTGGAGATCGCCCTGAAACGGGCCAACGACCGGATCGCCATGCGCCGCCGCCTTCAGGAATATACCGAAAACCTGGAGGAGATGGTCCGGGAGAAATCGGAAAAGCTGGTGAAAGCGGAGCGGCTCCTGGCGCTGGACCAGGCGGTGGAGGGGCTGTCCTCGGCTATCTGGGGGCTGGCGGGGGAGATCGACGGGGATCTGAAATGCTTCAACGAACTGCCCTGCTTCGTTTCCCTCCACAGCCGGGATCTGAAGGTGCTGGCTATCAACGAACTTTACCGGGAACGGCTGGGGGATCGCGTCGGCGCCGACTCCTGGTCGGCCTACGCGGGAAAATCCGGCGATCCGGCCCACTGCCCGGTGGGCCGGACCTTCGAGAACGAGCGGGGCCGGCGGCAGGAAGAGATCATCCGGCAAAACGGCGACGAAATCCCGGTCATCGTTCACACCGCCCCCATCCGCAACACCGACGGCCGGGTGGAGCTGGTCATCGAGATCGCCGCCGACGTCACCCAGTTCAACCGGCTCCAGGACGAACTCCAGGCCGTCCGGCGAAAGTACCGGCTCCTGTTCGACGAGGTCCCCTGCTACATCTCGGTCCAGGACCGGAATCTGAAGGTGACCGAAACGAACCGGCGGTTCAAGGAGGATTTCGGGGAAGGGGAGGGGGAATACTGCTACAACATCTACAAGGGCCGGACCGACCCCTGCGTCGACTGCCCGGTCATGGATTCCTTCGCGGACGGGCGATCCCACTCCAGGGAAGCGGTGGTCCGGTCCCGGGACGGGGAGCAGATCAACGTGCTGATCTGGACGGCGCCCCTGAAAAACGCCGCCGGCGAGATCACCCACGTCATGGAGATGTCCACCAACATCACCCAGCTCCACAAGCTCCGGGACCAGCTCTCGGACCTGGGCCTCCTCATCGGAACGATTTCCCACGGCATCAAGGGGATGCTCACGGGCCTCGACGGCGGCGTCTACCTCCTCAACCGGGGGTTCGCCAGGGACGACCGGGAGATGATGGAGGAGGGATGGGACACGGTCAAGCTGATGATCGAGCGGATCCGCTCCATGATTTTGGACATCCTCTACTACGCCAAGGAGCGGGACCTGAACTGGGAGCAGGTGGACGTGCTGTCGTTCGTCTCCGACGTGGCCGAGACCTTCGCCCCCAAGATCGGGGAGGAGGACATCCGCTTTGAAACCGATTTCGACGACAGCCTCGGCGAGTTCGAAATCGACCCCGGCGTGGTCCGGTCGGCCCTCATCTCCATCCTGGAAAACGCCATGGACGCCTGCGTCGAGGACAAAGAGAAGGCCACGCACACCATCCGGTTCGCCGCCCACCCGGACGATACAGACGACGGCGCCGTCGTCTTCACCATCACGGACGACGGCATCGGCATGGACAAGGAGGCGTTAGACGCCCTCTTCACCCTCTTTTTCTCCATGAAGGGCCAGAAGGGCACCGGGCTGGGGCTGTTCGTGTCGAAAAAGATCATCAACCAGCACGGCGGCACGATCCAGGTGTCGTCGGAACCGGGCGAGGGATCGACCTTCACCATCCGCCTGCCCGAGGAGCTGCCGGCGTCGGCGAAGGGAGAAGCGGGTTAGGGGTGATATTTAACCGATCACCCATCTTGGACATCCGTCTTACCTGGACCTTTTTTGCCAAGCCTTAAATTTCTGATCGTTTCGACTCTCCGGCGAAGCGCTTCCACTCTCTTTATTTTTTCATCGATTGACAATTGTTTTGACATCTCTCTTCCCTCCGCTTTTTTCTTCAGGCACATTTCTTTTGTTGATTCCATATATCAGTCCTCCAACATTTTTCGGAATGTACGACTCAAGGCCGGCTTCCATGTCGCCGATGCCGCTCATTGCGTCGCCTCTGATCTCAGGGTCGTGGATTCCATGTCCATTAATCGCTTATACATAAATAACAGCGAAAGTTCAAAAAAAATCTTCACCGATACCGCCGGCTTCGCCGGCGATAGCGGCGTAATCGAAGAGGTTTGGGCGCGGGGCCTGGCGCCGAATATTGTATTTGACCGAAAAACGGATTTCCCGTAAAAAAGAAAGTAGAGGTCAAAAACAACATCCTGCCGCCTTTTTTACCCAAGCAACAAAATAAAAGGAGATATACCATGTTGCGCCACTATGTTCCCAAGGTCCTTTTCGGAAAAGTAAACGACTTGACGACGCAGATCCAGCACGGCGATTACGAGGCCCGCATCGACGCCGACGGCATGAAGGGAGACGCGGCGGCCCTGGCGGCCGGCGTCAACGACATGGTCGCGAAGATGGCCGGGCGGATCGAGCTGTACGAGGCCATCCTGGACGCCCTGCCTTTTCCCCTGTCCGTCACCGATCCGGAGATGAACTGGACCTTCATCAACAAAGCGTCCGAAGAGGTTACCGGCCTCAAGCGGGAAGACGTACTGGGAAAGCCGTGTCATACCTGGAACGCGGACATCTGCCGCACCGAGCGGTGCGGCATCGCCATGCTGAAGGCCGGTACGCCCACCTCCTACTTCACCCAACCCGGCCTGGACCGGGACTTCCAGGTGGACGCCGCCTATCTCCACGGCCGCGACGGGCGGAACATCGGCCATATCGAGGTGGTCCAGGACATCACCCGGCGCAACCGGATGAAAGAAGAGGCCGAGGAGCGGGCCTTCTGGTACGAATCGATCATCGACGCCGTCCCCTTCCCGGTCTCCGTCACCGACATGGACATGAACTGGACCTTCATCAACAAAGCCACCGAAGAGGTCACGGGTCTGAAGCGGGAGGAGGTCGTCGGCGAGCCCTGCAACCGGTGGAACGCCGACATCTGCCGGACGGAAAAATGCGGCATCGCCATGCTCCGTAAGGGCATCGCCACATCTTATTTTGAACAACCCGGGCTGGACAAGCATTTCCAGGTGGATGCGGCCTACCTGAAAAACCGGGAAGCCCGGAAAATCGGCCACATCGAGGTGGTTCAGGACGTCACCGCCACCACCCAGCTCCAGGAATACCTCCAGAAAGAGATCGACCGGCTGGCCGAAAACCTTCACAAACTGGCGGACGGCGGCCTCGTCTTCGATTTGGAGCTGCAACCCACCAACGAACATACCGAAGCGGCCGGGCGGTTGATCCGAAAGATCAACGAGAGCCTCGTCGCGGCGGGCGACGCGGTTTCCCTGCTGATCGCGGACGCCAACGAACTGGTGGAAGCGGCGGTCAACGGCCGGCTGGACACCCGGGCCGATCATGAAAAGCACAGGGGCGAGTACGGACGGATCATCGAGGGCTTCAACCGCACCCTTGACGCCGTGATTTTTCCCCTCCAGGTGGCCGCGGATTATATCGCCAGAATCAGTCGCGGAGAAATTCCGGCGCCCATCGAGCGCGAGTATATGGGGGATTTCGACGAAATCAAGCAGAACCTGAACGAATTGGTCGCGGCGTCGGCCAATATCGTTCAGGTCGCCGGGCGAATCGCGGAAGGCGATCTGACCGTGTCCATCCAGAAGCGCTCCGCAGGAGACGAATTGATGCGGACCCTCCAGGCCATGGCGACGAATCTGTCCGAAATGACCACCTCCATCCAGCGGTCGGCCCATCAGTTGACCCTGGGCAGTTCCCAGGTCAGCTCCAGCGCCCAGCAGCTCTCCCAGGGCGCGTCCGAGCAGTCGTCGTCCATCCAGGACGTTTCCACCGCCATGGAGCAGTTGAACGCCGGCGTGGGACAGAATTCGGACAATGCCAGGCAGACGGAGGCCATCGCCAAAAAAGCGGCCGAGGATGCGGAAGTGGGCGGCCGGGCCGTCGAGGAGACGGTGGCGGCCATGATCACCATCTCCGACAAAATCAACATCGTCGAGGAGATCGCCCGCCAGACCGACCTCCTGGCGCTCAACGCGGCCATCGAAGCGGCCCGGGCCGGCGAGCACGGCCGGGGGTTCGCCGTGGTGGCCTCCGAGGTCCGGAAGCTGTCGGAGCGAAGCCGGGGCGCTTCCCGCCAGATTCTGGAGCTGTCGGACAAAAGCGTCAAAATCGCCAAGGATGCGGGCGCCCGCATCAACGATGTGGTCGGGGCGGTGCGGAAAACATCGGATCTGGTCATGGAGATCAGCGCGGCCAGCGCCCAGCAGGCCGGCGGCATCCAGCAGATCAACGAAGCAGTCCAGCAGCTCGAACAGGTCATCCAGCAAAACGCCGCCGCCACCGAGGAGCTGGCCTCCACCAGCGAAGAACTCGACGCCCAGGCCGAATCCCTCACCCAGACGGTGGGGTATTTCCGGGTGGCCGGGGAAGACCGGGAGACGAGTCGGCGGCAGCCCGGGACTCCCGGTTGGGACGCCGGCCGGAAGAACGGCCCCAAAGCGATCCGGGACATCGCGACCTCCCCGAGAGGGGCCGGGTTGAAGATGGGGCAGGGCGGGGACAAAGATTTCGAGCCGTATGATTAGCGACGACTGACGTTCTCGGGCAGAGAGGATTGGAGCCGCGGAGGGGAGCCTTCGCGACTTTTTTGATCATCGCCGATGTTGCGAGCGATCAATCCCATAAGCGACGGTTGTCGCCCTTTTTTCCCGAAAGGAGATGCCCATGCTGGAACGGATCTGGTGGTTGCTCACGCAGCTCAATGCAGGCGCGAAGGTGACGTATGCGAGATACCGGATCGAGTGCGAGCGGTCCCGGGCCACTTTCAAGCGGGACCTCGACTATCTGCGGGAACGGTTCGGCGCGACGGTCGTGTACGATCCCAGGATGAGGCGGTACGCGCTGGCCGGCGACAGCTTCGAGTTGCCGTATCTGCTTTTTGACCGATTCCACCTGCTTATGATGCTGGGCGCCTGCCGGCAACTGGCGGAAGTCGCCGGCGCCGAGCCCCGGGAGATCCGGGTGCTGCGGGAGCGGATCGAACTGTTGCTGGCCATGCAGTACGGCGGCAAGGCGAAGGATCTGGTCTCGTTCGCCGTTATCCGCTGGACCCGGTGCGATATCGAGCTGGTGGACGTCCTCATCGCCGCCATGACCGAGCGCCGGATGGTGCGCTTTACCTACCACACGGCCCATTCGGGCGAGGTCCACCGCCGAACGGTGGAGCCCTACCGGCTGCACCATTACCGGGGAAGCTGGCACTTGGCGGCCTTTTGCCACCATCGCGACCGGCCCCGCGTCTTCCTTCTGGGCCGCATCCAGGACCCCGATCCCCTGGACCGGCGATTCGGGGAACGCCGGTTCGACGTGACCGCTTTCCTGGAAGACACCTTCGGCATCTACAAGGGCGGCGCGGTCCAGCGGGTGGTCCTACGGTTTTCCCCCGACATCGCCCGGAGCGTCCGGGACGAGGTCTGGCACCGGGACCAGGAAATGACCGATCTGGAGGACGGCGGGCTCCTGCTGTCTTTGAATGTGGCGGATTTGACGGAAATCCGGCGTCATGCGCTCATGTACGGGCCGGACGTGGAGGTGCTGGAACCGCCGGAACTCCGGCGGCAGGTGGCCGAGGCGGCGGAGGGGATTTTAAAAATTTATGGAAATGGTGAAAAAAAGTAGGGGTGGGTCGCTATATGAGCCAGGGGGTGTGGTATGGTGCCCAACGATGCGTTGCAACAGAGAAACGGAGGAACCCAACTTCAAACAGATCGCCATTGGAGGTAAACGATGAACAAGATGACTTTGGAGGTTTTGAAAGAAGCAGTCGCCGGACATGCCGCGGCCTTTCGGTGCGTTACTGACTATCAGCCGGCGGGCGGGCCGGGAGACAAGGTTTTTCCGCCGACTTATGAAGGCGGGCGATACGCCGTGGAGGACCGCCTTATCGGTGGAGAGAGATTGCCTTGCGTATTGCTCGATTCAGTGCAGTCCCAGGCCAATCGAATGGAACTGGCGTTGCTGGAGGCTGCCCGCTCGGGTGATATCGCGCTTCCGATCATTGAGACCCACTTCAAGGATAAAGTTTTGCTGAAGCCCATCGTCGTCACCAGCCTGGAAGCCCCCCACCGCATTGCCGACGCCATTTTCCGGGACAGCCTGCTGGAAGAAAACGGCGAAAAGGTCATGTTTCGGAAGTCCCAAAAAGGAAAAATTCTGGATTCCGCGGATGTGCGGAACGCTACGGGCTTGTTCGGCCTTTGTCCCACCGCCCTGATTTTCGGTATTTGGGATTCCACCGGCCCGCGAGGAGGGCTTGGGGCGAAAATCCAGCGGGCCGTCGTGTCGGAGATGGTGGGAATCAACGCGCAACCGGGCTGTAAAACAAGCAGCCGGATCGATCCGCTCCAGATCCGCAAGGATGCCGGCCTGGTTTTGAAGCGGGAGGCTTCGGACAACCAAAACCCGGATTGGATGCTGTCTGACGAAACAGCGGGGGCGTCTACGAAAAAAGGCGCGGCAAAAAAAGCCGGCAAAAAACCATCCGAGATCAATCATGGCAATGTTGTGCCCACCATTGACGATGAGACCGGAGGCTTTACCATCGAAAAGGCGGTTCAGAAAACCGTGCTGTCGCTGGCGGCCATTCGAAGATTGCGCTTTCCTGTTTCAGATCATGAAAAGGCGGATGTTCAAGTAGACCTAAAGGCCAGGACCGTCCTTGCTGCTCTGGGGCTCCTGGCCGCCGTGCTGGTTCGCGAGGAAGGGGCCGATCTGCGGTCCAGATGCCAGCTTATTCCGACCCAGACGTTTATGTGGGAGTTACTGGACAAACCCGGCGAGACGCCGAAAACATTCGAATTGGATGCTGAAACAGCAATGAAAATTTTCAAAAAGGCCCTACAGGCCGCCCTCGGGAGCAAATTGCCCTGGGAGAATGTGATCACGCTTGAGCCGCACCCGCAACTCGTCGAACTGGTGGCCCGGAGCCAAGACCTTGAGGCCCGGGAAGCTGGGGAGGAAGGTGAATGATGTTCGGATTGGGCATTGGCTATCTCAACGGATGGGCCATGGCGGCGGCTGACGGCGCCAAAAAGCAGATCGCGGAATGGCCGCCCCATCCGGACCGGGTGTTCATGGCCTTGTCGGCCGCATGGTTCGAGACCGGCATGGACCCTTCAGAAAAAGAGGCGCTTCAGTACCTGGAACGTCTGCCTCCGCCTCGGATCGCCGCCAGCGAAGCGACCCGTCGACGCCAAACTAAAAACCGCGAGCCGGTTACCAGTTTCGTGCCGGTCAACGACGTGGTTCGCGGGCAAAAGCTTCCCGCCGCCAATGATCTCTCCAAACTGAAAAGCGCTGGTCTGGCGGTGCTTCCCGAATACCGCCCCCGTCAGCCGCGGAAGTTTCCGGCAGCGATTCCGGAAAACCCGGTCGTCCATTTGCTATGGGAAACGAACATTTCGCGGGGTCTCCAAGAACCCATGGCCCGGTTGTGCCGTAAAGTGATCGCCATCGGCCATTCAGCCTCTTTTGTCCAAATGTGGGTTACAACCGAACCACCTCCCCCCACTCTCGTACCCACGGAAGGCGTCGCCCTTCACCGGCTGCGGGTTCCCGGACCCGGCAGACTCGATTACCTGGCCGCCCGGTGCAACCGGGATGCCGCGATCAAATACCGGGACGCCCTATCGGCCGCGGAAACCCTCCGGAAACAACGCCAGGATATCGACAAAAACCGCAAGGCCGCCATTAAAGGCTTGAAGGGCGACGACAAAAAAGCGGCCAACGCGCCTTATCAGCAGGAGTTGAAAATGATCGACCAGTCGCTTGCCGATCAGCAGGCCATACTCGATGAATTCGACGGGCGGCCGCCAAACAGCCTCCGGCCCGAGCCCGGCCTCTGGCAAGGCTATCGCCGCCCTATTGAAGAAGCCGAAGAAGACATCCGGAAAAGCGTGTTCGACGACAACATTGTCGTACTGACCCTTTCCGGTAAACGGCTTTATCCGCCCACAACCCTCAAGCTGACCGAAGCGGTTCGCGGCGCTTTGTTGTCCGCCTGCCCCGAACCGATCCCGGAATGGATTTCCGGCCACCGGCCCAACCGGACCCCATCCCTTGACCCCCATCTGGCGTTTCTTCCCTTGCCCTTTGTGGATGCCGATCACGCCGACGGCCGCATCATGGGCGTTGCCCTGGCCCTGCCCCGGTCGGTGGAACCGGGCGAAGCCGGGGCCATTCTCGAACCCTGGCTTCGGGATGAAACGACCGGTCTTCCACGAACCATTTCTCTATTCGACGGCAAATGGTTGGAATGCCGGATGGAGCTGGAAACACGGGAAACCCCGCCCTGGAATCTTCGCGCCGACACATGGACCCGGGCCTCCCGGACCTGGGCGACCGTTGCGCCAGCGGTCCTCGACCGGCATTTCAGCGGCAAAAATAAATGGGAAAAGGCGTCCGAAACCATGAAGGACGCCTGCGAGCGCATCGGCCTGCCGCGTCCGGAAACCCTGCTGCTGCACCCGGTGTCCCTGGTCCGGGGCGCGCCGCACGCCCGTGAGTTTCCGCCCCTGCGGCGCAAAACCGACAACGGCCGAATGTACCATTGCCACGCCGTTATTCGGTTTTCCGAGCCGGTGACCGGCCCGGTGGTCATCGGCGCGGGGCGATTCCGGGGCTACGGGCTGTGCCGACCCATGGACGGAAAGGAGGCATCCCATGCTTGAGCCCACCGCCGAGGGGTTCGCCGATTTTTTCCAGGCCCTCTGGGCCAAAACGCCCTTTGCCTGGCAGCGGGATCTGGCGGAGCGGATTCTGGAAATCCCGGGAAAGGGGTGGCCCGAAGCCATTGCATTGCCCACGGCCGCCGGCAAAACCGCCTGCATCGATATCGCGGTGTACGCCATTGCGGCCCGGGCCAGGCAAACCGAAACCGGTTGGGTATCGGACGCGGCCCGACGGATATTTTTCGTAGTGGATCGACGGATCATAGTGGACGAAGCATTCGAGCGGGCCAAAAGGATCGCCGAAGCCCTTCGGAGAGCTGACGGCGGCGTTGTCGCTTCAGCGGCCGACCGGCTGCGGGAACTGGCCGGCGGCAGCGTTCCCCTGATGTGTTTCCAGTTGCGGGGCGGCATGTACCGGTCCGACGCCTGGGCCCGCTCCCCTCTTCAGCCGGCCGTTATCGCTTCCACCGTGGATCAAATCGGATCACGGCTGTTGTTCCGGGCCTACGGCCGATCGCCCAAAGCATGGCCCATTCAGGCGGGAATGACCGGAAACGACGCCCTGATTTTGCTTGACGAAGCTCATTGCGCCCAGCCGTTCATGGAAACACTGCACGCCGTCCGGAAATACCGCCAATGGGCCGAAATCCCGTTGCCCAACCCCTTCGACGTCGCCATACTGTCGGCAACCCCGCCGGAGGTCCGGGACGTGTTCCGGGACACGTCCGACGAGCCGTCAACCCCCGGCCATCCCCTCGGGGCGCGGCAGCTTGCATCCAAGCCCGCGACCCTCATTCAGAGCAAGGCCGGCGGGAAGAAAGCCCTGGAAACCCTTGCCGCCGATCTGGCGAAAACAGCGGAATCCCTGGCGGGGGGGAAGCCCCTTGCAACCGTGATTTTTGTCAATTATGTGGCCACTGCTCGGGAAGTTTACCGCATTCTGTCCAAAAAATACGGAAACAACGCCATTCTGCTCACCGGCCGGATGCGGCCCATCGACAAAGACGATGCGGTCTTGCACCGCCTCCGTCATCTGGCATCGGACCGCTCATGGGAGCGTCTGCTCCCGGCGCCCGTATTCGTGATCGCCACCCAGACGCTGGAGGTGGGCGCGGACCTGGACTTCGACCTGCTGGTCACCGAATGCGCCAGTCTCGACGCACTTCGCCAGCGGTTCGGCCGGCTGGACCGCATGGGCCGGTTGGTCAAAGCGTTGGCCGCCATCCTCATGAGGGCGGACCGGGTCAAATCCAGCGCCGATGATCCCGTTTACGGCGAGGCCATATGCCGCACGTGGCAATGGCTGAACGACAATGCGGATGAGACCGGCCACATCGATATGGGCATCGCCTCCCTGGCGAATCGGTTGCCCGAAGGCCTGCCCCTCGCCGCGCTCAATGCACCCGCCGGTCATGCGCCGGTGATGCTGCCGGCCCATGTGGATTGCTGGGGGCAGACTCACCCGGCGCCGATGCCGACGCCCGATGTCGCGCTGTTCCTGCATGGGCCGGTCCGGGCCGCCGCGGATGTGCAAGCGGTCTGGCGGGCCGATCTCGATCTGACCACTCCGGAAAGCCGGGAAGCGTCCCTGGACGTTCTGTCCATTTGTCCGCCGTCGGCCGCCGAAGCGCTGGCGGTCCCTATCTGGGCGATGAGGCAATGGATGGCGGCCGAGGATGCACAAATGGATGCCATTTCAGACGTGGAAGGGGCTTCCGGTGCAAGTCAGGCGCGCCGGACCGGCGTTGACCGACAGGTCCTCGCACGCCGGGTCGTCCGATGGCGGGGCCGGTCTGAGGCATTGGTCGCGGTCCACGCCGGGGAGATACGCCCAGGTGACGTGATCGTTATTCCAGCCGTCGCAAAGGGGTGGGAAAGTCTGGGCGACCTTCCCGCCCCGGCAGGAGCGAAGCCGGTGCTGGACTGGGGTGACCGCGCATTTACAAAGGCCCGCGCCAAGCCCCTGTTGCGCCTTCATCCGGATGTGATTGCAGAATGGCCGGACAGTGAGATCAAAAACCGGATGCTGGAACTGTCCCGCTCCGCCATCTCAGAGTTCGACGAAGACCCCGACGGCTTCCTGGATTCGATGAAAGACGCGCTTTCCAGCATGGCGGAGAATCCGAAGGCGCCCGACTGGCTCCGGTCCGCGGCCGACAGCCTGACCAAAGACCCCGGTCTGAAACGGGCCATTATGCCGCACCCACTGGGCATCGGGATTGTTTTGCGCGGGACCGTGCGGCTGGACCCCCAAACCGCCGCAATCGCCGATGAGGAGGTGGATTGGTTTTCCGATGAAGACGATGCCAGTGCGTCGGGAACGACCCATGTGCCGCTGACTTTTCATCTGGACGGCGTCGGCCGCCTTGTCCGGCGATTCGGTGCGGGATGCGGCCTGCCGGAATCTTTAACGATGGCCCTTGAAACCACCGGGAAGCTCCACGACGCGGGAAAGGGTGATCCGCGGTTTCAGGCCCTGTTGCGGGGCGGCAATATTTACGCCAGAGGGGAACCCCTGGCAAAATCAGAGGACATTCCTCAAGGCAGACGAGCGTTCGAGCGCGCCCGGAACGCTGCCGGCTATCCGCGGGGCGGTCGGCATGAATTGCTGTCGGTCCGCATGGCGGAATCATCGCCGCCGTTCCTGCCGAACGATGAGGAGATGAGGGATTTGGTCCTGCATCTCATCGGCGCCCATCACGGCTATTGCCGCCCCTTCGCGCCGGTAATCACAGACGAGCACCCGGTAAAAGCCGAAGTCGAAATCGATGGCCGCCGGTTGCACGCCCGTTCGGACACCGGCCTGGAACGGCTCGACTCCGGCGTCGCGGACCGGTTTTGGCGGCTCACGCGCCGTTATGGCTGGTGGGGACTGGCCTGGCTGGAAGCCATTTTCCGCCTGTCGGACCACCGCCGCAGCGAGCGGGAGGAACAGGAACGAAAGGGGGCGAGATGAGCGAACTGGTCCTGAAAGGGGTCGACGGGGCGAATCCGTTAGGGTTTTTGGCGGCGTTGGGAACCCTTGTAACCGGACAATCTTTTTGCCGTGATATCGCCCTATTCTGGCGAAGAGAATACGGGGCGTGGCGGCCGGTCATATCGGGACCCGTGGGGGATGAAGCAAATTTTATCGAATCTCTCGACGTCGCTTTGTCTAATACTTCATCGGAACCGTTTGAGTTTGATAATAAGTTGCCGTTTTCGGCGGAAAGGTTTTCCGACATACTCAAGGAAGTCCAGGTAAAAACCGGCAGCAATGACCGTAGAACCGCCGACCTTCTGTCATCTTTTGGGTGTGAGGTCTTTGAAAAAAACGGCGTTTTTAAAGATACGCGGTTCAGAATGGTCAGAAGCGGCGACAGCAAAGGCCAAGGGTTTCCTTTCTATGCGAAATCCATCAGAAAGCAAGTCGGCGGATCTGAATTGCGCCGCACCCTGTTCGAGACATGGGATTACCGGGATGATGGTTTTAGCTTGCGATGGGCGCCGATGGAGGATCAACGGTATGCTTTGAGATGGCACGATCCCAGCAAGAAAAAAGATATCCACGCGCCCGGCACAATGTTCGGGGCCAATGCTTTGGCGATTGAGGCGTTGGCGCTGTTTCCAGCTTGTCCGACGGGTCGCGATCTTAAAACAACGGGATTTTTTAAAGATCGTCGCAACCGCGAATTCTTTACCTGGCCCATCTGGGAAACCGCGGCGTCCCCTGAAGTTGTCAGATCATTGGTATCCTTGCAGGAGCTTTACGAAGCCAAACCGGACAGAAATGCGTTGCGGGCAAGGGGAGTTGTCGAAATATATCGATCTGAACGCATAGCACCGAACCAATATTACCGCAATTTTGCCGCTGCCGCGCCGGCCGGATAAGGCTTTGCTGAATCGGATTCTTCAAAAGAGAGGCGGCTGCGCCGTCATTCCAACAACCGCTCTAACAACGCCCGTTCCAGCTCCCTGGACGGCGTCCAGGTGAATTTTTCCTGGAAGCGTTTGCCGGCGATGCGTCCGGAGGCTCTGACGAGATTTCCCGGGTCGTCCGGAGAAGGTGCTGAAGCCCATGGTCACCTTTGCGTCTCGTTAACAGATAGGGAGGTTTTATCATGAACGTCAGGGAGAAAGCCATACCGGATCGCGACAGGGATGTTCCCCTCATCCCCGCCCGGATGCTCAACGAGTTCGTTTATTGCCCGCGCCTGGCCTATATGATGTGGGTCCAGGGGGAATTCGCCCACAACGCCTATACGGTGGACGGCAAGATCCAGCACCGGCGGGTGGACAAAAAAGGCGGCCGGCTGCCGGCCGCCGATGAGGAACAGGAGAAGATCCACGCCCGGTCGGTGGATCTGCCCCTACATCCGCAAGG
>JAABTM010000410.1 GCA_011389855.1 Desulfobacteraceae bacterium
CGTTTCGCCCTAGCAGGGAGACCATTTCGCCCCGACCGATCTCCAGGCTGAGGCCGAACAGGGCCCGGCTGGGGCCGTAAAAGGTATCGATGTTCGTCAGACTGAGCATGTCGTTCCTTTCGCCGGGACAGTTTCCAAGGCGCCAACCGCCTCTTCGCCCTCCCCCAGATACGCCTCCATGACCGCCGAATCTTCCCGGATCGCCTCCGGCCGCCCTGATGCAATGATCCGGCCGTAGACCAGCACGCTGATCCGGTCGGCCAGGGAAAAAACCGCGTCCATGTCGTGTTCCACCAGCAGCAGGGCGTGGTTTTCCCGAAGGCCGTTCAGAACGTCGATCAGGTCCCGGGCGGATCGCGGTCCCATGCCGGCCAGGGGTTCGTCCAGGAGCAGAACCTCCGGGTTCATGGCAAGCGCCATGGCGATGGCCACCTTCCGCTGATCCCCGTGGGAGAGGGACGCCGCCGGCCGGTCCGACCAGTCGGCCAATCCCACCAGGGCCAGCACCGCCATCGCCGGCTCGTAAAGTTCGCGGATCGTCGCCGCGCGTCGCCAGAACCGGAAGCTGTGGCCGCTCCGGGCCTGGACCGCCAGGGAGACGTTTTCGATCACCGAAAACCCCTCGAAGATGTTCGTGACCTGGTAGGTCCGGGCCAGTCCCAGCATCGCCCGCCGGTGGACCGGCAGCCGGGTGATGTCCCGCCCCCGAAAACGAACCGTCCCCTCGTCCGGCGTCAGCTCCCCGGTGATCTGGTGAATCAGGGTCGTTTTGCCCGCGCCGTTGGGGCCGATAAGAGCGTGGATCTCGCCTGGGTACAGGTCCAGGTCCACCCCGTCCGTGGCCGCCAGGGCCCCGAACCACTTGGTGGCCCCCTTCACCGACAGCAGCGCGTCAGCCACGATACCGCCCGCGGGTCGCCAACCCCACCAGCCCGCCCCGCCCGAAAAGGACTACCAGAATGAGCAGCGGTCCCAAGAAAATCATCCAGTGCTGCGTAAACCCCGACAGGATCTCCTCGGCCAGCAGCAGGCAGGCCGCGCCCAGGATCGGGCCGATGAGCGTTCCCATGCCGCCCAGGATCACCATCACCAGGATCTCGCCGGAGCGTGTCCAGTGAATGAGCGCCGGGCTGATGTACCCGTTGAGATTGGCCAGCAACACCCCCGCGAATCCGGCCGCGGCCCCGGAGATGACGAAACAGACCAGCTTGTACTGGAATGTCGGATACCCGATGGACCGCATTCGCCCCTCGTTTTCCCGGATGCCCCGGATGACCCGGCCGAACCGGGAATCCACCAGCCGACGGCTCAGGTAAAAAGCGACCACCAGCGCCCCGAGGATTATGTAGTAAAGCCGGACCGGACTGTCCAGATCCAAGCCGCCGCCGAAAGTGTTCCGGGACCACATGGCCATGCCGTCGTCCCCGCCATAGGCCTCCAGACCCGCGCAGAAATAGAAGATCATCTGGGCGAAGGCCAGGGTGATCATGATGAAATAGACCCCCGCCGTCCGGAGGGAAATGGCCCCGATGACCAGGGCCGCGGCCCCCGACATCCCCACCGCCGCCGGCCAGACGATCCAAACGCTCTGGACCCCGTTGTGAAACAGGATGCCCGTCGTGTAGGCCCCCACCCCGAGAAACGCCGCGTGGCCGAGGCTGACCATCCCGCCGTATCCCAAAATCAGATCGAGGCTCAGGGCGCACAGCCCGTAAATGAGAATCCGGCTGGCCAGCCGGACGTAAAACGGCTCGCCCATGAAGGGGATCGCCGCCAGCAGGAGCGCCGTGAAAAGAAACGCGCCATGCCGCTTCCCGAATCTGAAATCCCCTTTCATGTCGCGGCGGGAAAGAGCCCCTGGGGCCGCCAGAACAGGACCGCCGCCATGAGGATGTAGATGGACATGGAGGCCAAAGCCGGCGGCAGCATCACCCGGCCCACGGTGTCGGTGATCCCGATGAGGATCGCCGCGACAAACGCCCCGCGCACCGACCCGATGCCGCCGATGATGATGACCACCAGGGTGAGGATCAAAATCGATTCCCCCATGCCGATCTCCACCGACAGGATCGGCCCCGCCATCATCCCCGCGAACCCGGCCAGCCCCGCCCCCAGTCCGAACACCAAGGTGAAAAGCAGCCGGATGTTGACGCCCAACGCCCCCACCATCTCCCGGTTGGCGGCCCCGGCCCGGATGAGCATCCCGACCCGGGTACGCATGATGAAATACCAGAGCCCCAGCGCCACCACGCCCCCGGCCGCCAGGATGGCCAGACGGTAGGCCGGGTACCGGATCCCCGGCAACAGCTCCACCGTCCCGCCCAGCCCTTCGGGCAGCGCCATGAAATAGGCTTGGGGCCCCCAGAGGATGCTGACCAGCTCGTTAAAAAACAGGATCATGGCGAAGGTCGCCAGCACCTGGTCCAGGTGATCGTGGTCGTAGAGGCGTCGCAGAACGGCGACTTCGATGAGAATGCCCACCAGCACCACCGCCGGTAGCGCCAGGGCCACGCCCAGCAGAAACGACCCGGTCATCTTCTGAAACGTCGCCGCGAAATAGGCCCCCAGCATGTAAAGCGACCCATGGGCCAGGTTGATCAGGTTCATGATCCCGAAAACCAGGGTCAGCCCGGCGGACATAAGGAAGAGCATCATGCCGAGTTGGACGCCGTTTAAGGTCTGGACAATGAGGAGGGAGGCGTTCACCCTACCATTTCATCCCACATTCAGACGCATACGCATCTTCATGATTCTCGAACGCCGTTCCCACCAGCTCCGTGGTCAATTCGCCCGCCTCGTTTTTCACCACCTTCCGGATGTAGAAATTCTGAATCGGAAAATGGTTGTGGTTGAACTTGAACGCGCCCCGGACCGAATCGAAATCCGCGGCCCGGAAGGCGGCTCTGAGCGCGTCCTTGTCGTTCAAATCGCCGCTCACAGCCGCGACGGCGCTGTCGATGAGCAGCGCCGCATCATACCCCTGGGCCGCGAAGAGCGACGGGATGCGGTCGTATTCCGTCTTGAAGTCCGCCACGAATTTTTTGTTGACCGGATTGTCCAGGTCCGGGCTCCAGAAGCTGGAGTTAAGCAGCCCCAGGGCCGCGTCGCCCATGGCCGGCAGCACCATCTGGGCCGTGGTGAACGCCGTGGTGTAGAGGGGAATTTCCTCCTTCAACCCGGCCTGGGCGTACTGCTTGACGAAATTGATGCCCATGCCGCCGGGATAGAAAACGAAAACGCCGTCGGGCTCCGCGGCCCGGAGCTGGGCCAGCTCCGCGGCATAGTCAGGCTGGTTGATCTTGGTGTAGACTTCGTCCACGATCTCGCCCTTGAAATACCGCTGGACCCCGGCCAATCCATCCTTGCCGGCCCGGTAGTTGGGGGCCATCAGGTAGAGGTTCTTCACCCCTTTGTCCTGGAGATACTTGCCCATGGCCTCGTGGGTCTGGTCGTTCTGCCAGGAGACCGCGAAAAAGTTCTCCAGGCACTGCCCGCCGGCCAGGGGCGACGGCCCGGCATTGCCGCTGATGAGAAACACCCCAGCGTCGGTGACCGGCCTGGCCACGGCCATCATCACGTTGGAAAAGACGATGCCGGTCATGATGTCGACCTTCTCCTTCTCGATCATCCGCATGGCCACCTGGACCCCGACCCCCGGCTTGAGCTGATCGTCGCCCACCACCAAGTCCACCGGCAGCCCGCCCAACTTGTCGCCTTTGTGTTTCATGCCCAGTTTGAATCCGTCGAGAATGTCGATGCCCAGGCTGGCAGCCGGGCCGGACATGGTGGCCATGTAGCCGATTTTGATTTTGTCGGCGGCGTGGACCGTCGCGGTCAGAAAAAATGCCGTCATGATCAAGAGAATGGTTCGGAATGGTTTCATACTGTTTTCTCCAACTTGTTGGTTAATAAATTAAATCCTGGTCTTGCCGCCTTGGAATGAAATTCCCAG
>JAABTM010000411.1 GCA_011389855.1 Desulfobacteraceae bacterium
CGACGCTCTTCCGATCTCTCTCCCGCCTGGAGCCGGGAGAGATCACCCACTGCGTCATGGCCCGGGAACAAAGCCAGGAGCCCGGACGGCGGATCGTGGCCGGCATCGGCCTGGCCCTGCCCTCGGAGGAAGCCCGGTACGGTTATCTTTCCGAGCACCACGGGTTCGGTCAGACCGAGACCGAAGCCGGCGAATATGCCGAAGATCTGGCCGCCACCATGCTGGCCAGCACCCTGGGCATCGATTTCGACCCGGAAAAAGACTACGACGAACGGCGGAACGTCTATCGCATATCCGACAAGATCGTCGAATCCCAGCACATCAGCCAGGCCGCCCTGGGGGCCGAAGGCAATCTCTGGACCACGGTGGTCGCCGCCGCCATGTTCGTGCAATAGCCTTCCGCTAAAACCCGCGAGGTTCCACAAAAAAATCCCCCCGCCTTCCGGATCGGACGGCGGGGGGATTTTATTTTCCAGATTGGAGGGTTCCGGAGATCTCCCTCCCCGAAACCGGGGAGGGAGATTGGATTCGCTCCTTAGAACAGCCCGGATACCTTCCCGGTCTCGGTGTCCACGTCCACCCGGCGGAAGGCCGGGTTGGAGCCGGTGCCGGGCATCAGGGAGATGGTGCCGGCGCAGGGGCAGAGGAACTTGGCGCCGGAGTAGATGAGCACGTCGCGGATGGGCAGCCGCCAGCCCTTGGGCACGCCCTTCAATGTCGGGTCGTGGGTGAGGCTGAGGTGGGTCTTGACCATCATGGTGGTGTAGTCGTCGTAGCTGCTGTCGGCTTCCAGCATCTTGGCCTTGGCCTCGGCCTCGGGCTGCCAGTCGACGCCGTCGGCGCCATAGACATTCTTGGCGATCTGCTCGACGCGGTCCCGCAGCTTCATCTCGGTGGGGTAGAGGAATTTGAAATCGCTCTCGTCGTTGCAGGCGTCGATAACGGCGTCGGCGAATTCCAGGGCGCCTTCGCCGCCCTTTTCCCAGTGCTTCGACTCGGCGCAGCGGGCGCCGGCGGCCTCGGCGGCCTTCCGGACGATGTTGCACTCCTCGTCGGTGTCGGTATAGAACCGGTTGATGCAGACCACGGGGTTGATGCCGGACTTCCGGATCACGTTGATCATGTGTACCATGTTCTCGATACCCTTTTCCACCAGGCCGAGGTTTTCGGTCTTGTACTCGTCCGGCATGGCGATGCCCGGCGTGACCTTGGGGCCGCCGCCATGCATCTTGAGGGCGCGGATGGTGGTGGTCAGAACGGAGACGTGGGGCTTCAGACCGCTGTACCGGCATTTGACGTTCCAGAACTTCTCGAAGCCGATGTCGGCGGCGAAGCCGGACTCGGTGACGTGGTAGTCGAACATCTTCAGGCCGATCCGGTCGGCGATGATGGAGGACTGACCCACGGCGATGTTGGCGAAGGGACCCGCGTGGACCATGCAGGGCTGATATTCGGCGGTGCACATCAGGGTGGGGTTGATGGTGTTGCGCATCCAGGCGGTCATGGCGTTGCCCACTTCGAGGTCGCCGGTGGTCACGGGTTTGCCGTTCTTGTTGAAGGCCACGGTGATGTTGTTGAGCTTTTCCTTGAGATCGGCCAGATTCCGGACGATGGAGAGAATGGCCATGCACTCGGAGGAAACGGCGATGCCGAACTTGGACTGCATCATGTAGCCGTCGTAACGGCCGCCGAGACCGATATTGATGTTGCGCAGGGCCTGGGCGCAATAATCGATGATCCAGCCCATCTCCACCCGGGTGGGATCGACGTCCAAACGGGCCATCTTGGTGAGCCGTTGGAGCTGCTCGTCGTTGTAGTTGCGCTCGTGCTGCATGCGGGCGGTCAGCGCCACCATGGCCAGGTTGTGGGCGTTCATGATGTCGTTGATGTCGCCCGTGAGGCCCAGGGAGAACTCGGTCATGGGGATCAGCAGCGAGTTGCCGCCGCCGGCCGCCGTGCCCTTCACGTTCATGGTGGGGCCGCCGGAGGGCTGACGCAGGGCGCCGCCGACGTTGACGCCGCGCATGCCCAGACCTTCCATCAGACCGCAGGAGGTGGTGCTTTTGCCCTCGCCCAGGGGGGTGGGGGTGATGGCGGTCACCTCGATGTACTTGCCATCGGGCTCGTTCTGGAGCCGGTCCATGATTTTGAGGAAGTCGAGTTTTCCCAGACGCCCCATGGGCAGCATTTCGTCTTTCTGGAGGCCGAGTTTCTCAACCCACTGATCCGGGGTCGGCATGTTCGGTTCCGCTGCTTCGGAAATCTGCCAGTCTGCCATTTTCGTTGCATCGTAAGCCATCGATTCATACTCCTTCACTTTAAATTGTTGTTAATGTTCTCCCCGCCACATTATATCAAACGGTCCAACCGTTGAATCCGCTTCACTGTCTTAAGATATCAGGCCATATCATGTTTGAGCCGATAGCGCAAGAGATATCCCGAGGCAAAATCATCCGCCGTTGAGCTGATGGAGCCGATAGTAAAAACCGCCCTTCGCCATGAGGGTTTCGTGCGCCCCGGATTCGATGATCCGTCCCCGATGGACCACCAGAATCCGGTCCGCCTGCCGGGCCGTGCTGAGCCGGTGGGCCACCAGGATGGCCGTCCGGTCCCGCATCAGGTTCCAGAGGGCCTCCTGGATATGGGCCTCGGTTTCGGAATCGATGTAGGACGTGGCCTCGTCCAAAAGGATCAGGTCCGGGTCCCGGGCAAACGCCCGGGCGATGGAAAGGAGTTGCCGCTCCCCGCTGGAAATCGACGCGCCCCCCTCGGACAGCTCCGTGTCGAGCCCCCGGGGCAGCCGGTCCACCAGCCCCTTGCAGTTGGCGGCTTCCAGCACCGAGATCATCTCCGCGTCCGACAGGGGCGTCTCCACCGGCTGGATATTGCCGCGGATCGTGCCGGAAAACAGGAACGGGTCCTGGGTCACCAGGGCCATCCGGGACCGCAGGGCCGCCGTCTCCATCCGGCGGATGTCCCGCCCGTTGATCAGCACCCGGCCGCCCTGGGGATCATGGAACCGGGTGATCAGGTTGATCAGCGACGTCTTCCCCGCCCCCGTGGGGCCCACCACCGCCACCGATTCGCCGGCCCGGACGGAAAAGGAGATCCCCTTGAGCACCGGCTCGCCCTTCAGGTATTCAAAGGATACGTTTTCGAATTCCAGGGCGTCGATCCGCTCCGGCGGTTCGGCGGCCCGGCCGGACGGCGGAGACGGGATCCGGTCCCGGCTGTCGAGGATCAGAAAAATCCGCTCGGCCGAGGCCATGGCGTTTTGCATGATGTTGTATTTTTCCGCGATGTCCCGGATGGGCCGGAAAAACATCTTCATGTAGGAGATGAAAGCCACCAGGGCGCCCAGGGTGATGCTCCCGCCCAGCACGCCGCTTCCGCCGTAGAAAATCACGATGGCGATGGCCGCGGACCCCAGCAGCTCTATGACCGGCATAAAGATGGCGAACACATGGATCTGGCGCATCCCCGCCTCGTAGTTCTCGTGGTTGAGAACTTTAAACCGGCGGTAGTTGCGCCGCTCCTGCCTGAAGGCCTGGATCACCTTGACGCCCCCGATGGTCTCGGAAAACCGGGTGTTGATCTCGGCCAGCTTGATTTTCAGCGTGCGAAAAGCGTCCCGGGCATGATGGGCGAAAACAAACGCCGCCCAAATCACAAAGGGGATCACCGTAAAGGAGACCAGGGCCAGCTTCCAATTGATGGACAGCAGCACCACCGCGATCCCCACCAGCAGGAACACGTCCTTGAAGACGAAGGTGATCACCGAGGTGAACATCTCGTAGAGGTTCTGGATGTCGTTGGTGGTCCGGGTCACCAGCCGGCCCACCGAGTTCCGGCTGAAAAAGGCCACCGACAGACCCTGGATGTGAGAGAACAGCTTCAGGCGCACGTCGTACATGATCCGCTGGGCGGCCCATTCCATGATCATC
>JAABTM010000122.1 GCA_011389855.1 Desulfobacteraceae bacterium
GTCCGGGTCACGGTCAACAACGGCGTGGCCGTCACCCACGTTTCCCAGACCTTTGTCAACACCGAAAAGCGCCAGGTGGAGGCGCTCTACACCTTCCCGGTCCCCAACGGCGCGTCGGTGGCCAATTTCAGCATGTGGATCGACGGCAAGGAGATGGTGGGCGAGGTGCTGGAGAAAAAGCGCGCCCGGGAGATCTACGACAGTTACAAGCGGAAACGGCGGGATCCCGGCCTGCTGGAACAGGTGGATTACAAGACCTTCGAGATGCGGATCTTCCCCATCGGGCCGGAGGCGGAACAGCAGGTCCAAATCAGCTACTACCAGGAACTGGACGTGGACCATGACCGGGCCACCTATGTCTATCCGCTGGCCACCGTCACCCGCCCCGACGCGGACGCCCGGGTGTCGGAACGGTTTTCCATCGACATGGCGATCAAATCGGCCATCCCCATCGTGGACGTGGGCAGTCCCAGCCACGGCGACGACTTCGTGACGGCGGCCCATTCGGACGGCTACGTCCAGGCCAGCCTGGAGGCCGCCGGCGGCAGCCTGGCCCGGGACGTGGTGGTGAGCTACGGCCTCTCCCGGCCCAAAACCGGCATCGACCTCATCACCTCCAAGACGCCCGGAGAGGACGGCTATTTCAGCCTCATCCTCACCGCCGGCAAGGATCTGGAAACGCTGGAGCGGGGCATGGACTACGTCTTCGTGCTGGACATCTCCGGCTCCATGGCCAACGACGGCAAGCTCCTGGTTTCCAAGGATTCCCTCAGCGCCTTCATCAACGAACTGGGACCGGAGGACCGGTTCGAGGTCATGGCCTTCAATGTGGCCCCCGAAACCCTGTTTAACGCATTGCGGCCGGGCGACGATGCCGCCAAGGCCGAGGCCGGCGCCTTTCTGGACGGCAAGCGGGGCCGGGGCGGCACGGTCCTCTCCCTGGCCATGAACACCGCCTACGGGTACGGCGACCCGGACCGGCCCCTCAATGTGGTCATCCTCAGCGACGGCCTCACCGAGCAGGAAGAGCGGGTCAAGCTGGCCGGACTGATCCGATCCCGACCGGCCAACGCACGGGTGTTCTGCATCGGCGTGGGCAACGAGGTCAACCGGCCGCTGCTGGAGGGATTGGCCGAAGATTCGGGCGGACTGGCGGCCTTCATCTCCCGGGGCGACGACTTCGGACGGCAGGCCAAGGCATTTCGGCGGAAACTGATGCGGCCGGTGGCGTCGAACCTGTCCATCGACTTCGGCGGCCTGCGGGTTTACGATCTGGTTCCCGAGTCCCTGCCGGACCTCTTCCACGGCGCGCCGGTGCGGATGTACGGCCGGTATGCCGGCGACGGCGAGGCCCGGGTGACCCTCAAAGGCGACATCCAGGGGCAGGCCTTCGAGCAGACCGCGTCCCTCGTCTTCCCGGAATCCGACGCCGACAACCCCGAAATCGAGCGCATGTGGGCCTGGCATCGGGTCGACCGGCTCCTCAAGGAGGCCGACAAGACCGGGAACCGGGACCCGGTGATCGACGAGATCGTCCGGCTGGGAGAAGGCTATTCCATCGTCACCGAATACACCTCCTTCCTGGTTCTGGAAAACGACGCGGAATACAAACGCTGGAAGATCGAACGGAAAAACGCCCGCCGCCTGACGCGGGACCGCGAGGCCCAAACCCGGCGACAGGAAAGACTGGCGGCCATCCGTGAAAAGGCCATGACCCGCCTCGGTCCGCAACCCGAGCCGGAGGCGGAGGTCGCGCCTGAAAAACAGACCCACGAAGCGCAACGGTTGGCGTCGGCCAAGCCCCAGTCCACCCCTTCGACGCCCCAATCGGCGCCGCGAAAAAAACAAAGCTTCGACTTCAGCACCGGCGGGTCCGGCCCCGTGGGGCCCCTCTTCGTGGGCGCGGCCTGGTGGCTGCGCCGGCGACGGAAAAAGGTTGGCTGACGCCGGATTTAAGAGATTGATTCCGATAGGGGGACGGACGCCGTCCCCCTTTTTTCACGACCTTGATGGATCGTTTTGCCAAGGGGGAAACAGTGTGATATTCTCGTCGCCATGTACGATTTTCATCGAGCCATTCCGGGACAACGACGGCGGACCCTGTCTTTTTTCGCATGGGCCGCCCTTTTCTTCTGGGTCGCCTTCGCCCCGTCCATCCCGGCCGCACAGCCGAAGGTTCCACCCGACCCACCGTCGGTTGAATCCAAGGCGCCGGATGCCGAGACGCCCGACCGGCCCATGATGGACGCCGCCCATTATCACATTTCCAACAGCCTGCTGTCGTCCGCCGAATGGCTCGATGCCTTTTTCGACGACGAACGGTACAAAAGCGAAGTCAACGAAAGCCGGCTGAAGGTCTCTTTCGACAGCAGCGTGATCAACGGTGAAGGCGTCAATTTCGACGCCAACACGCATCTTAAAGTTGTGCTGCCCGAACTGGAGGATCGGCTCTCCTTCGAAATCTCCGGCGATACCGACGATGAAATTCGGGACGACCGCCCCATCGACAGGACTCTTGACAAAACCATCGCCGACGAATCGGACAGCGGCGGCCTCACGGCCGGCTTCCGCTACCTTCTCGCGGCCAGGGAGCGATTCAACATCCACATCAAGAGCGGCGCACGCATCCGTAGTTTGGAACCGGTGCTCTATATAGGGCCGAGATACCGGCAAACCTGGGATCTGGAAAACTGGGCGCTTCGATTCACCCAGCGTCTCCGGTGGTATTCGGACGAAGGGTTTGAATCCCGGTCCCGATGGGACCTGGAACGGCCGGTATTCGGCGATTATTTCTTCCGCACCACCACCGAGATCAAGTGGTACGAGGTGGAAAACGGCCTGTTTTACGATCTGGATTTCTCCCTCTCCCACGCCATCGACGGCCGGAGCGCCGTTGAATTCCAATGGAACAACCGGTTCAGGACCCGTCCCCACGACCAGCTCTCGACGACCGTTTTCCGCCTTCGATACCGCCGGCGGGTCTGGCGCGACTGGCTTTCCTTCGAAGTGGCGCCCCAGGTCGCCTATCCAAGGGATCGGGATTACAATTTAACCCCGGGCATTCTCTTCCGTTTCCATGTGGTCTTTGGGTTTTACTCCCGCACCGGCTATTATTGACGCCGTCCGACGTCGAAAGAGGCGCCGCGTTGAAATTCGCCCATCCATACTTATATTTGTAAATTGGCGTCGGCGGTGAAACGGATGCCGCCGCGAAATGTCATAAACGGCGCCCTCTAAAACAGGGCCTCAACCCAGAGCGGACAATGCAAAAGGATTACTATCAGGTACTCGGCGTCGCCACGGACGCCGACGCCAAAGCCCTCAAGGAAGCCTACCGGAAGCTGGCCCTCAAGTACCATCCGGACCGCAACAAAGACAATCCCGAGGCCATGGACCGGATGAAGTCGGTCAACGAAGCCTACGCCGCCCTGTCGGACCCCGACAAGCGGCGGGAATACGACGCCCTTCGGGGCCGCTTCGGATCGTCTTCCGCCCGCAATCAGTTTCGGCAGACCTATTCGGATCAGGACATTTTCCGGGGGTCGGACATCGAAGAGATTCTGGAGGAGATCGCGAAAAACTTCGGTTTCCGGGGGGTCAACGACGTGTTCCGGGACGCGAACCGGCGGGGCCGCGGATACGCCCATTATTCCTTCAGAGGCCCGTTTTCTTTCGGCTCGGGCAACGTGTTCTTCGGCAGCGGCGGAACTCGGGCCCGGCGCGGGCCGGGGGTCGGCGCCTCGGTGGCCCAGCAGGTCAAGGCGGGCCTGATGAACCGGGCCATGCGGTACGTCATGGAGAAGATCACCGGCGCGGTTCTTCCCGAGCGCGGGGAGGACATCGACGATGTCGTCAAGCTCCCCCCCGCCCTGGCCCGGGCCGGCGGACCCTTTGCCTACTTTCACCGCGAAAAGGAGAAAAAACTCGTGGTGCGCATCCCGCCGGGTGTCCGCGAAGGGCAGCGGATCAGGCTGGGGGGCATGGGACAGCGGGGAAAAGGCGGCGGAGAAGCCGGCGACCTTTATCTCAGGGTCCAGATCCGAAAACCGCTTTTTCAGCGGATCATGGATTTTTTCTCAAACCGATAACCACCGCGAACCGGCCGGTGCGCCCCTCGCTGCGGTAGGAATAAAACCGGTCGGCGCGGCACCGGGTGCAGATGCCGCCGATGCGGATGTTCTCCTCCCGCACCCCCGACGCCGTCAACTGATCCCGGCTGACGGCCCAGAAATCGAAATGATGGTCCCCGATCCGGTATTTCCACAGCGGCGCCGGGATCTCCTCCCGATAATTGATAAATTCCCCGCAACATGGTCCCAACGAAGGCCCCACGCCAGCCAGCATATCGGCCGGATCGCTTCCGAATTTGGCCGTCATGGCGGCCGCCGTCCCGCCGATGATGTTCGCCACGCTGCTCCGCCACCCTGAATGGATGTTGGCCGCGGCGCGACGAACCGGGTCGTAGAGCAGCACCGCCTGACAGTCGGCCACCTGGATGATGAGATCGAGGCCGGGGATGTCGGTGATCATGGCGTCGGCTTCCGGGGCGTCTCCGGGGGAAACCCCTTTTCCATCCGCTGAAAAAACCGCCACATCGACGCCGTGGACCTGCCGGGCGAATTGCAACCGGGCGCCGCCCATGGCCGTTTTGATCCTGGTCCGGTTTCGCGCCACGACCTCCGGATCATCGCCCACGCCGACCGCCGTGTTGAGACTCGCGAAAGGACCGGCGCTTTCCCCACCGTCGCGGGTAAAAACGGCGTGTTGGATTTCAGGAAAATGCGCTAAATGGGAGAACTGATAAAACGGCGGGCCGTTGTGTTGAACCCGTCTCATGACGCTGCCTTCCCGTTGTATCGCGCCAGGATCGTCTCGATGATCCGGGAGGTGGAGATGTCCGGCACGACGTCGATGCGGGCCACCCGGCCGCCCGCCGCCTTGACGATGTCCGCGCCGATAATGTTGTTTTCGGCCCAGTCGGCGCCCTTGACCAGCACATCGGGCATCAGCGCCTGAATCAGATTGAAAGGGTCCGGCTCATCAAAGAAAATGATGTAATCGACGCAGGCCAGCCCCGCCAGCACCTCGGCGCGTTGCTCCTGGCTCGTGATGGGACGCTTCTCGCCTTTGATTTGGCGGACGGACGCATCCGAATTGAGGCCGACGATCAGGATGTCCCCCTGGGCTTTTGCAGCCGTCAGATACCGCACATGGCCTGCGTGGAGGATGTCGAAGCAGCCGTTGGTGAAGACGATGCGGTTGCCGGCGCTTTTTAAACCATCGAGGGAACGTGTCAGATCGTCGATGAACTGGATCTTTTCCGATCTCATCATGCGCCGATTCCCATCGGTTTTGTTGCATCCGCGGTTTCCTGGTCCGAGAGGCCGGGCGGGGCGTCAACGCCGTGGCCTTTTTCGTCGATGGCCGCTTTGACCCGTTCCAAAACCTGGAGGATGCCGGTTTGAATGTCCGCGAAGGCGGCTTGGATGTCGTGGCAGTTGAAACTCAACCGGCCGGCCCGAAGGATGGGTTTTTCCCGGAGATCGGGATCTTCAACGGCGCTTTTGACGCGCTTGGTGGTGTCGGCGTGGTTGTTGACCTTGTATTCCTGCAATTTGACGCAGGCATCGATAAAATCCGGATCATTTTCGTCATCGGACTTTCCGGCCAGCTTCATGCCGTCCGCGATCAACCGCCGGTCGAACCTGACGCCGGCCCGACTCAGTTCCTCCCCGGCCCGATGGGTGACGCGGCAAAGGGTCATGTCAAATGTGCCGCCGCCCATATCACAGGTCAGCAGGTTGCCGGTGAAAGATTCGGATGTCGCTTGCTGATGTCGGTCGGCGTAATAAGCCGCGGCGGCCACCGGCTCGCTGATGAGCCGGGCGAAATCCAAGGCCGCCCGGCCAATGCGCATGTCGCCGTCCGGATCGAAAGCCACGCAACTGGGGATGTATTCATAGCCGTCCGGGCCGGGGCAGCGGAAGGCGGCCGACTTCCCGCCGTCTTCCACATAGGAGATGGTGGAGTTGGCGGCGCCGAAGTCGATGCCGATTTTGTGGGACATGAGGTTGCTCCTGGGTGGTTTGGGTTCTGTTTTTCCGAAATGTTTATCCAGCATATCATCAACTGGATCGAATCTCAAATCCGGCGCGCCCTGGTCAAAGAACTTGCAAGAAAGAGAAGGTTGTGTCTATGCTGGGGCTACAGCGCCTGAACGTCGTCCGCCAGGGAATCATGGAAAAATTTATGGCCAACCACCTGGAATAATGGCAATGCAATATGGCAATGCAATATTGGAGGAACGTCAGCATGAATCAACCTCAACAAAAGCGAAAGATGAGCCCCGAGGAATATTTAGCGTTTGAAAGGGCTTCGGAATTCAAGTATGAGTACTTTAACGGCGAAATTTTCGCCATGACCGGCGCCGGAGTGAATCACAACCGAATCGCGAGCAACATCCATTATGCATTGCGAAACCAGTTAAACGGCAGACCCTGCGATGTTTTTTTAAATGACATGAGGGTCAAGGTTCAAGAGATTGATAAATACACCTACCCGGATGTTGTGGTGTCATGCGGAGACCTCGAGTTGGAGGATCGGGAATTCGACACGCTGTTAAATCCGATTGTCATCATCGAAATCCTTTCAAATTCCACAGAAATATATGACCGGGGGAAAAAATTTGCCCATTATCGGCTTATCCCCTCGCTTCAGGAATACGTCCTTGTGTCTCAATATCATTGTCAGGTTGAACAATTCGTTCGTGGCGATGATGGCGTATGGCGATTGTTTGAGCCATACACCGAAATAAATGAAAGCTTCAAGATCGAGGCCGTTGATTGCAAGTTGCCGCTTTCCGACATCTATTTCCGGGTTGAATTCGGGGAACGCGACGCCTGAACGCCAACCAGAATGAGCCCGAGTCTTTCAGCGGGGCGATCTTCTGCAAACGGCCAAGGTTTTTTTAGAACCGCCGATGAGCAAGTCCGGGACGGCGGCGTGTCAAGATGGCCGGCGACGGCCCGTTTCCATTGCCCGCTCGAATTCGGAAAGGTCCTGGACCGTGTAGAGGGCTTGTTGCAGGGATTCCAAACGCTCTATTTTTTGAATTCGATTGATTTTGGGCATGCAAGTCAATCCTTTTGGGCCAAAGCGAAGATTCAACCCCATTTCCAAGGATTTAACGAGCGTTTTTCGGGCACCCCTTCTTTCTCCAATATCAATTCCTTCTTTTCGCAGTTGTTCCGCCACCGTCATAACGACCTCCTTTTTTTCTTTTGCGAAATGTTTCTCCGCCATGTTCTTTACTTTTTCAACGGTCAAATCCGGAACCTCGTTAAAAAGATACCGAAGCATCGTCTCAACCGCCCGCAAGCCGCTTTTTGTTTCGGAAACATCCAGAATCAGCTTTAAAATCTCCGGCAGCCTGTCATGGACGCCGGGATCAAAAACGTGCCGCATCAACATCAAGGCGGCCCGCAGCAGCACCTGCCCCCGGATTTCCTCGTTGGAATGAGGGCTGAAATCAAACAGAACGTATTCAAAATCCGGCACATACTGTTTAAACCTGTCCACCGGACCGGCGAACATTTCCGCGAACCGGGGCTTTCCGCTCCACGTCGTTTCACCGTGGTAAAACAGCATGGGGACAATGATCGGCAATCTGCGACCGCGCCCCTTTTCCTGCTTCAAAAACAGTCGCCAGATTTGCGGCATGTATTCCAGGTGTTGCAGGTGAATCCACCGCTCCGGATGGCTTTTGTGTTCAAACAGCAGATAGACATAGCCCGGCTCTCCGGCCAGCGTCAGCCGATACAGAATGTCTGAAAAATAATCACGGAGTCGCTTTTCCACAAACGAATCCTTCTGAATTTCAAGGGTGTCCAGGTCCGCGACTGTCAAAACAGGGGTCGGAAGGTAGTTTCGCAGGAAGTCGAGGGCCAGATCCCGGTCGCTCCACATGTCGCGGAAGAAGTGGTCGTGGGGGTTGGAGAGGTTTTTGTCCATTTTCTTGATCCATCTCAAAGGGAAGGGCCCCGGCTCAGCTCTTCAAGAATGCTCTTTTCCGTTTCGATCAGCGCATCCGCCATCAGAGTTAAAAACGGGTCGATGTCGCCTTTGTCGGCCTGGTTCAACGCCGTGAGATATTGCCGGCGGTTTTCGTTTTTGACAATGGCGACCGGGTAGCCTTTTTTGATTAAAATCAAATTCATCAGAATTCTTGCGCCCCTGCCGTTGCCGTCGTCAAAAGGGTGGATGCGGACCATGTTGTAATGGGCGATGGCCCCAACAACAAGGGGATGGCTTTGTTCAATGCGGTCATTGATCCACTGGCACAGGGTGTCCATTTCATCCGTCACATGGAGCGGGTCGGTGTAAAAATGGATGGTTCCGTCGGCTTGTAAAACGTGATTGGGCAGGGTTTTGTATTGTCCCGGGTTGGCGGGTTTTCGGATTTTTTGTCCGGTTTCATCGATGGCCGGCGTGTAGCGGACGCCGGAGAGCAGCAGCGCATTGATTTCCTTGACAAGTCCTGGAGTAATGGCTCGGTTATGCTTGATGACCTCATAGAGCCAGTCAATGGCTTCGGCGTGATTTCTGGCGTCCAGGAAGTCTTTGAAGGGCTTGCCTTCGACGGTCAATCCTTCTTGCAGAAAAAACAGGGTTTCCCCCCTTGTCAGGGAGCTGCCTTCGATGGCGTTGGAATCGTAGGTCCAGTCGATGCGGAGCTTTTGTTGGATGGCGGACCAGCGGTGTTTTTGAGATGTTTTTTGGCGGTCGATTTGGGCTTTGAGGGCGTCGATGAGGGTTAGGGACGCCTGGATTCGGGAGGGGTTTTGGGCAACGGCATAGTGATTGTTGTGATTTATCATTGTTTATCTCGATATTCGTCTATTGCTTTGGGTAATGAAATTTATTTTCAAGCGGTTTTAAGTTCGGCCATGTATGGCAGAACAATCTGATCTTCAGGTATGCCTTCGCTGATAAGATCATCGGCAATCCCGTGTTCAATGCCGTCATATTCAATGAAAACTTTTCCCTCATGCAAAACGATATAGATAAGATTGCCACTGACGCGGCGCCCTCTGTCCCATCCCGTCTGCATCAGAACATAGCGGTCATTTGCTTCATCAAATATTGGATCAAGACGGATGTTTCCATGGGATGGACGGAAACAGGCGTATTTGAGAATAACATCTTTTATAATTTTTCTGTACCTTGATTTCCACAGCAATCCGATTTCCATCGCGACATGCTCCAATAAAGCGGCTTTTAAAACTCCCGAACTTTCTTCCCATCGCTGATTCGGATTCCTCCGCTCCAAGATCAACAAACAGGAAGCGTTCGCCGTATGAAATGACATACGGATCATCCGTAATTTCCCAACCGCTCTGAAGCGGATTCAGATACTTTGCAAGCATCATCCAGTTATGAGGGACGACGACTGGTTTCCATGGCCCGCTCGAATTCTGAAATGTCCTGAGTCGTATAGAGGGCTTGTTGCAGTGATCTCAGGCGGTCTATTTTCTTGATACGACTGATTTGAGGCATAAATTTTAATCCATCCTGGCCGAATCGCAGACTCAGTCCCATCTCGATTGATTCTAAAAAAACTTCTTTTCGCAATTGCTCCCCCATCGTCATAATAACCTCTTTTCGCATTTGCTCCGCCACAGTCATAACAACCTCCTTTTTATCCTTTCCAGAATATTCCTCAGCCATCCGCGCTACGTTTTCAACGCTCAAATCCGGCACCTCGTTAAAAAGATACCGCAACATCGTCTCCACCGCCCGCAAGCCGCTTTTGGTTTCGGAAACATCCAAAATCAGCTTTAAAATCTCCGGAAGCCTGTCATGGACGCCCGGATCGAAAACGTGGCGCATTAACATCAAGGCGGCCCGCAGCAACACCTGGCCTCGGATTTTTTCGTCGGAATGAGGGCTGAAATCAAACAGAACGTATTCAAAATCCGGCACATACTGTTTAAGCCTGTCCACCGGACCGGCGAACATTTCCGCGAACCGGGGCTTTCCGCTCCACGTCTTCTCTCCGTGGTAAAACAGCATGGGGACAATGATCGGCAATCGACGATCGCGCCCCTTTTCCTGCTTCAAAAACAGTCGCCAGATTTGCGGCATGTATTCCAGGTGTTGCAGGTGAATCCTTCTGGATTTCCAGGGTGTCCAGGTCCGCGACTGTCAAAACAGGGGCCGGAAGGTAGTTTTGCAGGAAGTCGAGGGCCAGGTCGCGGTCGCTCCACATGTCGCGGAAGAAGTGGTCGTGGGGGTTTGCGAGGGGTTTGTCCATTTTGAGGTGTCCGTCTGTTGATTGATTGTCTGCTTGAATCAGGATGGTCAGGATGATGGAAGGATGTCCAGGATGTGGGCCGACATCCTGGCTATCCGTTTGCATCCTGACCATCTTGATTCAAATGCGAAACGAAACAGGTCAATAACGCAATGCGTCACAACTTGTTTGCGACGACCAGGGGCTCCGCCCCTGGACCCCGCGCCTCCCTCCCTTGTCGACGCTCCGGCTCGAAATCGGCGCGGCTCAGGCGCGGCTGCCGCACGCGCCTGGCTCGCGCCGATTTCGGCCTACGCGCCTGAGCCTGACCGCCGAGCCGAGTATTCCCATTCCGCTTCAGTGGGCAGCCGGTATTGACGCGCTTCATCCATTGTGTTCATTTTCATGATAAAGCTTTGAACGTCATTCCAGGATATTCTCTCAACTGAACATTCATCGCCGCAGGAACTAAAATGAGAAGGATTGCTTCCCATCACCGCTTTCCACTGGCCCTGAGTCACTTCGGTAGTTTGCATGTAAAACCCCTTCGTTAAACGCACCTTGTGCTGTTGTTCATCGCCATCTCGACCGGGTTCATTTGGGGGGCTGCCCATCATAAATTCGCCCGGCTCGATATAAACGAATTCCATGCCGAGGGAGTTGGTGAATGATTTGTGGTCGGCGGATGGAGGAGGAGCTGGCATGGCAGGATCAGGACGCGGTTTTGGCGATGGGGTTGGGTCTTCATGTTTCGATGATAGGAAAATCGCCATGACGACAACAACCAGTCCCAAAACAAGGAAGCCAACGCTTCCGGCCAACAGCGTTCGCCATTTTGAAAGCCGTGGTTGCGGCTGCTCTTCTCGAACGCCGCTCGCTCTTGCCAGTTCCTCCGCGCCAGCGCCACCCGCTGGCGGTATTCTTCGACAACCAAGTCCGGAATGTCGCCCAGCGTCGGCACAAGGGTCAGGTCGTTTTTGAGGTCCCAGCCGCAACGGGCGCAGAAAGGTGGAAGCGGTTCGGGGAGTTTTTGATCGCAGACAGGGCAGTTTTTCATTTAAAAATCCCTCCCCAACCCGCATCTGATATCGTTCAACCCCATGTCAGTCCCGCCCGTTTATGTTTATGGATAGAAAATTCTCATAGCACGGACGAATCCATGGCCTCAATACCTTTTTTTGATGGATTCAGTAGTGCAGGCTTGTGATGGGTCGGTCAACCCGGTATTGGCATTCGGGCGGCGGGAATAAAACGGCAAAGAGGCCGGCTACCCTAAACGCCGGCCTCTTTGTTGAAATCCGAGCGACGGATTAATATTGCGACATGACGATTTCCATCGCCTCGCGCTCAATGGCGCCGCGGTCGACCATCCCTTCCAGCTCCGCCGCATTATGCCGCCCCTCGAAGGCTTCAAGCGCGGCCCTCCTTAGAGCCGTCCGCCAGGATTCTGAGACGGCAACGGCGAGTTCTTCCCGCGTCAGATAATGACCGCCGGCCTTCCGCCGCTTGTTGGTCCGGTGAATCATGTCCGCGGCGTTCTGGATCGAGGTCTCCCAGGATCTCGTCGTCCGTTTTTCGGCGTGTTTTTTGATGAGATGCAGCAGCAAGACGTCCAGATAGCTTTCAATCTTGTTGATTTTATCGTCCCGGCTCATCTCCTCCATCTCGCCGATCAACGCCAGCGCGTCGTCGTAACGTCCTTGTTCGATGTGGGATCTTAGTTCGAACAGTTCTTCCATGGATAGTTCCTTTTACCGGCCCCTTTACGCCAACCGCTCCACGATCGCCTCCCCGAACACCGAGCACTTGACCTCTTTCGCCCCTTCCATCTGCCGCGCCAGGTCGTAGGTGACCACGCCGTCCTTGACGGCGGCGGCCACGCCGTCTCGGATCATGTCGGCGGCTTCCGGCCAGCCCATGTGGTCGAGCATCATGGCGCCCGACAGGATCAGGGACGAGGGGTTGACCTTGTCCTGGCCGGCGTATTTGGGGGCGGTGCCGTGGGTGGCCTCGAAGACGGCGCAGTCGTCGCCGATATTGGCGCCGGGCGCCATGCCGAGGCCCCCCACCTGGGCCGCCAGGGCGTCGGAGATGTAGTCGCCGTTTAAATTGGGGGTGGCGATGACGTCGTATTCCTCGGGCCGCAGGAGCACCTGCTGGAAGAGCATGTCGGCGATCCGGTCTTTGATGATGATCCGGCCTGCCGGGGGATTGCCGTCGTATTTTTCATAGACCCGCTTTTCGGAGATAACACGGTCTCCGAACTGTTCCCTGGCCACCTCGTAGCCCCACTGGCTGAAGGCGCCTTCGGTGAATTTCATGATGTTGCCCTTGTGCATCAGGGTGACCGTGGGCAGATCTTTGTCGATGGCGTACTGGATGGCCTTGGCCACGAGCCGTTTGCTGCCCCGCTCGCTGATGGGCTTGATGCCGATGCCCGACCCCGGGGGCAGGTTCACGCCCATCTCGTCCTTGAGGAAGGCCGCGACCCGTCGGGCCTCGTCGCTCTTGGCCGCCCATTCGATGCCGGCATAGACGTCTTCGGTGTTTTCCCGGAAGATCACCATATCGATCTTGTCGGGACGGGACATGGGGCTGGGCACCGGATCGATGTATTTGACCGGCCGGACGCAGGCGTAGAGATCGAGCCGCTGGCGGATGGCGACGTTGAGGCTCCGGATGCCCTTGCCCACCGGCGTGGTCAAAGGGCCCTTGATGGCCACCACATGTTCCCTGATGGCGTCCAGGGTCGCTTCGGGAAGCCATTCCCCGGTGTCCTGAAACCCGCTTTCGCCGGCCGCCGCCTGTTTCCAGGCGATTTGCCGCTTTCCGTCGTAGGCCTTTTCCACGGCCGCGTCCATAACCATTTTGGCGGCCCGCCAGATGTCGGGGCCGATGCCGTCGCCCTCGATAAAGGGAATGATGGGGCGATCAGGCACATTGAGGCTGCCGTCTCGGTTCAAGGTGATTTTTTCTTCTTGCGTCATGATATGCCGTCCTTTGTTCCGGGTTGTTGACCGTCGGTTCTATTCAGTCGCCGCTGCCGGAAGGCTTCGTAGATCGCCACCGCGCCGGCTGCGGACGCGTTCAGGGAATCGATGGGCCCCTTCTGGGGGATGGTGGCCAGGAAATCGCAGTGTTTTTTCACCAGGGGGCGGATGCCCTTCTCCTCCCCGCCCACCACCAGCGCGAAGGGACCGTTGAAATCGCTCCGAAAAATCGAATGGTCTCCC
>JAABTM010000412.1 GCA_011389855.1 Desulfobacteraceae bacterium
GCTCCTGGGCGACATGCCCAGCCCGCTTGCGCCTCCGGCCGGATGCCACTTCCACCCCCGCTGCCCCGAGGCCATGGACCGGTGCGCCGAAGCCGTCCCCGCCTTCCGGGAACACGAACCCGGTCACTGGATTCGGTGCTTTCTTTACAGCGATGAAATCGCCGAATAAATGCCCTTGGTGAACGCCCTTGATTTGTGTTTTAATATGGTTTGTATGAGGAGATCTTCCGTGAACAGGATGTGTGTTGTTTCCCTTGTGATTGCCCTGCTGATATTGCCCGCAGCGGACCCTGGATTGTCCGCGTCCGATTTTAAGGATCGAAAACAGAGTTGCTTCGACAGCCAGGAGTATGCCCTCGTTCCCTGCCCCAAATCCGGAAAACCGATGGCCATCGGAAAAAAAGCGAAAACGCCCGAAGACGAAGCCCTTTCCTTTCTTCGGGAACTCGCGCCCTACACCAAGCTCGATGACGCTGGCAGACCGCTTCCCGAATCGGCGGAAGAATGGGCCATGGTCCGGGACAACCAGTCCGGGCTGATCTGGGAGATCAAAAACCGGGACCGTGAATCGATCAATTATTACGCCAAGCGGATGGCATGGGACGATCTTCAAAAAGAATTCATCGGGATGCTCAACGAGGAACGATTCGGCGGTTTTTCAGGCTGGCGCTTGCCGACGGCCGGGGAACTCTCCACGCTGATGATTACCAGCACAAGGGTCCCCATCGTCGACATAGCCTATTTCCGCTACACCCAGCCGGACAGTTACTGGACCGGCATATTCCGGACCGACACCCCCGATTACGCCTGCCACGTCGATTTCTATCTCGGCAATGTCCACTACAGCCCAAAATCTCAGAAGAATTTCGTCCGCGCCGTCCGAACGGCCGAGGGATTTAAGCAGGAGCGGAAAATTCAGCCGCATCGCGAGAAATCCCGAAAGCCGAGGCGCGGTATCACCGACTAGCTTTGACCGCGAACGTCAGTCCGTCCCGTTCCGGCGAATGCCCCGGCAGCAGCGTCAGGAGATTGACCACACGCCAGTTGTCGCTTTCCCAGAGCGCTTTGTTGAAATCTACGGCGTCGGCAAATCCCACGTTGTCGACGATCATCAACCCGCCCGGCCGGAGCAGCCGCCGGCAATGGGGCAGGGCCGGCAGATAGAATTCCTTGTCGATGTCCATGAAGACGAGATCGAAGGACGCCGCGTCCATGGCGGCCATGTTTTCACGGGCGTCGCCCTCTCGTATGTCGATCCGATCCGACAGACCGGCTTTTTCCGCATTTTGTCGGGCGCGGCGGACCATCGCTGGGTCGTTTTCGAGACTGACCACAGCTCCTCCCACCGGCGCCGCCCCCCGGGCCAGATAAATGGCGGAATAGCCGGTGGCGGCGCCCAGTTCCAGAATCCGGCGGGCCCCGGAGACGCCGGCCATGAGGGACAGCAGTTCTCCCACCACCGGTCCCACGATGGGGATCGCTTCGGCTTCCGCTTCTTTTTCCAGGGTTTTCAGCAAATCGTCCCGCTCCGGGATGAAGTTTCGGAAATAGCCTTCCGGATCGGAAATCATGTCGGACACGGCCATGTCGCCTCCTTTCTTTCTCATTATATCGATCTACAAGTATAGCATTTTTTATTGACAAGCATACCGCTAAAGACTATTCATAAAAAGATAATCAATTCATTTAAAAAGTTGAATCAATGTTCCTATCAACATTTTAGTTCAGCGTTTTTCATCTAAAATTTCCTGAAAGACAGAGTGTCTTTAGCAATGTCAACCACAATTTTCTGTCCTATCTTGAAAGAAATTATAGAAGGGTTAAATGGAACTTCAAAGGGGGACTTTGAAATGAGATCAAGTGGGGCGTCCCTCAACGGATCAACTATCAGAGCTGCCACAATGTCATCGGCGGCGTCCTGAACTGAAAGTTTGGAGTGCGGAAAATTAGAGGAGGAACAATGCTGACAGAATACATTCACGCGGCTTTGGCAACAGCAACTTATGAAATATTGCCGGATAATGAAGGATTCTATGGGAAAGTGCCGAAACTAAGAGGCGTTTGGGCCAATGCGAACACTTTGGAAAAATGCAGAGAGGAGTTGCGGGAGGTTCTTGAAGAATGGATCATTTTAAGTCTGAAGACCGGAAAACCAATCCCGGAAATACATGGCGTCAATATCGATGTTGACCAGGAGGCCGCTTAATGCCTGAGTTTGGCTTTAACATATTGCAACGCTTAACAGGCCGCATCAAATTTATCCTTTCCAGAATCGGATAAATTTGTTAAAAGAGAATCGATATTGATAAATGTACATTACATTCAACTTACCCTCTGAAAGGAGATTTTCTCATGGCCAAGTACGAATGCCCCTGTGGTTACATCTATGATCCCGAACTGGGCGACCCGGACAACGGCGTCGAGTCTGAAACCGCATTCGAGGATCTGCCCGACGACTGGGTCTGCCCCCTGTGCGGCGCGGAAAAGGAGTATTTCGAAAAGATCGATTAACCAACCGGTTCGAAGCTTTGCCGCATCCAGGGAAAGGAGAGCGCATGGATCTTCCAGATGTTATTATCCGCGTCGCCGAAACCGGCGGATGCCCCCTTTACCAGAAAGGGGACGACATCCGGCTGTCGGGCTATACGCTGACCTTTCCCCATGGCAGCGCCGCCTGCATCATCCTGGTGCTGGACGTCGCCGAAGCCTTATCGGAATGGGAGACAGGCCGTGAATGCGGCATGTCCCTCCCGCCCAGGGGCGGTTTCCACTGCAGCGGGTGCGACGGGCGAATACGGGTCGAATACGGACCGGCGGACGCGACGGAGGCGGATCCCGGCGGCAAGGCGGTTCGGCGGGCGGGATCGATCGCCGCGCTCCTGAAGGATTTCTCCATCTTCGAGTCCCTGGAAGCGCGCCACATCGACGACATCGTCCCGTATTTGAAGGTCAAAAAATACCAAAAAGGAGAGCGGATCATCTCCCGGGGCGATCCCGGAGAGCATCTTTACATCATCCTGGCGGGGAAGGTAGAGGTGCTGAGCGACGAGGATCTCCACATGGCCTTTCTGGAAAAAGGCGATGTGTTCGGCGAGATGAGCCTGCTCTCAGGCGACCCGGTGGGGGCCACGGTCGGCGCCGTGGAACCGACCCCGATTCTCTACCTCAACAGCCGGGACTTCCGGCAGGTCCTCAACCGCCACCCGTCCCTCCAGATGTATTTCGCCCGCCTTTTGGCCAGACGACTGGCCCGGACCAACAAAGAACGGGCCGACGAGTTCGCCTCCGGCATGGCCGGGCAGTTGTCGGAGATGCCGCCGGCGGAGCTGTTCCAGGCGTTGAACGTCAACCAGAAAACCGGATTGCTGGAACTGAATCTACCCAGGGGGCCGGCCGAGGTGGTTTTCCGGGAGGGAGAGCTGGTGGGGGCCCGGTTCAACGACAAGGGGGACAAAGACGCGTTCTACGAGATTCTTATGCAAAAGGAAGGCCGCTTCAAATTCTCCCACGGCATCCCCGACAAATACGCCGATGCACCGGAACTGGGCAACTTCATGTGGCTGCTCATGGAAGGCGCCCGCATGCAGGACGAGGACGAGGCCGCCGAAAACGCCTGAGCGGAAAAGCCTTGTCTTCCGTCCCCAAACATGTCAGTTTCTGCGCCAAAACCACCATTGACGGAGGCAATCCATGCAGGCGCCCGATTCATGCAAGATCATACTCAAAGATGCGTTCAAAGCCTATACCCGGGATCAGGATAAAACCCTGTCGCCCGAAGACACCGTTCGCCGCTTCAGGGAGCGGCTCAAGGCGGTGGACCTGGACATTCTCCAGGATACTGCGCGCATCGACAACGGCCGGCTCGATATCCCGGTCTATTTCAGCCGCTGCGGCCGGGACGCCCGG
>JAABTM010000123.1 GCA_011389855.1 Desulfobacteraceae bacterium
AAAATGCGGCGCCAACGCCCGGATCGTCCCCATCCGCGAGGAGCAATTAAAGGACCGGCTGGGCGACCGGTTCCGGGAACTCGACGTTCCCCTGCTGGTAGAATGGCCCAACGGCGAGCGGGCCGCCATCCTGTTCGTCGTCGAGGAGGAAACCGACCCGGCCCGGTTTTCCATTCACCGGCTGGCCCACTATTGCCTGGACCTGTCGGACATGTTTGACACCCGGCGCGTCGTTCCGGTGGTCGTTTTCCTTCGACCCGGGGCTTTCCCAACCCAACTCGTCCTCGGCGGGGACCGGGCCGATTATCTGCGCTTCAGCTTCATCGCCTGCGACTTGGGCCGAACCCCGGCCGCGGCCCACCTGAACAGCCGCAACATCGTAGCCCGGATCAATCTGCCCAACATGGCTTATACGGAAGATAAGCGCCTGGAAGTGTACGCCAAAGCCCGGGAAGGGGTTGCGAAATTGGAAACGGACCCGGAAAAACGCATCAAATACAGCGAATTTATAGATATTTACGCGAGCTTGAGCGACGAGGAAACGGCTCGTTACCGGGAAATTTATCTGAGAAAAAGTCCTCAAGGGGAGGAAATAATGGGACTGACGCAAATGTTGATGGAAGAAGGTCGGCGGGAAGGCCAACGGGATGGCCGGCGGGAAGGACTCATCGAAGGCATCGAACTCGCTTTGAGCCTCAAATTCGGCGACGAAAGCCGGAACCTTGCGGAGCGAGTCGCCCAAATCCAGGACATCCAAAAATTGAAGGCCCTTAAAGATGTCATTCGGGCGGCGTCGGACGCCGAGGATTTCAGGAGGCGGCTGGAACACTGACGCCGTCCCGCATCGGCGCCCTCCTTTCTACTCCGCCGGGTCGTCGAACCGGCAACTCAGCACCACATCCTCCTCCATCGTCGATTTCACCTTGTACGGCAGCGACTTGAACAACCGGATCATCCGCTTGTTCGACGACGAGGTGACGGCGAAGAGCCCCGAGATCCCGTTTTCCTGGGCCGCTTCGGCCAGTTTGCGGATCAGCAGGCGGCCGATGCCCTTTTCCTGGTAATCCTTGCTCACGGAAAAGGCCACTTCGGCCATGTTCTGGGCCGGTTGCAGGTAGTATTCGCCCACCCCGATGATGGTCTCGAATCCCACCTCGCCCACCACCGCCAGGATGGTCAGGTTCCGGATATAGTCGGTCTGGGAGAGGCTTTCCACGTCGGTGCGGGCGAACCGGGTCTTTTCGTGGAAAAACCGTGAGATCACGTCCTGTTTTCCCAGGTGGTAGTAGTGCTCCTGGAGGGGCCTGGCATCCGTAGGTTTGGCCGGGCGGAGGGTGATCTTTTCCCCGGCCCGGTCTACCGTTTCTTCCAGCTTGACCGGGTAGATGCCGTGTTCCGATTCTCCCAGGGACCGTTCAGCGCCCACCATCCCCATCTCCTGGGCCTCCTGGAGAAGGTCGTCCCGGAAGTCGGGATGGGCGATGCTGATCAGCGCCAGGGCCCGCTCCTGCATGCTCTTGCCCGACAGGTTGACGGCCCCGTATTCCGTGACCACGTATTGGACGTCCTCCCGGGGCACGGTGACGATGGTGTTGTGGAGCAGGCCGACGATCCGGCTCTTTTTGCCGTCGTCCGAGACGGAATTGAGCATGATGATGGACTTGCCGCCCTTTGAGCGGTTGGCTCCCCGGACGAAATTGGGGATGCCCGACACCCCGGCGTAGAGGGTCGAGGCCACGGCGTCGCAGGAGATCTGGCCGGCCAGGTCAACGGTCCGCGCCACATTGATGGAGACCATCTTGTTGTGGCGGGAGATGACGTCGATGTCCGCCACGATGTCGAAGGGGAAGAAATCGACGCCGGGGTTCATGTCCACGAATTCGTAGAGGGCCGACGACCCGATGGCGCAGCCGGCGACGATCTTGCCGTCGTTGTGCCCCTTTTTACGGTTGTTGACCACCCCGGTGGCGTAAAGGTGCATGATGTTGTCGGTGAGAAAATAGGAATGGATCCCCAGGTCGTTTTTATCGTGAAGGGCCCGGGTGGTGGCTTGGGAGGCGGCGTCCAGACCCAGTTGAATGGTGGAGCCGTCCTCGATGAGTCCGGCGATGTGCCGGCCGATGAGGGTGGCGGCCTCCGACTCCCGGAAGGGAGCGATGGTCAACAGATCCTCGTCGTGCTCAACCACCAGGTCCACGCTGTTGACGTGGATGATGCTCTGGCCCAGCACCCGGGGCATCCGGTCGTTGACCTGGGCGATCACCAGATCGGCGGAGCGGGCCGCGGCCAGGGTCACATCCACGGAGACCCCGAAGCTCATCCATCCGAAATCGTCCGGCGGCGTGACCTGAACCAGGGCCACATCGATGGGAATCCGGCGGGATTTGAAAAGCCCCGGCACCTCGGCGACGTTCACGGGCATGTAAAACCGGAGGTTCCCGGCCAGTTCATCCGATTTGGCCGAGCCCAGATAAATGGAGCGGATGTAGAGGCTCTGGTCCTTGGTCCGGTTGGCGATGGCGCTCAGCGAGGTGGTTTCCTGGGACATGAGCCGGATGATCTCCAGGTCGGAAAACCGCTTGGACGCCTCGGCCAGCCCCTGAACCAGATACTGGGGCTCGCCGCAGTAAGAGCCGATAAAGACCCGCTGGCCGTTTTTGATCCGGTCGATGGCCTTGGTCAGGGTCGTCTGTTTTTCGACATACTCGTCCGCCCAGTAGGACGCCTTGGGTTTCGCCATAATGCACCTCGCAGGATGGGTTGTTATGTTCCGCTCACCATACCACAAAGGGCGCGCGATCCCAAAATGTTTATCCCCGTTTGTTGACGAACCCCCCTGTTGGTTCTAAAATGAGACCATGAACCGAATCGGAGTTGAACGGCTCACCCCAATCGAAAGGAGAGGACGCGATGAAGGACAAATGGGAAGAACTGGTCTCCTGCGCGGTGCAATGCAGCCGGTGCGAAAAAAAACTTACGCCCTCGGACGAACGAATCCTGTCGGTCTACGACCACCAGCCCATCTGCATGCCCTGCAAGAAGGAAGAAGAGAAACGAGCGGACTACGAAGAGGTCTCCAAAGGGGCCATCGGGCAGTGCCTGGCCGACACGGAATTGCAGTACTCCGATCCGGGCGGGTACTGTTATCATCATTTTTATCCTTATAAGTGCTGACCCTCGGAAAGTGTCTCGCCCAAAAAACCTAACCCCCCCCGGCCCCCCTTCCCTGAGAGGGAAGGGGGGAGGTCGAAAAATGATCGTTTGACCGATAGCCGAAATGTGAAATCGTTGCTCCCCCTCTCCTCCCAGGGGAGGGGGCCGGGGGGAGGGGTTTTTTCCCGTTGCACCGCCCCGACGGATGCTTATGTTATCCGGTTGCCTTTAACGATATCCGGGGTTCCTCCCGGATCGGAATCAACGCACGGAAGAGACAGTTTAAGAAGCTATGCAGACCAACAATGCAATTCGAAACGTGGCGATCATCGCCCACGTCGATCACGGCAAGACCACCCTGGTGGACGCCATGTTCGCCCAGAGCGGCGTGTACCGGGCCGGACAGGCGGTCAGCGAACGGGCAATGGACACCATGGACCTGGAGCGGGAGCGGGGCATCACCATCGCGGCCAAAAACTGCTCCGTGGTCTGGAAGGGGGTCAAGATCAACATCATCGACACCCCGGGCCACGCCGACTTCGGCGGCGAGGTGGAGCGGGCCCTGACCATGGCCGACGGCGCGCTCCTTTTGGTGGACGCCTCCGAGGGGCCGCTGCCCCAGACCCGGTTCGTCCTTAAAAAGACCTTCGAGGCCGGCCTCCGGGTGGGGGTGATCATCAACAAGATCGACCGGAAGGACGCCCGCCCCCTGGCGGTGCTGGACGACCTCTACGACCTGTTCATCGACCTGGGCGCCGACGAGGAGCAGCTCGATTTCCCCTTCCTATACGCCATCGGCCGGGAGGGCGTGGCCCAGGAGACCTCCGACGAGAAGGGGCGGGACCTGACGCCGCTCTTCGACCTCATACTCAGGGAGATCCCCGGCCCGGTCCACGACCCCGACGCCCCCTTCCAGATGCGGGTCTCCGACCTGGGGTATTCCGACTACCTGGGCCGGCTGGCCGTGGGCAAGATCTCCAACGGCCGGGTCCGGTCCCACGACAGCCTCGTCTGCATCGACCGGGAGAACCGGGAGAACCCGCTGCGGGTCTCCAAGATCCAGGTCTACGAGGGGATGACGCTTCGGGAGGCGGAAAATGCCGACCCCGGCGACATCATCGTCCTGTCCGGGGTGGAGGACGTCCAGATCGGCGACACCATCTGCATGAAGGACCACGCCCGGCCCCTGCGGCGGATCACCGTGGACGAGCCCACCGTCTCCATGAAATTCACCATCAACACCTCGCCCTTCGTGGGCCGGGAGGGCGCCATCGTCCAGTCCCGGAAGATCCGGGAGCGGCTCCTGAAAGAAACCCTGCGGAACGTGGCCATCCAGGTGGAAGAGGCCGACGCGGGGGGCGCCAACGCCGAGGTCTTCCTGGTCAAGGGGCGGGGGGAGTTCCAGATGGCCATCCTCATCGAGACCCTCCGGCGTGAGGGGTTCGAGTTCACGGTGGGCCGGCCCGAGGTGATCTACCGATGGGAAAAGGGGCGGCAGATGGAGCCCGTCGAACACCTCTTCATCGACTGCGACGAGACCTACACCGGCGTGGTGACGGAAAAACTCTCGGTGCGGAAGGGGCGGATGACCAATATGGTCCACGGGTCCACCGGCCGGGTCCGGCTGGAGTTCAGCATCCCGTCCCGGGGCCTCATCGGCTACCGGGACGAGTTTCTAACCGACACCCGGGGCACGGGCATCATGAACTGGTATTTCCTCGGATACGAAGAATACCGGGGCGATTTTCCCACCCGCCGCACCGGCTCCATCGTCTCGGACCGCCAGGGCGTCGCCGTGGCCTACGCCCTGTTCAACCTGGAGCCCCGTGGCCAGATCTTCATCGTTCCCAACGACCCGGTCTACGAAGGCATGATCATCGGCGAACACAACCGCCCCAACGACATCATCGCCAATCCGTCCAAGGAAAAGAAACTGACCAACATGCGCGCCTCGGGCCGGGACGAAAACGTCATCCTCACCTCCGTCAAGCCCATGACCCTGGAATGGGCGATTCACTTTATCCGGGAAGACGAGATGGTGGAGGTGACGCCCAAGTCGATCCGGTTGCGAAAAGCCGAGTTGTCGGGGCAGAAACGGCACCAGATGGTGGCGCATCGGCGGAAGAGCGCGTAAACCCCAACCCCCGGCTGGCGCCGGTGACGATGGCCGCGGCATCTTTTAGCGTCATCCGTCCTCCTTTCTTTTTTTCGGAACGAGTTCGATCTCGAAGACCTCCGGCCAGTATTTGCCGGTGACGAAAAGCCGGTCCCCCGCTTCGTCCCAGGCGATGCCGTTGAGGACCGCCTCTTCCGGCATCATCCGGGGGCCCAGGATGCCCGTCAGGTCGATCCAGCCCGTCACGCACCCGGTGTCGGGATCGATGCGGGCGATCCGGTCCGACTGCCAGACGTTGGCGTAGATCTCGCCCTTGACGTATTCCAGTTCGTTCAGGAAGGTCACGGGCCGGTCGCCGTCCCGGACCTGGACGCGTCCGATCTCCCGGAAGGTCTGGGGATCCCAGAAGTGGAGGGTGGAGGTTCCGTTGCTGACGATGAGCCGGGCGCCGTCGTGGGTGACGCCCCATCCCTCCCCCCGGTACCGGAAGGACTGTATCCGGTTGAAGCCCTCCCGCTCGTAGACGAACCCCATTTGGGATTTCCAGGTCAACTGGATGATCCGGCCGTGGTAGAGGGCGATTCCCTCGCCGAAAAACCGGGGCCGGAGGGGACGTTGCCGCATCACATCCCCCGTCTCAAGCCGAACTTCCCGCAGGGTGGACCGGCCGTATTTGCCGGTGCTTTCGTAGAGCATGCCGTCGTGATAGACCAGCCCCTGGGTGAAGGCGTTGGGATCGTGGGGATAGGTCCGGACCACCTCGTAGGTGTGGACGGGCGGTCCGGCCGGTCCGCCGGGCGGACACCCCGCCTTGCCCGGGCCTGGCGAGAGGGCGGCGCAATGGGTCGCGGTCAGGGGTTGAAACAAGATGAACAGAAGGAGGAAAACCGAAGGAAGGCGGTTGCTTGACATCCGAATCCTTTCCGTGTCAATGGTTAGCGGCGTCTCGTTCATTAAGATGGGTCAAAATCTATCACAGTCAACGGACGTTGGGAAAGCCATAAGAGCCCACAAGTCGGAAAGTGTTTGCCAATGCGGGTCTTGCACCCCTTTTCGGACACCCTAAATCGGAGGCGCTGCATGAAGCGATGGTTTGAAACGTCGGTTTTTTTGGCGATTTTTATAAGTTTGGCGACGGCGCCGCCAACGGCGGCCGTCACCCTGGAAGAGGCGGTGAAATACGCCCTGGAACACGCCGAGGCCATTCAAATCTCCCGGCAGTCGGCGGCGGCGCTGCGGGCCCGGGGGCGGCAGCGGACGGCGTTCACCCGGCCCCAGGTGGATGTGGACGCGGGGTGGCTGGAATTGGGGGACAATGCGCCGGAGAATCCGTTGTTTACGAGCCCCGAGCGGGAGATTTCGGCCGGGGCGTCGGCCAGCCAGCTCCTTTGGGCCGGGGGGCGGATCCGGGAGGGGCGGCGTCTGGAAGTGGCCCTGGGCCGGGAGGCGGACCTGGTCGTGGCGGCGGGCGAGCGGGACATCCGGGAGGCGGTGCGCATGGCCTTCGACGCTGTGCTGTTCCACCGGGCGTCGGTGGCCATCCTCAAGGACCGCCGGGAGCAACGGCGGGCCGAGCTGGCGGACGCCAACGACCTGTGGGAGGTGGGCGTGGTCACGTCCCTGGACGTCCGGCAGGCCAAGCTGAACCTCAATTTCGCGTCGGACGCCCTGACGTCGGGGGAGGCGGACCTGGAAGACGCGTTGATCCAGTTCAATCTGGCCATCGGCCGTCCGTCCGGGGCGGAGCGGTGGTCCCCCGAGGGCGAGCTGGCGGACGTTGCCGATCCGGACGCGGTCATCGGTCGGCTCCGGGCGGCACGGGGGGAAGAAGGTCTGCTGGACCTCCGGGCCCGGAAGGCCCGGGCCGCGTCGGCCGGGGCCGCCCGGGAGATGGCCAACGGGGAGCGGTGGCCCGAGCTGCGGGCCGTGACCTCCCTGGAGACCAGCGGCGAGGAATGGGGCGAGACCGACGAATCCTGGGCCGTGGGGGTCCAGGGCCAGTGGAACCTTTGGGACGGTGACCTGACCCGTGCCCGGCGGGCCGAGGCATCAGCCGACCTGCGCCGGGCCGAGGCCGAACTGCGCCGGACTCAAAAGGAACTGGTAGCCGAGATCGACGGGATTATCGTGGACATCCGGTCCCTGGCGGGGCGCATCGGGCTCCAGAAAGAGGCGGTGGCGTTGTCCCGGGAAAACTACGAGGACGCCCGGGGCCAGTACCGGGCCGGGACGATCACGTTGACCCGACTGGGGGATTTCAATCTGAACTACGCCGAGGCGCGGTTTAACTTGCTGCGGCTTTATTTTCTGTTGCGGGAGCAGTTGACGCGGGCCGAGGCGGTGCTGGCGGGGGCGGCGGGGTAGCCCGCAGGGCGGCCCTGATTATGGAAATAACCCAAATACGATAAGGATTGATCATGAAAAGAATCACCGTTAACCTGAAAATCCTTGGCGGCAAGCCGATTATCCAAGGGACCCGAATCAGCGTCGAATTGATTCTGAACCTTCTCGCTTCCGGCGCGCCGGAAGACGAAATCCTCAAGGATTATCCGCACATCAACAAAGAAGATATTCAGGCATGTCCGGCTTATGGATCAGCCTCTTGATGTCACCTCCACCACCGGAACCTCCCACTCCCCGCACCGCAACCAATCCCTGAAATCGGGCTTCGCATCCCCGGCCCGACGCCTCACCATGGCGATTACCGTGACCGTTTCGATGGCGTCGATTCGGTCCCGCCATTTCGCATCGGCGGCCCGGGAGAGGCGGGCCGCGGGTTGGCCGTTTTCGGCGATCAGTTCAAGTCCTCTATCGCCGTCCCGCATCGCCAGATTGTCGCCCGCGTTCAGGTTCGCCAGCGTCTCGTGGACCGGAGAGTTTTCGGGACAGCAGCCGGCGAAGTCGAGATAGAGCTGCCCCAACCCCAGCATTCCATAGCGCCGGAACGGAGTTTCAGCGCCGGCCGTCCCATCGCCGCGCCGATCCAGCAGATGTGGTCCATCAATATCGTCAACGTGGGGATTCCGGCAATCTCCCCGCCGGAAAACCGTCAGGGTTTCCATGGCCCGGGTCATGGCGACGTAGAAGAGCCGCCGTTCCTCTTCCATGGCGGCGGCGTCGGAGGGCGCGCGCCATCCGCCGTCGAGGATGCAGACATGGGGGAACTCCAGCCCCTTGGCGGCGTGGGCCGTGGCGAGGAATACGCCCCGGCCCAGGCGTTGCTCCCGCCGCTGTTCGGACAGGGATTCGTGGATAAAATCGACGGCCGCGCCCACCGAGACTTCGGCGTTTCCGGTTTCGGTTTCCCAGGCGGACAGGATGCGGCGGACCTCGGCGTCCCAGATCGTTTCGCGGGCGTCGGGCCGTTCCGCGATCCGGCGGTTGTGCATTTCGATGAAATCCGAGGCCCTTCGGATGTCGTTTTCCATTTGCGACAGATCGTCCAGGACCTCGGCGACTTCCCGGACCCGGTGGAGGGAGAATCCGTTCTCCCGCTCCAGGGGACGGCTGCACGGGATGTCGGCGCTCTCCAGCGCGGCCCGGACCGCGCACAACTCAGCATAGCGAAACCCCTGCCTTGAGAGGACCGCCACATCCGCCCAGTCGAGGTGGGGATCGAGACCCCGCATCCGCCGGAGTTCCGCCGCCAGGGCCGTCGCCTGTCCGGCGACGCCGTCCACCGTGATCCGCTGCACGCGCCCCCGGCCTATGGGGTCAAGAGCGGTCCATCGGCCTCCCGGCGGGTCGCTCTTTCGACGGCGGTCGATGCGGATGGGGTGGTCGGTCTTCACGCGATCCCGGTTTTTCCGGATCAGCGCGTTGGCCGCGGCGATGATGTGGTCCGTGGAGCGGTAGTTCTCCACCAGGTAGTGGGCCTCGGCCCGGTAGTCCGCCTGGAATCGCCGGATGAATTCCACGTTGGCGCCCCGGAATCCATAGATCGACTGGTCGTCGTCGCCCACCGCCAGGATGGAGAGCTTGCCGTCCGGGTCCTTCAGGGTGCGGCCGGCCAGGGCCGAGATGAGGCGGTACTGGTCGGCGTCGATGTCCTGGTATTCGTCCACCAGGATGTGGCGGTATCCGGAGAGCAACCGGTCCCGGATCGCGTCGTCCGCCAGCCCCGGCACCCTCTTTTCCCCTTCCAGCAGGGCCGCGGCGTCGCTGATGATCGCGTCGAACCGGGCCGTCAGGCCGGCGTCGTCCCGGGCCGCCGCGTCGGCCCGCGTCGCAAAGGAGGTCCCCGTCAGCCGCATGGCCAGACCGTGGTAGGTGAGCACCGTCACGCCGGCGGCTTCTTTGCCCACCAGTTCCCGGAGCCGCCGCCGCACCGACAGGGCCGCGCCGTGGTTGAAGAGCAGCACCAGCACCGACCGGGACGGGACCCGCCGGACCCGCAGCAGGTAGGCGCACCGGTGGACCACGGTCCGGGTCTTCCCCGAGCCGGGGCCGGCCAGGATCAGCCCGTTCTCGTCCGGGTCGGCGGCCACGACGGCCTCCTGGATCGGGTGTTTGAGGCGGCCCACGATGGCCTTGAAGGATTCCTCCCCCGTGGCCATCTTGAGCATGTCCCGCCGGTCCGCGAAAAACCGGCGGATGAAGCGCCGGTGGTCCATGGTGAAATAGCCGGTCACCAGGGAGAGCGCCCGGTTGATCGCCTCCAGTCCCCGGCGGGCGTACTCGTCCATGACATGGACCTGGAAGGTGCGCTGGCCGTAGTGGTGGGCCAGGGGCGCGTAGTCGCCCTTGGAATAGCGGCAACCTTTGGCTTCGGGCAGCATCCGGACTTTCATGGCCTGCCGGAAGACCGACAGCCCTTTCTGGAGAAGGATCACGTTCTGCTCGTGAAGAAAAAGCAGCCCCCGGTCGATGGCCGGCAGGATCTTGTCGGGGTCCACCCGGAGGGTCATCTCCCGCCGGATGGCGTCGGCCAGGTCGTCGCTGGAAAATTCCACCAGGACTTCGGCCTGTCCATGCAGGTCGGCGGGGATGCGCTCATAGAGCGCGTTCAACAAGGTCCAGGCCAGGTTGCGCCGCCGATCGGCGATCTCGGCGATGGTCGTCCACTGCCGCCGCAGCCGGACCCGGTAGTGCTCCTGATGGGTGTGGCGGAGGTCGATGCTGCCGTGGCGGCCGGCGAATCCTTTGCCGTCCCGGGCCAGGCTCGCCAGCAGTCCCCTGACCGTCTCGGGGTTGGCGTCGGCGAACCCGGCGTCCATCAGCCGCTGGTTCAGGTTTCGCAGGTTGAGACTCACCCATTCATCCACCGTCTCGTCGGGGTGTTCCTCCCGGAGGATGCCGAGCAGGGCCCGGTCCAGGTCGCAGATTTTGGCCAACAGCTTCCGGGCGGAGTCCTTGCCCTTGGGCCGGACATAGGCGCTCATGAGGATGCCGCTGTCCACCACCCCGGCTTCGGACATCTGGTGGAGCACCCCAATGACGGCCCGGCTGTCGGCGAAGTCCGATTTGTCCACGCCCTCGATGCGGCCCACGGCCCCGGCCAGATCGTCGGTGGTGAGGCCATCGTCGGGGTCCCGGTCCATGAGGCGGGAGAGGATCGCCTCCCAGATCCGCCGTTTGACCGGCGGCAGGTCGAGGCGGTCGAGTCGGTCCCGGGCCTCGGCCAGGGTCTTGAACCGGGGCTTGCCCTGGAAGACGTAGGTCTGGTTTTCGTTGCGCTCCAGGTGGCCGGAGCGCTCCAGCCACGCCACCGCCGTCCTGACCTTGGTGTCGGCCCCGTGGTCCTCCCAGTCGAAGGTGGCCCGGGTGTGTTCGTCCCGGAGGATTTCGCCGGTGGTGGTCACCACTTCGCCGGTTTTGCTCCGCTTTGACCTCCGGAACGCCCGCAAAATTTCCGCCAGGTCCCGGTGGCGCAGTTCGGACAGGGCGCCGAGCTGGAACTGGGTCTCGATGTCCTCCTTGTGGTAGAGGAGCACGCAGTCGGCGATTTGCAGGTCCCGGCCGGCCCGGCCCGCCTCCTGGAGGTAGTTTTCCAGGGATCCGGGGATGTCGGCGTGGATCACCAGACGCACGTCGGGCTTGTCGATGCCCATGCCGAAGGCGTTGGTGGCGCAGATCACCGGGACCTCTCCGGCGATGAACAGATCCTGGACCCGTCGTTTGTCCGGCGGCGCCAGCCCGCCATGGAAGGCTTCGGCGGTCCATCCCTTTTGGGCGAGGAAACCGGCCATGTCTTCGGTGTGGCGCCGGGTGGCGCAGTAGATCACGGCGCTGCCCTCCGGCGGATTTCCCAGCCGGTCCGCCAGCAGATCGGCGATTCGGCCCGGTTTTTCGTGCTCGGTGACGGGCTCCACGCCGAACCGGAGGTTTTCCCGCTCCACGCCGCCCTGGAGGACCGTCAATTTCTGGCCGAGGTGTGCCTCGAAATGGGCGGCGATCTCCGCGATCACGTCCAGCTTGGCCGTGGCGGTGAAGCCGGCCACCGGCGGGATGTCCGATCCCTGGGCTTCGGCGAACTCCCGGATGAACCGGGCCGCGTAGAGGTAGTCGGGCCGGAAATCGTGCCCCCATTTGGAGAGACAGTGGGCCTCGTCGAAGACCCAGCAGCCGATCTCCCGCAGCTTCAGGGCCTCGCGCACGGAGCGGTTCCGGAGCTGTTCCGGCGAGATGTAGAGGATGCCGACATCCCCCATCCGGACCCCCTCCAGCACCGCGCCCCGCTCCGGCCCGGTCAGGAGGCCGTAGATGGCCCCGGCCGCCGGCGTGCCCGTGACCCGCTTCAGGTTGTCCACCTGGTCTTTCATCAGGGACTGGAGGGGCGAGATCGCCACCGTCAATGATCCCCGCCGGTGAAACCGGATCAGGGCCGGAAGCTGGAAGCAGATGGACTTGCCGAACCCGGTGGGCAGGATGCCCAAAAGCGGCCGGTCGCCCATGCCGGATCGGACGATCGCTTCCTGGAGGGGTTCGCCGTCGGGCAGGGTCCGGAAGTCGTCGAAACCGAAATAGCGTTGAAGCTGCCGGCGGGGATTGTGGACCTCGGCGCACCATGTGCAGTTTTCCGATCCGCAGGGGATGTCCCGCAGCCGTTTGAGGGTCGGCGCCACGTCGGGAAAGCGGTACCGGACCCACGGCGGCAGGACGGAATTGCCGCCCGCCACCCGGAGCCACGCCAGGCAATAGGCGAGGGCCGGGCGTTTGAATGGCTCGTCCAGGAGGGGCCGGATGATGGTCGTCAGCGCGGCGTCGCAGATCCGGCCCGCCGCGAGGTCCCGGAAAACGGTCAAAGCCGCCCCGGCATCGGGCAGCAGGGGCGCGCCGAGCCGCCGGAAGAGGTCTTGAATGCCGCCGGCGTCGGCCCCGCCGTCCAGCCGCGCTTCCCGGAAACAGAATTCGTGGAAGGCGAGCAAGTCGGGAAGGGTGCGGGCGGTTTCGTAAAAGCTCGCCCACTGGTCCAGAAACAAAGTCCCGGCCAGCCGGGCGTCGGCCACCGGATGATTCCGGCTGTGGCGGACGAGTTTATAGTCCTTGACCAGCCGATGGTAAGGGTTTTCGGGGAAGGCCAGGGGCGAGAGGTAGAGGGTGTCGATGACCGGAAGGCGGAGGAGATCCAAATCCGGCCGGATGGCCGCCAGGACCGGCAGGTCGTGGGCCAGGATATTGTGCCCCAGGACGAATGTCGCACCCCGTCCCAACCGATCCAGGTCCGCCAGGGCCGATTTCATGTCGAACCGGTCCGCCCGCTCGAAGGTTTCGTCCCCCAGGACCGCGCCGATGCCGTAAATCCGGTCATCGGCGGCGGCTTCCAGGTCCAGAAGCAGACCGTCCTGCAGGAAGGCTTCAGCGATGTCGCGAGCGTCCATTCCGGGCGGATCGACATGGAAAATGTGGGCGCATTCGCCGCAACGGGCTTTGAGGCCGGGACGGGTCGCCCGGCCGGCGTCGAGACGGAACCGGGCGCGGCATGCGGGGCAGGCGATGTTCATAGTGCGGAATGTACGTTAGGCGGCGGGTGAAATCAAGCCTTCCCAGGGCGATGCCCTGGGCTGGTAAGTTTTGCCACTTCGGAACTGAGGGATTTCGATGCGTGCTAAACGCCCTTGACTCCCGATTCCCGGTGCTGGTATATCTTCCTAAATGCGGTTTAGTGTATGAATTCGATTCCCTGGTTGGGCTCGGGTTCATGAATCCGCGGGGAATAACCCCATC
>JAABTM010000124.1 GCA_011389855.1 Desulfobacteraceae bacterium
CGGACAGGTTCGTCAAGGGGGACGAGTTTCCGATCCTGACCCTGGTCTTCCATGTCAATGCCGCGGTCGAGGCCCCGGCCGAAGCCGTTCTCAAGATCCGGGAAGCCCAGCTCATGAGCGACGATCTGAAGGATCTTCCCTACACCGTCAACACACCGCCCATAAGGATCCTCTCCGCCGCGCCGCCTGAAGTGCCCCAAAAATCTGAACCTACTGAAAAAAAGAAAGAAAAATCGGCGGATGAGGCAGCAAAAGGGGAGGGGGCTTCAAACTGCCCCATCCAGTGATTCCCCGGCTCCGCAGCCTTGGGTTGAAACCCCAGGCTGAACCTATAAAACCGGCTGAAAGCCGGTTATGGCAGTCGCGACACAGATGGCAGATTCCAACCCGAACCGGCTTTTAGCCGGTTTTGAATGATTGAGCCTGGGGTTTTAACCCAAGGCGGCGCGGCCAAGGCGTCGGACTCTTATCGGAACCTTCATTGGGACTCTTCCCCTATCCTCGGGCTCCGATCCACCATCTCCTTCAATTCCCGCCAGTCGAAGTGGAGATAGCGGCGGGTGGTGTTCAGATTTTCATGACCCAGTAAATACTGGATAATGATCAGGTTTTCGCCCGACCGCGCCTTGAGGCTCGCCCCGGAATGGCGCAGGAGGTGAGGGCCCTCTTTCCGCTTGAAAATGCCCGCTCTTTTCAGCGCCGACCGGGTGATGTCGTGCACCTGCCTGCGGGTCAACCGCTGGCCGTGGCTGGACAGGAACACCCAGTCCTGCAGGCTCCCCTTGTAGGTGGGTCGGATGGCCAGCCAGTCCTTGTATTTTTGAATTAAATCGGTATTTAATGGAATTTTTTCTTCTTTGCCGCGCTTCCGGGTCACCCAGAGTTCTTTTTCTTCGGGCCGGATGTCGGTGAGCTTCAGGTTGACGACCTCCGAAACCCGCAGACAGATATCGGTGAACAGGCCGAACAGGAGCAGATTTCGGGCCACCGTTTTCCGATTCTTTTTATTCCGTTCCGCGACCATCAGCCGGTTCAATTCGTCGATGGTGAGATAATCGGTTTTGGGAAGATAGGATTTGGGTTTCTCCAGACCCTCGACCGCATTTTCCGAAGCCAGACCTTCATCCAGCAAATACTGCATGAAGCTGTTCAGGATATACATGAGCGTCGTCCTGGAGCTTTTCTTGAGATTCTGGATTTTCAAGTACCCCAGGATCGACCCTTTGTCGATCTCGTCCGGATAGCGGATGTTCCGGATCTCGCAATAATCCGCGAAGCGCGTCAGCTCATAGCGTCGGTTGTAAACCGTGGAATCGCTCAGTTGCCCCAGGGCCTGTTTTTCGACAAGATGCGCCTCGATGGCGTCGTGGAGGGTCATTTTGGGTTTTTCCGCCACAGTGTCTCCCGTTTCCGGCTGGTTCGGCATAAAACCACCCAATATAATCATATTGGGTGGTTTTATGTATCCGCGTATTTGTACTTGCCGCCCTCGCCTTCCCGTCACAGTTGCATGGTCTTGACTTGGTTTCTGCCGGCTTTTTTGGCGTCGAACAGAACGCTGTCGCTCCCTACAATCAAAAACTTGGCCGTGCTGTCCCTGAACGGCAGCGTGCTGGCGACGCCCAGGCTGATGGTCACCCAGTCCGAGATGGGCGAGGATTCGTGGGGGATCCGGAGGTCTTCGACGGCGGTCCGCATTTGTTCCGCCAGGTGGGCGGCCCCCTCCAGGTCCGTTTTCGGCAGAACGGCCGAAAACTCCTCGCCGCCGTACCGGGCCACGAAATCGGTGGGACGGCGGAGGCATCCCGTCAGGGTCGCCGCCACGCGCTTGAGGCAATCGTCGCCCGCCAGATGGTTGTAGGTGTTGTTGTAGGCCCCGAAATAATCGATGTCGATCATGATCAGGGACAATGGCTTTGCCTCCCGGACGCCGTTGAGCCATTCGGTTTCGACGAACTCGTCGAACCGCCGCCGGTTGGGGATCCCCGTCAGCCCGTCCATGGACGACAGGTTTTCGAGGATGTCCCGGTGCCGCTTCAGTTCCAGGTGGGTCCGGACCCGGGCCTTGACGATGGCCTTGCTGAAGGGTTTCGTGATGTAATCCACGGCGCCGAGTTCCAGCCCCCTGGTCTCGTCCTCCTCCTCGTTCATGGCCGTGATGAAGATCACCGGAATGTGGCGCGTCTTTTCGGACGCTTTGATTCGACGGCAGACCTCGTATCCATCCATTTCCGGCATCATGATGTCCAGCAGCACAAGGTCGAGGGGATCGCCGGACGTGGCGAGATCCAGGGCCTCTTTTCCGCTGGTGGCGAAACGGACCGTGTACAGGGGCTTCAACACCTGGGCCAGCACCCGGATATTCTCGGGGGCGTCGTCCACGATCAGCACCCGCTGTTTCCGACGGTCATCTGTCATCAGGAGACCTCCAACTGCAGGGACAACGACCGGGCGATCTCCGCCAATTCCTGCCTGGCGCCGCTGAAATCGAGCCGGTCGATGCGGTCTTCGATCTTTCCCAGAGCCTCCTCCCCTTCGGGCCAGGATGCCAGGGAATGCTTCAATTCCTCCAGCGCCTCTTCGGCCTCCAGATTGTTGGCCTGGAGCAGCCGGTCCAGGGCGATCAACCCTTCATAGACAGCCGCCTTCTCCGGCGGCGCCTTCAGGGGCCTGTCGGACAGCCCGGCTTCCGGATCATCCGCGCCCGCGAACCGGTCTTTCGTCTCCATCAACCGATGGATCGCGTTTAGCACCTCCCCGACCGCCCGGTCGAAGTCCCCCAACAGGTCGCCGTCGGCCTCGCCGGTCTTTCGCAACGCGCTTTCCAGTTCCAAAGCGACAGAGGCCAGTCCCCGGGCGGAAATGTTGCCCGCGACGCCTTTTACCGTATGGACCTCCCGGAGCGCTCCCTGGACATCGCCCCGGTCCAGCGCCTCCCGGACGGTCGATGAAACGGCGCTGTAATCTTCGGCGAAAGACGACAGAATCTTAAGGTAAAGCGGCCGGTTGCCGCTGAGGCGGTTGACCCCGGCGGCCACATCGATCCCCGGAACCTCGGGCAGCTCGCCGGGATCCGGTTTCTCCGGCCGTCCGGGGGCCGGCGGCGTCCCCTCCCCTCTCCCCGGCTTCGGCGTCGCCCACTGGGACAATACGGTCAGAAGCTCCTCGCTGTCGATGGGCTTGGCGACGTAGTCGTTCATGCCGGCGGCCAGACATTTTTCCCGGTCCCCCTTGAGGGCGTGGGCCGTCATGGCGATGATGGGCAGATCGCGGCGTCCGAAATCCCGGCGCAGAATCCGGGTGGCCTCGTAACCGTCCATTTCCGGCATCTGGATGTCCATCAGCACGGCATCGTAATCGCCTTTCTGAACGGCCGACAGCGCGGCTTTGCCGTTTTCCGCGGTCTCCACCCACAAGCCGGCGCTCGTCAGGAGTTCGGTCGCCACCTGCCGGTTGATGTGGTTGTCCTCCACCACCAGCACCCTGGCGCCCCGGAGACGGTCCCGGACCGGCCTATCCATCGCCTCGCCGGCGCCGGTCGCCGGCCCGTCGCCATCGGCGCCGAAGACCCCCATGAGGGTGTCGAACAACACCGACATCTTGATGGGCTTGATCAGGAAGCCGGCCACGCCCAGGTTTTCAGCCTGTTGCATCACCTCCTCCCGGCCGAAGGCCGTCATCATCAGCACCGGCGGCGCCGGCAGCCGGGGGTCTTCGCGGATCCGCTTTAGCGTGTCGATGCCGTCCATCCCGGGCATCATCCAGTCGACGATGAGGAGATCGTAACCGCCCTGCCCTTCCCTCCCCTTGAGGCTTTCGATGGCGGCCGACCCGGATTCGACCCCCTCGGCCCGGAATCCGAAGGAGCGGAGGGTCTGCCGGATGATCTCCCGGGCGGCGTCGTTGTCGTCCACCACCAGGATCTCCTTGCCGCTGAGATGTCGGGGCGCTTCGGGCTTTTTCTCCGGCGGCCGTTCCGGCAGATCGAAACGGGCCGTGAAATAAAAGGTGGCCCCCTTGCCGGGCTCGCTCAGGGCCCGGATCTCGCCGTGCATCAGCTCCACCAGGCGTTTGGAGATGGCCAGTCCCAGGCCGGTGCCGCCGTATTTCCGGGTGGTGGACCCGTCGGCCTGGGTAAAGGGGGTGAAGAGGTTTTGGATCACCTCCCGGTCGATGCCGATGCCGCTGTCCCGGATCGTGAACCGGAGACGGACCCGGTCGGCGTCTTTCCGCAGGAGCGAGACGCGGACGGTCACGTCCCCGCTGTCCGTAAACTTGACCGCGTTGTTGGTCAGATTGGTCAGCACCTGGGTCAGCCGCAACGGGTCGCCAATGAGGGTTCGGGGAACGTCCTCGTCCGCCGACACCACGAGTTCGATGCCTTTTTCGCCGGCCTTGCCCGAGAGCATGTCCGCCAGGTTTTCCAGCTTGTCCTGGAGGCTGAACTCGGTGCGTTCCAGCTCCATCCGGCCGGCCTCGATCTTGGAAAAATCGAGGATGTCGTTGATGATCTCCAGCAGCGTGTGGCCGGACGCGCCGATCTTCCGGAGATAGTCCCGCTGCTTGCCGGACAGATCGGTCCGGAGGCTGAGGTCCGTCAGCCCGATGATGGCGTTGAGGGGCGTGCGGATCTCGTGGCTCATGTTGGCCAGAAAATCGCTCTTGGCCCGGGTGGCGGCTTCGGCGGCGTCCTTGGCGATCTTGAGGTCTTCGGCCTGCTTCCGCTGAGTGATGTCCTCGAGGATTCCCTCGTAATAGACGATCTCCCCGTTCTTGTCCCGGACGGCGTGGGCGTTGAGGGAGATGTGGATGATGTCGCCGCCCTTGCGGTGGAACCGGGTCTCGAAATTGGTCGCCGCCCCCTGCTGGGCCATGAGCCGCTTGAATTCGTCCCGCTTTTCGGGCCTGACGTAGAGCTGCTCCCTCAGGTCGGTGACGCTTCCGAGCAGCTCCTCCTCGGAGTCGTATCCCATGATCCGGACAAAGGCGGGGTTGACGGTGAGGATACGGCCCTCGGGGGTCGTCTGGAAGATCCCCTCGGTGGCGTTCTCGAAGATGGACCGGTAGTTCTCCTCCGATGCCCGCAGGGCCTCCTCGGCCTTTTTCCGGGCGGTGATGTCCCGGGAGTTCTCCACCACCAGCCTCGGGCGGCCGTCCGGATGCCAGGCGGTCACGCTGGTGGTACACCAGAAGATCAGCAGTTCGTCGTCCACGGAAACGGCGTCGGTTTCATGCTCGTGGATCTTGCCGTCGGCGAAGGTCCGCCGGGCGACGCAGTTCTCGCAGGTGTCGGATCGCCGCCGGTAGACCTCGTGGCATTTTTTGCCGATCATGTCCTGGCCGAACAACCGTTTGGCGATATCGTTGGCCCAGACGATGGTCAGGGTCTCGTCGATCATGCTCATCCGGTCGGTGATGGAGTCCATGATCCCGGCCATTTCGGCCTGGCTTTCCCGAAGGCTCTGTTCGATCCCCTTCCGCTCCCGGATTTCGGTCTGCAGGTCTTCGTTGGCTTTGGCCAGTTCCCGGGTCCGCTCCATGACGCGGCGTTCGAGCTGGTCGTGGGCCTGCCGCAGTCCCTCCTCCGCCTGCTTCCGCTCCGTGATGTCCATGGCGATGCACAGGTACCCGCTCACCATCCCCTCCGGATCACGCAGCGCGTTGATGGTCATGTTGACGGGAAAACGGCCGCCGTCCCGCCGCACATAGGTCCACTCCGACCCTTCCGACATGTCCCGAACGGCGTATTCCTGGAGGATCGCAGAGGCCGGAATGCCGAGGATCTCGCCCCGCCGCGTCAGCTCCGACTCCGCGTGGAAGATCTCGGGGGTCTGGCGTCCGATGACCTCCCCGGCCCGGTACCCCAGCAGGTTCTCGGCGCCGGTGTTGAAAACGGAGATGACCCCGTCCCCGTCGGCGGCGATGATGGAGATCTGGGCGGCGGAATTGAGGACGGCCTTCCGCTGGGCATTGGCCGATTGAAAACGGTGGAGGATCTTTTCGGTTTCTTCGAACTGCCGGACCACCAGGGAGGCGGTGATCTCGGCGGCGTCCCGGGCCACGCGGATCTCCTCCCGCAGCAGCCGGTTTTCCGCCGTCAGGGCCGCCTCGGCGTCGGGGTCCATTCTCCCGATGTACCGGGGATCCGGCCGGGGAGATATGCGGTCTAATGAACCGTACATACCAGGCAGGGATCGAAGGATCGGACGACGAGTTCGGCCTCCAAAGGATCGTCCGGGTCGCGGACCGGCGTCCCGACCAGGGCCTCCTCCATGGGGCCCCGCGCGCCCTGGCGGTCCCGGGGGGACGCGTTCCAGGTGGTGGGCGTAATGACCTGATAGGACTGAATCGCCCCGTTTTCGATGACGACCCAGTGGCCCAGGGCGCCCCGGGGGGCCTCCACCAGGCCGAAGCCCCGCCCCTGCTCCAATGGCGGGGCGTCGTTGTAGAACAACCCCTGGCGCCGGCTCAGCTCCCGGAGCCATGTCTCCAGGGCCGGGAGGGTCCGGGACGACCGGACGATCCGGGCCAATTGCCGGGCGAAGACCGACGGGCCTTCCTCCCGGATCAGTTCCGTCAGCAGGGGATCGCCGGCCAGGAGCATCTGGGCCAGGGGCCCCGTCTCGGCGGGCAGTCCGTCGTATCGGGGCGCTTTGGCCCAGGTGTACTGCCGGTTTTCGTTGCCCGTGGCATACGGACGGGTCATGCCCTCGAAGGGGTGGCGCGGGGCACGGTAGCCGGCGAACCAGGAGCAGTCGATGGCCTCGGTGATCCGCTGCTGATCCAGGGGGACCGCCTCGCCGTCCTGGTAGAATCCCGGCGGAAAGAGTTCCCCGTCCCGGCCGAGGGCGGCCGCCTCGCTGTCCTTGGGGATGACCAGCCCGCCGAAACCAATGAAATGGCCGCGGCCGCCGCCGATTTTGTGAAGTCCCGCCGTCCGGGCGAACCGGATGAAAAACCCCAGCTCGCTCTTCCGATGGGCCCCGGACGCCGCCAGCCACTCCTTGAGCGCCGCCCGGGAGGTAACTTCGGACCATCGCTCCAAGGAACACCCCAGCACCCGCTCCTCGTACCAGCGCCGGTAATGACGGGCCAGATGCCGGCACTGGCTGATGTCGTTGGCGCTGGGCAGACAGACCACGCCGCCGGGGACCATGAAGGAGGAATGGGGCCACTGGCCCCCGAGAATCGCGATGATCTCCAGCAGGGACCGGCTTTCCGACACGGCCTGGAGGGCGCTGGTCCCCTTCATGGGTTCGTACCGCCGCCGGGCCTCCCCGTGGAGGGGATGATCCCCGTATCCGGGCCGGGTAAAGTCGGCCATGAAGAGCTGGACCGCGTGGCGGACGTCGTTCTGGATCATCTCCGCCAAAAGCGCCGCGTTCCGGACCCGGAGGGCGTTGCCCGGCACGCGGACCCCGCAGGCCATGTCCAGGGCCCGGGCCGCGGCCGTCAGGTGGGCCGTGGTGCAGATGCCGCAGATCCGGGGGGTGATCACCAGGCCGTCCAGGGGGCCCCGACCCTTCAGGATGTTCTCGAACCCCCGGTACATGGATCCCGCGCACCAGGCGTCCCGGACGACCCCGTCCTCGATCTCGAGATGGACCTTCAGGTCGCCTTCGACGCGGTTGAACGGAAAGATCCGGATTTGCTTTTTGTCCCGCGGCATCCGCTTAAATCCTCGCCCTAAATACCGGTTTTTCGTTTTTTGAGCCGTTGGGGCGCGGCGGCCGCCGCCATGCCCTTGTAGGCCAGATAATGGGCCCGCCCCACGCCGTCGGGCAGGTCGATGGGGATCCCCTCGATGTTCCGGGTCTTGAAAAAGGGGTATTGCTGGGGAAAATCGGGACGGGTGCAGCCGAAACATGGAACCCCCACCCGGGTCTTGGAGGACCGGCCGTTCCAGAGAATCTTGTTGCAGGGCCCCCGGACCAAGGGGCCGTGGCATCCGAGGTAGAAAAACATGCACCCCTTTTCCCCGAACCGTTTTTCCTCCACCCGGTATTCATGGTATTCGTTGCGGGTACACCCTTGGTGGACCATCATGCCGTACCATTCCAGCGGCATGCCGTAGTCCCCCATCTCCATGGCGCCGCCCGCCGCCAGCTGGGAGAGGACGCCGGTCACTACATCGCAGTGGCAGGGGCATCCGGGCAGGTTTATGACGGGGGTCCCGCTCAGGGTCTCGAAGTCCGGTCCCAGAAATCCGCCCTTGTCCCACTTGTGGTACTGGACCCCGGTGGCCTCGATCTCCCCGTCGGCCCCGATGCCGCCGAAACTGGCGCAGGCGCCCACGGCGACGATATGCCGGGCCATTTTGGCCAGGGCCGCCACCAGATCCTTTTTGGGCCGGCCGTAGGCCTCGTCGTACATCCCCGTCCCGCCGGGGCCCCGAATGACCGATCCTTCGATGCAGAGCACGTCGAGGGGCCGCTCGCCCGACATCAGGTCCGCCAGCAGCCGGTCCTGTTCCTTCAGGGAAAGGACGGAAACGGAGGGATGCCACAGCAACTCGATGTCGAGCATCCCGAACAATTCGTACAGATGGGGCGCCCGCGCATTGAACAGCGACCATGTGTCGCCGCCGCAGCCGCCGCACTGGAGCCAGTAGAGGGATAAGGTCATGGCGTCAATGAGCCTCCGTCCAGTTGTCGCCCACGCCCACGTTCACCTTAAGGGGAACCCGCAGATCCCAGATCCCTTCCATGATCTCCTGAACCAGCTTCTCCAGTGCCTCCAGTTCCTCCGGCGGCGACTCGAAGATCAGTTCGTCGTGGACGGTCAGGAGCATGGCGGATTGGAACGCCTTTTCCGCGATGGCGTTTTCCACCCGGATCATGGCCAGTTTCAGGAGGTCGGCGGCGGTGCCCTGGATGGGGGTGTTGAGGGCGATCCGCTCGGCGAACTGGCGGACGTTCCGGTTGGCGCTGTCGATTTCGGGCAGCAGCCTGATGCGGCCCAGGAGGGTGCTCGTCCGGCGGGTCTTCCGGGCGTCTTCGACGGCCCTTTCCATGAACTTTTTGACCCCCTTGTACCGGTCGAAATAGTGATCGATATAGGTTCCGGCCATCTGGCGGCTGATGCCCAGTTGCTGGGACAGCCCATGGGCGCTCATGCCGTAGATGATGCCGAAGTTGATGGCCTTGGCCTGCCGCCGCAGTTCCGGCGTCACCGCCTCCTGGGCGACTTCGAAGACCTCGGCGGCGGTTCGGGTGTGGATGTCCTCTTCTTTTTCAAATGATTCGATGAGGATCGGGTCTTCGGAGTAATGGGCCAGGATCCGGAGTTCGATCTGGGAATAATCGGCGGCCATCAGCCGCCATCCCTCCCGGGGGATGAAGGCGGTGCGGATTCGCCGGCCCTCTTCGTCCCGGATGGGGATGTTCTGGAGGTTGGGGTCCGACGAGCTGAGCCGGCCCGTGGCGGTGACGGTCTGGTTGAAGGAGGTGTGAATCCGGCCCGTCTTTCGGTCGCACATCTCCAGCAGGGCGTCGGCATAGGTGGATTTAAGCTTTGAGAGCGTCCGGTGCCGAAGGACCAGGGCCGGCAGTTCGTGCCGGGCCGCCAGCAGGGTGAGGACCTCCACGTCCGTGGAATAACCGGTCTTCTTCTTGGTCTTTTTCTGGACCGGGAGCCCCAACCGCTCGAACAGAATCACCCCCAACTGCTGGGACGATTTGATGTTGAACCGCTCCCCCGCTTTTTCGTAAATGGTCTCTTCGAGCCGTTCCAGTTCGTCCTCGAAGGATCGCGACAGGGTTTTCAACCGGTCCCGGTCGACGCAAATGCCCCGCCGCTCCATCTTCATGAGCACGGGGACGAGCGGCATCTCCACCGTCTCCATGAGCCGGTCCACCCCGATCTCCGCCAGCCGGTCTTTCAGGATTTCGTAGGCCCGGAAGGTCACGTCGGCGTCTTCGCAGGCGTAGGCTGTAGCCTTGTCCACGTCCACTTCGCTGAACAGGATCCCATTTTTGCCGCCGCCGCCCGTGACCTCCGCGTAGGTGGTGGTCTTATGGTTGAGGAAATCGAGGGCGATCTGATCCAGGTTGTGGTTCCGCTTGGAAGGATTGACCAGGTAGGAGGCCACCATGGTGTCGAAATCGACGCCCGCCGGTTCTATTCCGCGGCGGGACAGGACGACCCAGTCGTACTTGATGTTCTGCCCCACTTTTTTGAGGCCGGGGTCTTCGAGGATGGGTTTCAGGGTCTCCAGGACCGTGTCGCAAGGGAGCTGGTCTGGGACGCCCATATAATGGTGGCCGCAGGGAATGTACCAGGCCTTGTGGGGTTCGCAAGAGAAGGAGAGCCCCACCAGCTCGGCCTCCATGGGGTTTTCCGAGGTGGTTTCGGTATCCAGGGCGAATCGTCCCGCGGACCGCAGCGTGGCGACGAGCGCGTCCAGGTCCGCCATGGTGAACACCGCGCGGTAGTCGGTCTCGACAGGCGGCGGGGCCTCGCCGGGAAATTCCCGCTGGAGCTGGTTGAACTCCAGGGTCTTGAACAGCCCGAAGAGCTTCTCCTTGTCCGGCGCGGCCACCCGGAACGTCCCGGGTCGGCTTTCCTCGGGCGGCAATTCCACATGGGTCTCGATGGTGGCCAGCCGGCGGCTCAGGAATGCCTGGTCCCGGTAGGCGATGAGGTTTTCCTTCTGCTTTTTCTTGGTGATGGCGTCGATGTTGTCGTAGATCCCCTCCATGGCGCCGAATTGCCGGATCAAGGTCAAGGCCGTCTTCTGGCCGATGCCGGGCACGCCCGGGATGTTGTCCGACGCGTCGCCCGCGAGGCCCAGCACGTCGGCCATCCGTTCCGGCGCGATGCCGAAGGATTCCCGGACCGTCCCGATGTCCGTTATTTTATCCTTCATGGGGTCCCACAGGCTGGCGTCCTCCCGCACAAGCTGCACGAAATCCTTGTCCCCGGTGACCATGACAACCGAGAACCCGTCGGACAGGGCCCGTTCCGACACGGTTCCGATGAGATCGTCCGCCTCGAACCCCGTTTTCTGGATCAACGGCAGCCGAAACCCCGACACCACCTGGTGGATATAGGGAATCTGTTCCGCCATGTCCCTGGGCATGGGGGGGCGATTGGCCTTGTAATCATCATAAATCTCGTGCCGGAAGGTGGGGCCTTTGGCGTCGAAGAAAACAGCGGCGTATTCGGGCTTTTTTTCCTCGATGAGCTTCATGAGCATCCGGGTGAAGCCGAAAACCGCGTTGGTGGGCAGCCCCTCTGAATTGGTCAGGCCGCGGATGGCGTGGTAGGCCCGGTGGATATAGGCGGTTCCGTCGATAAGAAAGACCGTGGGTCGGTTCGTTTTGCCGTCTGTCATTTCCTTTTCGTCCGCACCTTGAGAAGTTGGCGTTGCGCCGCGCCGGCGTTGACAAATCCGCTGGAAACCGGTATCACCCGATCCCGGAACGGCAATCCCGGCAAAAGACTATCATCGTTCATCCGAAACCACAAGCAGGAGCCCGAATTACATGAGCCGCGTCAGAAACCGCCGACAAAAGGAGACCGTCTGCCACTGCTGCAACGCCGTCCTCCCGTTCTGCTGGCGCTGCCGCTGCGGGTTCGCCATGTGTCAGGCGTGCATGCTGGAAAATTTCTGGGGAATGTCCTGCAACGGCATCACCTGGAAATGCCCGGACTGCGGCCAGTGGAACGGGTATGGCAACCAGTAGGGGCGAAAAATGTTTCGCCCCTACGGTTTGACCCGCCATTCGCCGCCGGGGCCCTGGATCTTCTCTCCGGAAAGGGCGTTTTCCGCGTTGAGCCGGCCGAAAATGCGCCGCACCTCGGGCAACTGGTTTTCCGTCAGGTTCTCGTTGGTCTCGATCACCCGCCGCATCACCACCTCTCGGGCTTCGTTGGACTGGGAGACCACCGCTTCGAACTCCTCCCCGGTGTACCGCTGGGCGAATTCCGCCAGGTCCGGGGGCGGCATCTCCGTCCCCATCCCGAAGGGGGTCAACAGCCCCTCGTTGTTCTCCCCCACCCATCCCAGCCGCTTGAACGCCTGGAGGTCGTCGGCGTGGAAGGCCAGCACCTGCATGGCGGCGACGGCGTCCCGGTGTTCCTGGCTGTGGCGCGGGGCCTCCCGGATCTCGCCCCGGGCGTCCACCCCCCGGACCGAGGCCACCAAGAGCATCTCCCGGTCGAGGGCGTTGTAGGTTCCCAGCACCTGATTTTCCAGGGTCGTGCGCTCGCTCACCACGTCCACCTTGACGTCCGCCAGGGTGCAGCCGCACAGGGTTGTCAACATCAGCGCGATCAAAATTCTCATAAGCGTCTCCTTATTCATCCTCCATGCTCCATAGGCATCGCTCACCGCCGGCCGCGCGGGAGTGAACTCCCACGCTACTATGTGTCGTCCCTACGGGACTGGAATTGCAAAAAATGTCCTGTAGGGACATCATAAAATAGCGTGGGAGTTTACTCCCGCGCGGTCTGAACCGTCCCGTTTTCATCCACGGTCAGGGTCTCGGCGGACAGCATCTCCAGCAGGTCGATCAGCGGTCCCATGCCGGCGAGAAAGCCTTCGTATCGCCCCAGGCCCCCAATGTTTTCGATATTGAGCCGGTCGATGGGGGGGATGGCCACCCGGACCCCGCCCACCGACACCTCGCCGGTCAGCGACAGGGCCCCGTTGTGAATCCGGGCCTTGACCCATCTCGGGGTCCCCCGCCGCAGCAACCGCCGCTGGGCCACGATGGATTCGTTGGACTCGTATGGGTCCAGCGCGTAGAGAATCCGCTCCAGGGCCCGGGGCCCGATGGGGCTGAGGGTCACGGTCAACTGGAGGCCGGACATAAAAACCGCCAGGCGCGGGGTCAGCGGCAGCCGCAGGGCCAGTTCGCCGCCGATCTCCCCTTCGCTCCGGGAGACGCCGACCGTGCCGCCGGGCAGCATCCGGCGGCTGTCGATGCCGGTGAAGGCGATGTCCGTCCGGAGGAAAAAGCCGGTCGGATCCTTTGCCAGCCCCAGTGCGCCCATCACCGTGCCGCCCAGCAGATCGGCCTGGAAAAATTCGCTTCCCGGCAGCCCGCCCTTAAGCCCGATGTCCATCACGGCGTTTTGGATGGCCAGGGGCGGCTGTCCGGCAGTCAGCCCCACCAGGGCGCGGTCGAAAGAAAGCGGATGTTCGGCCGTGTAGCGCCGCCGCAGCCGGTCCATGAACCGGCCCGCGCCGCCGCTCGGAGTCCGGGCTCCCTCCACTTCGACGCCCATCACCGCCGCCGAAAGCGGCAGTTTGTCCGGCGTTTTGGGAACCCGTTTCCCGTCGAATCCCAGTCGATACCCTTTTTCGAGGTCGAGATGGGTTTTCAGTCCGGTCACCGAGGCGCCGTCCTTCATCTTGATGGACATGCCATCGCTCTGGAGGGAGAGCCCCGCGTCGATCCGCTTCCCGGATTCCAAAACGACATCCAGCCCGGCGATCAGTTCGCCCTCCGCA
>JAABTM010000125.1 GCA_011389855.1 Desulfobacteraceae bacterium
CTCCAGGCGCCCATGTTGGCGGCCTCTTCCTGAACCCAGCACCATTGATCCACGGTCGGATACTGATTGACCAGTTTTTCGAGGCGGGCCCGGGGAAAGGGGTAGAGTTGCTCGACCCGCAAAATGACGATGTCCCTTGCCTTGAGGTCCTCCCGTCGCTGGGCCAGCTCATAATAAAGTTTTCCGCTGCAGATCATGGCCCGCTTGGGGGATTCCGGTTCCGCCGGGTCGTCGAGCACCGTCTGAAATGCCCCTCCGGTCAGATCGTCCCGGGTGGACGTCGCCTGGGGATGGCGCAGCAGGCTTTTGGGGGACAGGACGATCAGCGGAATCCGCCAGTTCGCCTTGGCCTGGCGGCGGAGCAAGTGAAAGATCTGGGCCGGGGTGGTCGGGTTGCACACTTGCATGTTGTTGTTGGCGCAAAGTTGGAGAAATCGTTCCGGCCGGGCGCTGGAATGCTCCGGGCCGAGGCCCTCCATGCCGTGGGGGAGCAGCAGGGTCAACCCCGAGAGGCGCTGCCATTTGGCCTGGCCGCTGGCGATGTAGAGATCGATGATCCCCTGGGCGTTGTTGGAGAAGTCGCCGAACTGGGCCTCCCAGATGGTCAGGGCGCGGGGCCGCACCAGGGAATAGCCGTATTCGAACCCCAGTACGCTGGATTCGGCCAGCAGGCTGTCGTAGACCATGAACCGGGCCTGATCGTCGGACAGATTGTTCAACGGCGTGTAACGGTCTTCGGTTTCCTGGTCCATCAACACGCTGTGCCGGTGGCTGAACGTGCCGCGGCGGACGTCCTGCCCGGACAGCCGGATGGGGATCTTTTCGGTCAGCAGGGATCCGAAGGCCAAAGCCTCGGCGTTTCCCCAGTCGATCCCCTCCCCTTCCTCCACCGCCTTCATCCGGTTTTTCAAAAGTTTCTTGAGCTTGGAATGAGGGGTGAAATCCTCGGGCGGCGTATTGAGTTTTTCGGCGATGGAAAGGAGTTGTTCCTTGTCCACGGCGGTGTCCACCGGTTCATGGGAGTAGGTTCCGGTGAAATCCTCCCATTCCGGATAGAAATCGGACGTCGGAAACGCGCAGGCGCTGTTTTTGATGGCGTCGAAGGCCTCATTCAGCGCCGAATCGATTTTCTTTTCCGTGGCGTCGAGGTCGTCGGAACCGACGACGCCGTCTTCGGTCAATTGATCGGCGTATAGCTGATGCACCGAGGGCCGGTCCTTGATCCGGTTGTACATGCCCGGCTGGGTGAAATAGGGCTCATCCCCTTCGTTGTGGCCGTATCGCCGGTAACAGATCAGATCGATGACCACATCTTTTTGGAACTCCCGCCGGTATTCCGCCGCCAGCCGGGCCACGTGGACCACCGCCTCGGGGTTCTCGCCGTGGACATGGAAGATGGGGGCCATGAGCATTTTGGCCACGTCCGTGGCGTACCGGGTGGACCGGGCGTCCTCGGGCAGCGTGGTGTATCCGATCTGGTTGTTGATGACCACATGGACGGTGCCGCCGGTCCGGTATCCGGCCAGCTGGGAAAGATTGAGGGTTTCGGCGACGATCCCCTGGCCGGCGAAGGCCGCATCCCCATGGAGAAGCACCGGCAGGACGCAGTACCCTTCTTCGGTATCCAGAAGGTCTTCCCGGGCCCGGGCCACGCCTTCCACCACCGGGTCCACCGATTCCAGGTGGCTGGGGTTGTCCACGAGATAGACCTGGAGGGGCCGGCCTTCGACGATTTCGATCTCGGTCAGGTACCCGTTGTGGTATTTGACATCGCCGGCGCCCGCCACGTTGTCCGGGTCGTAACAGTGCTCGAACTGGGCGAAGATGTCTTCAAAGGAGCGTTCCAGGAGATTGGTCTGGACGTTGAGCCGCCCCCGGTGGGCCATGCCCAGGATGATTTCGCGGCATCCCTTTTCTGCGGCGAGGCGGAACATAAAATGGAGCAGGGGGATGAGGGCGTCCGCCCCTTCAAGGGAAAACCGGGTCTGGGCGATGTATTTTTTGTTGAGAAACCCCTCGAACAGGGCCGACTGGGCCAGCTTCTTGAGAATGCGCTTTTTGTCTTCGTCGGTCAGATCCGGCCGGTTTCGGTTGGGCTCCATCCGCTCCTGGAGCCACCACCGTTCATCCGGGTCCTGGAGGTGCATGTACTCCACCCCGATGGACCGGCAGTAGGTTTCCTTAAGGAGCTTCAGGATCTCCTTCAGGGATGCGTCGTCCAGGTCGGGCAGACTGCGGGTGCGGACCGTTCGATCGAGGTCGTTTTCATCCAGATCGAAGGCGGAGAGGTTGAGGAGCGGATGATCCGTCGGACAGGCGGACAGCGGATCGGTGCAGGCCAGCAGGTGACCCAGATCCCGGTAACGGTGGATGAGGGCTTCGATCCGGGACTGGATGAGATCCCCGGTTTCGGAAGGTTGAGCTTCCCGGCTTGGCGCCCGGTCTCCGGCCGCGCCGATTTTAAATCCTTCGAAAAAAAGCCGCCATTCCTTGGAGACATTGTCCGGATCGGACTTCCACAGTTCGTACTGAGAATCGATGTATTCCGCATTCAGGGGTTCGGGGATTGTCATTGAGTCTTGTCCTCCCGCCTCAGTTTTTCCGCCAAAAGATCGGCTCTTTTGCGCTCCTGCTCCGCTTTTTCCCGTTCCATCGCCAGCATCTTTTCCAATTTTTCGGATCTCTTTTTTTCCGTCTGATACGACAGGAGCGCAAACGATTGATACACCTCATCTTCCGCCATTTCTTCCAAAGAGGGCCTGCGATTGAGGTCCGAAATCCTGAACTGGAATCCGGGCAAAACGGTGGATTGAATCACATCTCCATTCGACGGGATGACGTGATGGAAACCGTCGTCCCGATCCAGCGCGTAAAACGCCATTTCCTTCCATTCGGCGTTTAGAATATAGTATTCTCGGACGCCCCCCGCTTCGTATTCGGCTTTTTTTTGGACCGTGTCTCGCTCGATGTCTTTTGGGCTCGCATCGGACAACGCCTCGACGCACAAATCGAAAACGCCTTTATAAGAACAATCGTCCAGGTTCAGGGGCATGGGATTGCTGTTCAACACCACCCCAACATCCGGCTTTCGAATCACGGTTTTATGCGGCAGCGCCATCCGAAATCCGAAATCCGGATACACCATCTTGGCCACGGGGCGCGCCGTCAGATACATCCTAAAAAGATCGACCATCCACATGTATATCAGCAATGTCGCATAATCGGACACGGGTTTCACCTCCAGACGGCCATTGTTCCACTCGTACGCAATATCCGGATATTCATAATATTTTTCCCAGTATTCCGTCTCTAAAACCCGCTTGCCTTCTTCTGAAATGGGAAATTCGGCGATTGTGGAAACGCCGTTTTTTAAACGATCATCGGTATCAATTTTTCTTACCGATTCCATATTTTTACTCCTTGCAACTCCACGCCGTTGGGATTGAGACACCGGTATCGTTTCAATCGGTCTTAAGTTTGTCAAGCCACGCCACCACCCGCTCCGACACCTGCCGGCGATGGTCTTCTTTCATGAACATGTGGTCGGCGTCCGGGATGATGAGCAGTTCCACGCCGTCGGGGTTGAGTTCCTGGGCGTGGTGGGCTTCCGACACCGGGATGATCTCGTCTTTTTCGCCGTGGACTATTAGGAGCGGTTTCGGATACCGCCGGATGGTCCGGGCGAGGTTGTACTGGTCGGCGTCCGAGAAGAATGTCTCGGTCAGCGCCAGGGAGCGGCCCCGGCTCTCGAAGGTCACTTTGCCGGTGCGGTCCAGTTCCTCCCGTTGCTTTTCCGAGAGAAATTTGAAGGCGCCGGCGCTTTCGGACCGGCCGGCGATGGCGCAGACGCCCCTGACCGTTTCCAGTTGGGCGCCGGTGAGGATGGCGATGGCCGCGCCCATGCTGTGGCCGACAAGACCAAGCCGGTCGACGCCTTTTTCCGCCAGCAGGCCGGCGGCGGTTTCGATCTCCGAGATCTGTTTGGAAAAGGTCGATTGGGTGAATTCCCCTTCGCTCTGGCCGTTGCCGGAAAAATCGAACCGAAGGGCCATGTACCCGGCCGAGGCCAGATCCTTGCCGATCCGCTGGAGGATGCGAGTGTGACGGGAGCAGGTGAAGCAGTGGCCCAGGATAACGCCGAACCGGGTCTCCTTTTCGGGCGCGTGGAGGCTGCCGACCAGTTCTTCCCCTTCTTTGTTGGCGAACGTGATTTTTTTTTCCATATCTATAATCTATCAAACATCGAAGACATGTCAACAAACTCTTGGATGGCGTGGGCTAAAAACGCCCCATCAGGCCGGTTTCGGTCAGAAACGACCGTATCGGCGCCATGAACGCGTCCGGATTTTCCAATCCCATCATGTGGCCGGCATCGGGAACGACCGCGATCCCGGCATTGGGGATTTGTTCCTGGAGGAACCGCCCGTATTTTTCCGGCGTCAATCGATCCTCCGAGCCGCAGATCACCAGGGTGGGCAGCGAGATGGCGCCGACCCCATTCATGACATCGAAGCGGTCGCAGGCGCTCAGATCTGCGTGGGTGACCAGGGGATCGGTCTTGTGGAAAATTTCCCGCACCCGGGCGACCTCGTCTTCCGGCGGATTCGGCCCGAAGGACCACTTGCAGATCAGGTCGATGGCTTCCCGTGGATCGTCGGACGTCAACCCCTCCAGGATGGCCGGCGCCACCCGGAGCCGGGCTCCGGTCCCCACCAGGACGATGGCCGACAGCCACGGGGGCTTTCGCAGCGCCAGGGTCTGGACGATGGCGCCGCCCAGGGAATGGCCGAACAGCGCCACATGCCGGAGGCCGAGGGTTTCCACGAACCGTTCGACGACATCGGCATAGGCCCCGACATCGTTCCGCGCCGCCCCTTCGGACCGGCCGCGGCCGGGCAGATCCAGTCCGTATACCCCGGCCCCGGCGAGTCGGCGCAGATCTTCAGGCCATGTTGCATGGTCGCACCCCGAGCCGTGAATCAGCACCAGGGACCCGCCGGCGTCGCCGGGGCTGTGATCATAGAAAAGGGGGGCGCCGTCGATTTGAACGATAGGCATGGGGGCTCCTCTATCAGCACATCCCGTCGATGATCTCTTCGAGCCGGTCCTTCAATCCCTCGATGTCGTCCTCGCCGTAAGTGAGCTTGGCCCGGCTGCTCTTTTCCCCGGCCTCTCCTTTGAGCAGCAGTTCGATGAGGCTTCCCATTCCTTTGTGCTTCCGGTCTACGTCGATATACGCCTCCACCGCGGTTTCTTCCACGAAGAACACGACCTCCAGTTCGGAGAGGCGCCCCTTGAAGGGGCCGGAGAAGGCTTTGAATTCAAATTCCTGGTAAAAGGGCAGGTCGTCGGACGAACGGCGTTCGGCTTCTTCGCAATCGGCTTCCATCAGTTCGAAGCCCAGTTCCGCCAGGGCGCCGAAGAAGGCGGAGAGGAGCGGCCCGGGGATCACCTCGATTTCGTCCCGATCCTTGGGGTCGATGGCGCGTTCGATGTCGAGGCCCGTAGCGACCCATACCTTCGTTTTGCCCATGGTCAGCGGCGTGTAATAAGGGAGGTCGAAGGAGATGGAAATCTCCTTTTCCTCTCCGGATCCCAGGGTGAAGGGATCGGCGACGTGGATCTTGGCCAGTCGGGCGGTCCGGGTCACTTCCTCTTCCGACATTTCACCCTCGCCTTCCTCCTCGTCCTCGTCCGCCGGGACCATGATCACCGATTCGTAGGTGCTGTTGACGGTGAGATAAAGTCCTTCGATCTCCTGCTCTATGCTGCCCCCTTTGATCTTGACAACGGCGTCCACCTCGTCGCCTGGGTAGAATTCGTCGTCTTCCAGCACCGTGTCCACCTTGGCCGAGCCGATGCCGATGCTCGACAAGATCTTCTTGAAAAACGCCATGCTGCCTCCTTTTCGATAACAGGGTCGCGGGTTGTCTCCACTCGGAGAGATGTCCATCCATAGTAGTCAATGAGACGCTCAAAGGCAAGGAATTTGAGCTGGGCCCCTCGACGGTCACTTTTTCTTCTTGCGCCGCTTTTTCTTTTTGACCGGATGGGCCTCACGGTATTTTTCGTACTCCCGCTCGCCGCCGTACCAGAGCATGATGCCGGCCAGCAGCCCGAAAAAGAAACCGGCCAGGGGCCACTGGATCATGCGGACGGCCGGATCTGGGGTGTAGGCCGCGCCCCAGGCGATCCGGCCGATGACCGGTTCCACGAGGGCGGCGATGAGCGCGAATGGGATCCCCACGAGGAGGATCCCCCGCAGGAGAATAAATCGGGTCCGCCCTTTTTCGCGGATCGCTTCCCATCGAAGGGGATCAAACGGTTTTTTTCGCAGCATATAACGACATCCTGACTTTCTGATAAACCAACAGGTACCCGGTGGCGGTTCCGAAGGAGACGGCCGTGCCGGCGTAAACGCCCACGATTGGGTATGTGATGGAGACCGTAAGCGCGTAGATGATCAAGGCCCCCAGCCCGTGGGGGAAGTTTTTGATCACCGTGTGGACCGCGCCGATCCCGTGGGTGTAATGGACGATGACCATCAGCGGCAGCAGGGTGACGGGAAACGCCGAAAAGAGCCCCGCCCATCGGATGTCCACGAACCGGGCCGCGGCGGTGATGGCCGCCACTGCGAATCCGGCTGCGACAGCTCTAACAAATAATACCTTTGCATTCAATTGAATTTTTCGTCCGACGCCGACATTTTCGATCCGTCTGAAAAGATATACAAATCCGAAAATGGACGCCAGGGGCAACGCCGCGGCGCCGATCCGGTTCAGGGGGATGAAATGGAGCAGCCAGATGGCGATGAAGTACCCGGATACAGCGGCGATGGTGGACAGGAGGATTGACAACCGCTTGCAAAGGGTCGATGCCCTATAATAGACATAGACAAAAAACTGGGTGGCGGCGAGGCCGCTCATGGTGTAAACGGCGCTTTTGGCGGCGAAATCGGTCCCTAATTCCACGCCGAAGAAAAACAGGGCGATGGCGGCCCCCAGGGGATATCCGGACAAAAGCCCGGCGATACGGGGGCTCACCCGTTCGGCGATTAGCGAAAGCGTCACCACGAAGAGGATGGAGACGAGCAGTTTGACGAAAAGCATCCATTCCGGCATAATCGGGCCACTCTGCCACGAAAGCCGACGGTTGTAAAGAACCGGAACGGCCGAAAATCCCGCTACAGGGGGGTTGGCCTTCACCTATTTCAACATGGGCGCGATCTACCGGTCCCGGGGCGATTGAGATTTGCATTCGGAACCGGACTCGTATATAAAATACAGTGACGGGCAATGATCCTTAAATAATGAAGCAGAGGCCCAGCCGCTGACAACCGTTTTTTCGAAAGTCGCCGATAATGCAGCAGAAATACACCACGCCGCTTCACATCATCCTCTGGGCCAGTTGCATCCTCCTCGTATTAGCGCTGGGCATCCATTATTTCCCCGTGGAGGACCCGACCCTCGATTTCTGGGGCGCGTTCTACTACAGCATCCGACTGTTTATCCTGGAACACGATCTGCCCCATTTCCCTACCACGCCGCAACTGGTCTTCCTCTATTTTTTCGCGCCCCTGGTGGCCATTTCGGCGGTGGGAACGGCTCTCACCTATTTCTTTCGCATTTCGCCCTCCCTGCGTTGCCGAATGCTGAGGGATCACGTCATCATCTGCGGCGTGGGGCGGACGGGCAAGCTGCTCGCCGCGACCCTCAGACAGAAAGGGGTGCGGGTTGTAGGGGTTGACAACGGCGTGCCCGAAGTGTTCGAGGAATGGAGCAGCGAGCACAAAATTCCCTTCATTTTCGGCAGCTTTCAGTCGCAAAAGGTTTTGGAGCGGGCCGGGGCCTCCCGGGCCCGGACCCTCATCTTCGCCTCCGGCGACGACCTGGCCAACCTGGAAGGGGTCGTCGGGGCCTATGACGCGCTGCGCCGCAATTTCGGACCGCCCCGGCTGCTGTGGGCCCACATCGCCAACGAGCGACTGGCCAATACGGCCCGCCTGGCCCTCCAGACCGAAGGCAGCTATTCCATCCGGTTTTTCGACACCTACCGGATCTCCGCCGGCCGGATGATCGCCCGGCATTTCAACCACGGCATCCGGGACGGGGTGAGCGAGATCACCATCCTCGGGTTCGGCAAGTTCGGCCGGGATCTCATGGAGGTGCTGGTCCGGGACGCCGGCCCTTCGGAGCACTGGTCCATTCGCGTGGTGGACGTCCGGGACGTGGAAAACGAGGTCCGGTTTCTGGGCGCCGAACTGGGGATCGCCGATCATGTCTCGTTCACCCGGGCCGCCGTCCAGGACCTGGATCTGGTGGACAGCGCGGAGCGGGCCTTTTTCCTCTGCACCGACGACGACATCGGCAACCTGGCCGCGGCCCTGATGCTGGCCGGCAAATCCATCTGCACCTACATCTACGTCCGCATGGCCACCTGGCCCATGCCCGCCATCGCCGACCATCTCGGCCAGAACCACGGCCTGACCTTCATCAATATCAACGACCTGGTCGTCCAGGGCATCGACGACCTCCCCGGCATCTTCTCGCCGGCCGGCCCCGACGATCTCAAACGGCGGCGGACCGGGGCGGAGAAGCCAAAACGGAATCATTCCGATGAACCCCAAAAATCCGAGGAGATTTGCAAATGACCCCCAGCCGCCAGGGGGGGCGCGGCATCCGCTGCTCCCATCGAAAAATAAGGGTTGTGACGTCAAAGGGATCGGGTATATCCTAACGATGTGATTCGAGTGATTTCTTTGCGAAAGGCTATCAGTAAGGAACGAAAACGATATGAAAAACTCTACAAAAACCAATTGGGAAGATGCCGAAGCGCATCAATCCCCTTAAATCATTGACAACCGCTATAGTCCGAGGAGGATTCCGAATGACCCCTGTCCCCGCCGTCAATTATTTCAGTCAAAAACAATTTTTTTCTCTTTGTTGGACCATCGGCATCATGATTCCCTTGTTTTTCATCGCGGCCTGCCTGCCGGAACCCCCGAGGCCCCTGAAAAAAGCCTCGCTCGACACGCCCCCGGCCCATCTGGACGTCGTCCGGGTCGGGGAGGATGGAGAGGAAGAGGACGAGGCGCTGGGCCGGTCCGCGAGGTCCGTTTCGAAAGCGGACCGATCGATCTTCCTCAAGGGGGAGAACCTGTCGGCGGGCCTGGCCGATGATCCGGCGTTTAAACAGCTCCAGGACAATAAGGAATACGCCCGGATCGCCCGACGGTTCGCGGCCTCCAGGGCCGATGAATGGGGAATCAAAGATCCCGCAAAGGAGCTGACCCTCCATTCGGTCCGGACCGACGAGCTGAACACGACCCATGTGGCCCTTCAGCAGATGTACCGTCACATCCCGGTCTGGAACCGGGGGGTGACCGTCCACATCAACCCCTCCGGTCAGGTTTACCTGGTTCAGGGGCGGCTCATCCCCACCCCGGAGGGGTTGAACACCGTGCCCGGAACCGGCCCCGGCGAGGCCATGGCCGCGGTGGGCAAAGCGCTTCCGGATGACGCCGACTGCGCCGCCTGCCAGGCCGAAGGCGTCATCTTCGTCTCGGCGGACGGCCCCCGGATGGCTTACCGGGTCGTGGCCACGCCGGGCCTGTCCCAACGGCGGATCTTTTTTGTGGATGCGGGAACCGGCGAAATCCTCAAAGAGCGAACCGGAATTCAACGGGGCGACGGGGGCGCCAAGCCCGGACCGCCCCCGGCCCCAAAGGAGGGAACCGTCCAATGAACCCCATTTCGAGGCGTTTGACTTTCTTTTTTATGGTCTTCGGACTGACGCTCAGCGTCGCCCTTCCCCATGCCGGGGCTGCGTCGGACAAAGGAGACGCCGTCGCGCACCGGCTCCATGATCTGCGCGGGGCGGATCGAACCCGGACGACCGGCAGCCGGCTTCCGAAGACCGATCTCCGGCGAATCCGCGAGGCCCTGACGGGACTTTCAGACCCCGTCGCGGCGCCCTCCGGGAATCGGGTCGGGCGCGTCGGCGCCTTGGATGCGGCCGGTGGATCGGCCGCCGGCTTCCGGGTCCGTTTTGATCGGCGCACCGGGATACCGGTTTTTCTGAAGCTGAAAACCCCGCGCCGCGGACCGACGCCGAGAGCTTACAGTCCCGCCCGCTCACGGAATAAAGCGGTCCACTTCCTGGTCGAAAACCGGGATCTGCTGAAGCTGGCCGATCCGGCATCGGAGTTGATCCCCCAGCGCCAGTGGCGCGATGATGCGGGGATGGTCCACATCCGGTATCGTCAGACCTTTCGGAACATCCCCCTCTGGGGCCGGGAGGCGGCGCTCCACCTGGACGCCGCCGGCGATGTCTTTTTGTTCCAGGGGGGGCACGCGCCCACGCCTGAAACCGTCGAGACGACGCCGATTCTTTCCCCGGACGCGGCCGTCGATATCGTCCGGGAACGGCTTGGGATGACCGGCGACGGCATCGAACCGCCCGACGTCGAACGCGTGATCCACACGGACCCGAATGGAAACCACCGGCTGGCCTACAAGGTCGAGACCTTCCCCGCCCTGGACCGGCGATGGCGATACTTCGTGGATGCCCGGACCGGCGCGGTCCTGGGGCGGAACAGCCGGGTGGCGTCGGAACTGGCCACGGCCGGCGACGACGACCTTATCGGCGAGGCGGAACGCTTCACCGTCTGGCGGGAGGACGGGAACTATTTCCTGGTGGATCCGACGGTTCCCCTCGACGATCCTCCCTACGACCCGGTCCCCGCCATCAGGAGCAAAGGGAACACTTATGTGTTCGATGCACGCAACGGCGACGGCGATATTCATTTAATCACCAGCGACCGGCGGGACGGCGGCTGGGATCCGGCGGGCGTGAGCGTCGCCAACCACATCGCCGCCTTCCACGATTATTACCGGCGAACCTTCGGACGCAACGGCCTGGACGACGCGAACCTCAACTATCTGGCGGTGGTCCATCTGCTGGAGGATTATTCCAACGCCTTCTGGAACGGCAAGTTCGTGGTTTTCGGCGACGGGGACGGCCGAACTTTCGGGCCCCTGGCCGCCGGGCTGGACATCGCGGCCCATGAACTCCAGCACGGCGTCACCCAGTTTTCCACGGGTCTGATCTACGAAAACCAGAGCGGCGCCCTGACCGAGGCCCTCTCCGACATCTTCGCCTGCATGGTCGACCGCGACGACTGGACCATGGGGGAAGACGTGGTTCTGACCGCCCCCGGCTACCTCCGTAATCTGGCCGATCCGTCCCAGGGGCTGACCCCGCTGCCGACCCGCATGTCCGAGTACCGGAACCTGCCCAACACCGAATCCGGGGACTGGGGCGGGGTTCACGTCAACATGTCCATCCCGGCCCGGGCCGCCTACCTCATGGCGGAAGGGCTCACCGCGGAAGGATTGGGGACGGGCATCGGCCGGTCCAAGACCGAGCGGATCTTTTACAGGGCCATGACCACCTACCTCCAGGCCGCATCGCGGTTTCTGGATGCCCGGTTCGCCACGCTTCAGGCGGCGGAGGATCTCTACGGACCCGATTCCCCGGAAGTCGCGGCCGCGGCGGCGGCCTGGGATGCCGTGGAGGTCTTCGACGACGCCGTCAATGCGCCCGCTGATTCCACCCACACCCCGGCCATGCACGTGGACGGCCAGGATCTCATGCTCTATCTGTCTCCGGCGGCCCCGGATGTCTATGCGCTCCATTTCCAGTCGATTCCCAGGCCCTTTACCGGCTACGACCCGAGTCTGGATTCCGCCATTTTGAACAGGGTTCCGGCCCTCAGAACCCGTCCGGCGGCCGTCACCCTGGCCGAAGGCACGCTGTTTTTCTACGTGGGCATCGACGGCAACCTCTACGGGGTCCTGCCGGACGGCGGCGATCACCGGCAACTGACCACCACCGGCGACATTTTCAGCTTCACCATCTCGCCCCGGGGCCGGTTCTTCGCCTATACGTCCATCTTTCCGGAGGACAACAACATCTACGTGGGCGATCTGGATGCGGACACCCTGACCGAATATCCGGTGAGGCCGCCCACGGACCTGCCGCCCGGCCAGGAGGGGGGCATCAACACGATCCTTTTCGCCGACTCCCTGGCCTTCGACTACACCGGCAACCGGATCGTTTTCGACGCCCTCAACTGCATCGATACCGCGGCGGATCCGTGCAGCATCGACAGCGGCCACCGGTATTGGTCCATCGGCATCCTGGAGCTGACCGAAGGGGCCTTCGAGTTTCCGTTCACCAACCAGGACACGGACATCAACGTCGCCTATCCCGCCTTTGCCTACAACAACGATTTCGTCATCGTCATGGATGAGATCGACGAGACCGCGGCGGCAAGCGGCGGGCCGATCCGCTCCCGGGTCACGACTCTCAACCGGCTCACCCGAACCCGGCAGGTGGTGGCCGATCCGGCCCCGGACACGGAATCCGAGGCGGTTTACGGGGTTCCCAGCTTCTGGGGCGGCGACGACAACGTCACCATTCAGGCGACTTTTGGGCTCGACTCCTTCGCCTACCGGGTTCCGGTGACCGATGACTGGTCCGGGACGCCGTCCGAGGCCGACCGGCTCAACCCCAACCCCATCGCCATGCCCCTCATGCACCGGGCCGGGACCCGGGACCTGAGCGACGATATCCAGGCGGATCCCGCCGCCGTCGATTTCGGAACGGCGTCGCCCGGCCAGACCCTGGCGAGGGATATTGCCCTGACAAATACAGGGAACCGCGACATCGAGATCCGGAACATTGCCGTTACGGGGTCCGCGGCCTTTGCCCACAACGGCGTGAATGTGCGGCTGCCGTGGAATCAATCGGTCGCCTTCCAGGTCTTCTTCACGCCCGCGGGGCCGGGGACTTACGACGGCGCGGTGGTCGTGACCACCAACACCGGCGCCGCTCAAATCCGCATCCCCTTGAGCGGCCGGACCGCCTCGGACGGCTACGGGGACAGCTTGCCCCCTGAGACGGACAGCGAAGTCGGCGGTGGAGGCGGGTGCTTTATGGGGATCGCGGAAAAAGGATGGCGGCCATGGTAACGGAGCGGATTCCGTTCTCGTGCCCCATGGACTGCTTCGACGCCTGCGGGCTCATCGCGGTAAAAAAAGACGGGCGAATCGTCAAAATCGAGGGCGATCCCGACCACCCGCTGACCCGCGGACATGTCTGCCCCAAGGGCAAGGCGCTTCTGGATCGCCATTGCCATCCCCAGCGGCTCTGTTATCCCATGCGCAGAAGCGGGAGGGGCTGGAAGCCGGTGAGCTGGGAAGGGGCGCTCGACGAGATCGCCTCCCGGCTGTCCGATATCCTGGTAAAGCACGACAGCCGCGCCATTCTCCATCTGTCGGGCAGCGGCTACGGCGGACTGTCCAAGACGGTGGACACGATGTTCTTCAACTGCCTGGGCGGCGCCGCTACGCCCCGGGGCAGCCTTTGCTGG
>JAABTM010000126.1 GCA_011389855.1 Desulfobacteraceae bacterium
GGACATGTGTTGGGTGCTCCTTTTGTGAGAGGGACAGAGGGACAAAGGGACAAAGGGACAAAGGGTTTTTAATTCCCGCTGTCTGAATTCTTAAAATGATGATGATGTTACGGTTGTCGGTCCAACCGACAACCGAATTAAATTGGGCCGCTTGGCAGTGTCGCCTTGGAATGAATTCCCAGGCTCAATCATTTGAAACCGGCTGAAGCCGGTTATGGTTCATGTGGTCGCCGTATCGCCCAATAGCCGGAACCGGCTTTCAGCCGGTTTTTTATGGATTCAGCCTCGGAATTCATTCCGAGGCGGCGATCGGCGAGGGTTAAACGGTAGCTGAAGCGATTTTACCCCTTGAGCATCTTCTCCAATTTCGGCATCTCCCCCTCCACCATCTTATACGTATGGCTGTCTTCGGGGAATTTGCGCTCGCGGACGTCGGCGGCATACGCCGTGAAGGCGTCCACGGTCTTTTTGCCGAGGTTTTCGTACTTTTTGACGAACTTAGGCGTGAATGCCTGGAAAATGCCTAAAACGTCGGAGCAGATCATGAGCTGACCGTCCACGTCGATGCCGGCGCCGATGCTGTAGACCGGGATGGAGAGGTCGTCCCGGATGATCTTGCCCACTTCGGGGGGCACGGCTTCCACCAAAAGGGCGAAGGCGCCGGCTTTTTGGATCTCCCGGGCGTCTTCGATCAGTTCCATGGCGGTCTCGGCCGTCCGGCCCTGGGCCTTGAATCCGCCCAACTGGCCTGAACTCTGGGGCGTCAGGCCGATGTGGCCCATCACCAGCATGCCGCCGTCGGCGATGGCCCGGATCTGGGGGCAGACCCGCAGGCCGCCTTCCAGCTTGATGGCGTCCACGCCCGCTTCCTTGTGGAACCGGCCGGCGTTTCTAACCGCATCTTCCACGCTCACCTGGTAGGAAAGAAACGGCATGTCGCCGATGATGAAGGTGTTGGGGGCGCCCCGGCGCACCCCCTCGGAATGGTAGATGCACTGGTCCATGGTCACCGGCACGGTGCCGGAATAGCCGTAGATGCACATCCCCAGGGAATCGCCCACCAGGATCATATCCATGCCGGCCTCTTCGGCGAATGCGGCGGTCCAGTAGTCGTAGGCGGTGATCCAGACGGCGGGTTTGCCCTCGTCCTTCAGTTTCTGCAATTCAAACCGCGAATTCTTCTTTTTGCTCATGGTCTTCTCCTCGATATGGATGTTGCGCGCGCCCGACAGGCGCGTTGATTACGCGTTATGGCCGCCGTCCGTCCGGCTTCCCAAGGAGGCCCGACAACCCGGCGCAGGCTGCCTTCAGATCCCCTTCGATTTTGGCGATGACGCCCCGTTTCATTCGCATGGCCGGACCGGACACCGACAGGGCGTAGCGCGGATAATCGGTGTAATCGAACACCGGAGCCGCCACGCACCGGAGGCCGGGCGCCATCTCTTCATCGTCGATGGCGACGCCATTTTCGCGGACCTTCGCCAGCTCCGCCTCGAAAGCCGTCGGCTCGGTGATGGTGTTGGGGCCGGTCGCCTCGAATTCGGCGACCGCCATATAGGCCGCGATGTCCTCCTTCGGCAGAAACGCCAGGATCGCTTTTCCCAGCGCCGTGCAGTAGGCCGGCGCGTGGGATCCGATGCGGGAATCCATCCGCAGGATGTTCCGGCTGTCGATCTTGTCCAGGTGAACGATGCCCTGGCCGTCCCAGTAGCCCAGATTGACGGTCTCGTCCGTCAGGCCGGCCAGACGCTGCATGAACGGCCGGGCCATCCGCCGGATTTCGAACCGGTCGGCCACTTTCATGGCCTGCTCCAGCACCCGGAAGGTGAGCCGGTATTTCCCGTCGTCGTCCTTCTCGGCCCACCCCAACTCCCGCAGGGTGGCCAGAAACCGATGGGCGGCGCTCCGGTTGATATCCAGATGGGCCGCCACTTCGGAAACGCTCAGGGATTCATGATCGGCGAGCAGTTCGATGACATTGATCCCCTTTTCCAACGAGCCGATGACGAAGTATTTTTTACCGGCGACGGACATGCACCCCTTTCCGTTCACTATGCGTGACGAACGATCACTATGTGACATATTAGGCGGGGGCACGGGGGCTGTCAAGGATTTTTTAAGGCGGCGTCGAAAAAATTGACAAAGACAAAAACGCCATTTTCATATAAAATGCTTCGGGGATTGGCGATATCATCCGTCGCTAAACGGACTACCAACCAAGAAAAGGAGGATCAATGGAAAAGCAAAACGGCAAAAAACAAATTTTACGGCGACAATGGCGACGATGGGGCCTTTCCCTGGTCGCCGGCCTCCTGGCGATGGCGTTCATGCCGGCCCTGTTCGTGGGACTCGGGGCCAAAGCCGCGAACGCCGCCGAAGCGACGCCCAGCGATGTTTACGCCGTGCTGGACCGGGTGGATCGATGCACCGACGTTCTTCTCGAAAACGCCGGCGTGGATGCCGTTCAGCGGCTTCGGCTTCGAGAAAAGGGGCTCCGACCCATGCATGCGTACCAGATGGGGGTGGCCACCGTGGATTTGTTCATCGAATGGCAGAATCTAAAACAGATTCGTCCCATGCCCAAGGTGGTTTCCACGCCCACCTCCTATATTCCCGAAGACGTGAAGATGCTGGCCGATCTGCTGGCCCGTCATATGGAGCGCGCGCTCTTGAGCCTGTCGGTGGAAACCTTTCCCACCGACCAGCGGTCGTTTTATGGCAAAGTTCCCACCGACGTGTTCGACCTGTTCCTTTCCCTGTACTCCAAGTTCAGCGCCCTGATCGACCGAACACGGATCGAACCCAGCCGGGTCTATGCGGAAATGGCGCGGGGCGTTGCCGACGTCAAATCCATCCTTGGACAGATCGACCCGGCCCGGCGTTACCGGATCGATGCGCCCCAAAGTCCCGCCGACCTCGATCCCGCCGACGTGTTCGAGATCTGTCTCGACATCCGCGACGACATCAACGAAATCCGGAAAAGCTATGACATGGAGACTATCGCTGTCCCGGCGGTGGACGGCGACGCTGAACTCCATCCGGCGGACGCGTTTATCCAGACCCAGGTCATCATCGCGGAACTCAATCTCCTGAAAAAACACACCGGCACTGTGAGCGCCACGCCCCTGGCCATGCCGGTCAGCGGCAAAACTCCATCCGACGTCCATCAGGAAGCCGCCATGCTGCGCTATCTGATGGCCCAGATTCATCCCCTTCAGGCCATGGTTCGAACGCTGGATTAAGAACCAACCGGCCCCAATCTTCTACTGAATCGTTACAAGGAGGAACCATCCATGTTCAAGGATCGATCCATCGGGTTTAAAATCTTGTCGGGCTACGCCCTGGTGGGGCTGTTGCTGGCCGGCGCGGTCTTCGCCACCCTGTGGCAGGTCAACCGGACCCGGACGGTCGTCAACCGTTTAGTGGACCTTCGGGCGCCCACGGCCGAAGCGAGCCTGCGGCTTTTAAACGGCGTCAACGCCTCCCTGTCCGCGTTGCGGGGCTGGATCATTCTCGGAGACAAGGCATTTCAAACCCAGCGACAAACCGCCTGGTCGGAGGGCGTCGATCCGGCCATCAAGGCATTGGAGGCCCTTTCCGGAGACTGGGCCAACGCCGGCGCCCAGGAGCGGCTCCGGAAAATCGCAAAAAACCTCCAGGCCATGGAAACGGAACAAAAGCGCATCGAAGCCATCGCTCAGACCCCGGAGAACACGCCTGCCACTCATCTGTTGACCCAGAAGGCGGCGCCGACCGCTACGAAACTGGGCGAACGCATCACCCGGATCATCGATATCGAAGGGGCCCTGGAGGCCACGGCCCGGCGCAAGCAATTGTTGAACATCATGGCCGACGTCCGGGGCAGCCTGGGATTGGCCGTGGCCAACATCCGGGCCTACCTGATCACGGGGGATGAAGCTTTCCAGAACCGATACGGCATCTTATGGGAAAAGGGAAAGCGCCGGTTCGAGGAACTCCAACAGGCCGCCGCGATGCTGACGCCGGAGCAAAAACTGCTTCTGGACGATTTCACCCAATACATGGAAACCTTCGGTCCCCTGGCGGAAGATATTCTCCAAATCCGCGGCGGCGACGAATGGAACAAGGCCCAGGCATGGATGGCCGGCAACCTGGTTCCCATTGTCAATGCCCTGGAAACCGATCTGACCGCCCTGCTGGAAGTCCAGGACCAGGCCATGACCTCGGAACAGGCGCGATTGAAAGCGGAAATGGCCCTGCTGACCTGGGTCGAATGGCTCCTTTTGGCCATTGGCCTGATCATCTGCGTGGCGGCCGGCCTGCTGATTTCCCGGGCCATCACCCGGCCTCTGAGCCGGGCCGCGGCAGTGGCCGATCGATTGGCCGAAGGCGATCTGACCGTAACGGTGGAACAAACCGCCAAAGACGAAACCGGCCGCCTGATGGGGGCCATCCGCCGGATGGTGGACAACCTCCGGGCCATGGTGGGCGAAATCCGGTCCACTACGGATTCCATGTCCAGCGCATCGGAGCAACTGTCCTCCCTGGCGTCTGAAATGGCGGCATCTTCCCATCAGATGAACAGCAGCGCCGAAACGGTGGCGGCGGCCTCCGAGCAGGCATCGGGCAGCGTCGGCAGCGTGGCGTCTTCAGCCGAAGAATCCAGTTCCTCGGTTTCCAGCGTGGCGGCCATGACCGAAGAAATGTCCGCCACCTTTGAAAACATGGTCGAAATGACCCGGAAAACATCCGACAATGTCAACAGCATCGCCCAGGCCGCCGAGGACACCGCCGGCGGCGTGCGCGGGGTGGCCTCGGCATCCGAAGAGATGACGTCTTCATTGAACGAAGTGGCCCGCCAGACCAGCAAGGCCAGCGATATTTCTAAAAACGCAGACAAACTGGCGGAATCGGTCAACGCTAAAATGACGGCCCTGGTCAATGCTTCCAAACAGATCGGCAAGGTGGTGGGGGTGATCAAGGACATCGCGGACCAGACCAACATGCTGGCCTTGAACGCCACCATTGAAGCGGCCGGCGCCGGGGACGCGGGCAAGGGATTCGCCGTGGTGGCCGGCGAGGTCAAGGAGCTGGCCCTCCAGTCGGCCGACGCCACCGGGGAAATCGCCGGCCAGATCGATCAGATCCAGAAAAGCACCAAAGACGCGGTGTCGTCCATCAGGGAGATCAGCGACATTATCGGGGAGATCGCCGCCATCAACGAATCCATCGCCGCTTCAGCCGAAGAACAGACCGCCACCGCCAACGAGATATCCCGGTCCATCGCCGGCAGCGCCGAAACCGTCAACGCCATGGCCGGCAACGCGGCCGACGCCGCCGGACTGGTGTCTGACATCGCCGGCTCAACGGACGAAACCGCTAAAACCGCCAGGGAAATCGCCGTTCATCTATCCCAATTGTCCAACGGCGTCACCGAAGTGGCCAAGGCGTCGGAAGAAGCGGCCGTTGCCGTAAAAGACATTTCCAAAAACATCCAGGGGGTCAGCACGGCGGCCAAGGAAACAGCCTCCGGCGCGTCACAGATGGACAATTCAGCCGGCGAACTGGCCCGCATGGCCGCGACCCTGTCGGAAATCGTCAACCGGTTCCGCCTTTAGATATGGAAAACCCGCAGCGCCTTTTCCGTGAAGGGAAAACGAGGAATCGAGATATGGCGGACGCATCCATTATATCGCCCAAACTCTCAAAAGTACTGGCCATCATCACCGACCATTTGCGCCGGGAGGACATCCTCTTCGGACTCATCGGGGCCATGGCCCGGGCCGTTTACGGTTTTCCGAGATACACCTCGGACATCGATCTGGCCGCCGAAGGCCGTCAGGCGGATCGGATTCGGATGATTCTGGAAAAACTGGGATACCGATGTTTCCAGATGACCCGGAGCTTTGGTCAGTTCCATTCGGAGATGGGCGTTCTGGGGAAAATCGATCTGCTGTTTCTCAGCGCGCCGGAAGGCATTCGCATGTTGGAAAACCGGGCGACGGTTCAGGATGATGCTTTCGGAGAGGTGGACGTGATCCAGCCGACGGACTACATTATTTTGAAGCTGATGGCCATCGCCAACAACCCGGACAGGACCGCCGGGGACGAGGCGGACATCGTCTCGGTGCTGAAGGCTTCGGAAAAAGGCCAAATTCGCGTGGAATTCCAGGGGATCGACAGGGATAGAATATTAAAGCTGTCGGAGCGGTTTCGTCAAACAGAGCGGATGGAACGGCTGTTGAAAACTACGGCCGGCAAGCCAAAGGCAAAAGGCATGTTTTTTCTATGAAGGCCGGGGAAGAAGCCGAAGCGGCGCGTAAAGAAGAACTTCGGATGATCGTCGAGATGATCGACGCCTCCATGGCTTTGGCGGTGAAGAAAGGAAAGCATCCTTTAACCAACGGGTGCGGCTGCATCGTTTGCGCCGAACGGCGGAAACAACTTATCCGGGCGCCGGAGCCGGAGTGGAAGTACTTCTTATGACCACTGACGGATAACGGCGGCCGCTTCGTCGTAAACGCCATAGGCCGTTCCCACGCGTCCGCCCGCATCCACATTTTATTCAAACAACCCACTCTTTTCTCATTGTCAAGTAATAACAATTCTATGATTGGGCCGGGGAACGGATGATCGACGGCTTCCGAGATCCACCGGGTTCCACCCCATCCGCCCTGTTATCTCAACCCTTTATATTCCAAAGTGTTTCAGGAATGCCCTTGACATGATAGGGTGAAAACGATACTGCCTTTAGCTTTTAGCCGGAAGCCGGTGCATCCGACTATGCACCCTTTGGATTAACTTAATATTAGGAGGTGAAAATGGAAGCACTCATGTCAATCGTCAGCGCCATCAGCGGGTTCGTGTGGGGACCCTATATGCTCATCCTGCTGGTCGGCACCGGGATTTTTCTGACCTTCGGGCTGAAATGGCAGACCGTCCGGAAAATCGGGTACGCCTTTAAACTGCTGCTCCAGGGCCGGGACAAGGCCACCCAGGAGGGAGACGGCGACATCACGCCCTTCCAGGCCCTGATGACGGCCCTGTCGGCCACCATCGGCACCGGCAACATCGCCGGCGTGGCCACCGCCATCTTTCTGGGCGGCCCCGGCGCGATCTTCTGGATGTGGATCACGGCCGTTTTCGGCATGGCCACCAAGTTCGGCGAGGCCGTGCTGGCGGTCAAATACCGGGAGACCATGCCGGACGGCTCCTATGTGGGCGGCCCCATGTACTATATTAAAAACGGCATGGGGAAAAACTGGCAGTGGCTCGGGATGCTGTTTGCCATCTTCGCCGCCATCGCCGCCTTCGGCATCGGGAACATGGTCCAGTCCAACTCCGTGGCCCGGGCCGTGGAACGGGCCTTCGCCATCCCCTACTGGCTCACGGGCGCCGTCCTGGCGGTGCTGGTCTTCGCCGTCATCATCGGCGGCATCAAACGGATCGCCGAGGTCACCGAGCGGCTGGTGCCGTTCATGGCCATCGTCTACGTGGCCGGCGCATTGCTCATCATCGTGCTCAACATCGAAAAGCTGATCCCCGCCATCGTCCTGATCTTCTCCGACGCCTTCACCGGCACGGCCGCCACCGGCGGATTCGCCGGCGCCGCCGTGGCCCAGGCCATGCGCTTCGGCGTGGCCCGGGGCGTCTTCTCCAACGAAGCCGGCCTCGGTTCCGCTCCCATCGCCCATGCAGCGGCCCGGACGAAAGATCCGGTCAAGCAGGGCATCATCGGCATGCTGGGCACCTTCATCGACACCATCTGCGTCTGCTCCCTCACCGCGCTGCTCATCATCATGACCGGCGCCTGGGACAGCGGCATCACCGGCGCCGAACTCTCCCAGAAAGCCTTCAACCTCGGGATGCCCGGACTCGGCGACTTCGTGGTGGGCTTCGGCCTCATCATCTTCGCTTTTTCCACCATGCTGGCCTGGAGCTACTACGGCCAGGTCTGTTTCGAGTATATCTTCGGATTGAAGGGCGTCATGCCCTACCGGCTGATCTACGTGGTCGTCATCTTCATCGGCGCGGTGGTGAAGCTGGACTTCGTCTGGACCTTCTCGGACATGATGAACGGGCTGATGATCGTGCCCAACCTCATCGCGCTCCTGGTGCTGAGTCCGGTCATCTTCCAAACCACCCGGGAGTATTTCACCAGATTGAAAGCATTGAAGTGATAACCCATCCCTTTTAGAAACCGCTTCGCCGCCCCGGCGATCCCTGATCGGGGATCGCCGGGGCTATTTTGCCCAGGCCATTCGCGACGACCATCAGCGATAGGAATTCGCTGAAAACCGATGATCCGCCCCAAAAACCCGAAAGGCGGTTCGCTTCGGACACTTGCGTTGTTTATCGCCCGAAATCGTGGATTATGGCCACGCTCTCGCCTCAACAGATAAAGATTTTCTTCAGATAACCCCCTGTTTGCCATGGGCCGACCTCCCGCTTTTTGAAAACGCAAGTTGAAAACGGCCTCGATATGTCCGTATTGTTCAAATTATGATCATTTATTTTAAATCGTTATGAATTCGATGATTTTTTGTTCGGAATGTGTGCAAAAGCAGGCCGCTTTCCGACAGCAAAGGGCCGAACCCCGGTCTTTAGTTCTGAATTTTCAAATTTGAAAGAATTTCAATGAAAAAAGGAGAAATGGGGCGTAATCCCATTGTTCATTTTTTTCTGAGAAGTCTGGAGATGCTTAATATGCTTGGATAACCCTGGCGAAGGAAAAAAGGCTCAGTTTCGGGGCGGTTGGCTGATGGGCCTCAAGAATTTAACACATTATCAGAAAGATACGAAAAGCCATCCATTTTCATCGTATCGGTTTTTAAACCGTGTTCTTTCGGTTTGACGAAAAATCCGTAATGCAATAAACCTCTTTCAAACGGTCGATAAATTCGGACAGACCGAAACCGCTGTTTGTATCGCCGACCGGCCGCCCTGTCGGTCACTGCAAATTTGTGATCCGCTGTTTTATTTTCCGCCCATGGGCCCAATTGAAATCATCACTTAAACGAGAGACGGCTAACAGCCATGGAAGACATCTGGGACAAAGCAAAAGCGACCATCAAGACGCAGATTCCGAGTCACAGCTACCGTATGTGGATCGAACCCCTGGCGTTCGAGGAAAACGGAGGGGATCAGGTGGTCCTGACCTGCCCCAACTCCTTTTCCAAAAAACGGGTCAGCGATCATTATCTCAGCCTCATCGACGCCGCATTCCAGGAGGCCGCCGGAAAGCCGTTCGACATCGCGTTCCAGGTGTCGAACAGGAAACCGGCGCCCCCCCAGGACCCGATCAACGACCGTCAGCTGACCCTGCCCAACATCCATGTGCCGCCGTCTACCGGCCGGCGGTTGCGCCGTAATTTTACCTTTGACAACTTCGTGGTGGCCGGCAACAACGACTTCGCCTATTCGGCGGCCCTCTCCCTGGCCACCCAGCAGTCCATGCAGCAAAACGCCCTGTTCCTGCTATCGGAAACCGGGCTGGGCAAAAGTCACCTTTCCCAGGCCGTCGGCCACCACATCCTGGACAAATGCCCCAACGAGAGCGTCTACTACATCACGGCCGAAGACTTCACCAACGAAATGGTCAACGCCTTTAGAAACGACGCCATAGACAAATTCAAGGAAAAATACCGGACCCGGTGCGACACCCTCATCCTGGAGGACATCCATTTCCTCACGGGCAAAGACCGGACCCAGATCGAACTGGCCCTGGCCCTGGACTACCTCATGGATGCGGAGAAAAAGATCATCTTTTCCAGCTGCCACCTGCCATCGGACATCCCCAAGATCAACGACCAGCTCCGGTCCCGGCTGGCCTGCGGCCTCATCCCCACGATCCAGCCGCCCGATTTCCAGACCCGGGTCAAAATCCTCCGGCGGAAGGCCCGGGAGTACGGCCACGCGCTGCCCGGCGAGGTCATGGAGTTTCTGGCCGGGGAGCTGTGCGAAAACGTCCGCCAGCTTGAAAGCGGCCTCATCGGCGTCACCGCCAAGTCCTCCCTCCTGGGAAAGCCCATCGACCTGAACCTGGCCCGGGACGTCGCCCAGAACATCGCCCGGGCCAAGAAGGCCGTCACCCTGGACCTCATCAAAGAGACCGTCTGCAAGCACTTCAGCATCTCGGTGGCGGACATCGTCTCCAAATCCCGCAAGCAGGCCATCGCCCGGCCCCGCCACATCGCCATCTACCTGGCCCGGCGGATGACCGGCCACACCCTCCAGGCCATCGGCAAGAGCTTCAACCGCTACCACGCCACGGTCTACCGATCCGTCGGGACCGTGGAAAAAGGGCTCAAAGCCGACGACGCCCTCAAAAAACAGGTCCGGTACCTCACCGAAAAAATCGAATCCGAGATCTGACCTCCCGCGCCGCCGTTCCATCCCCACGCGCCCGACGCCCATCCCCGGCGGGACACGCCCCCGTCCCGCCACCCTCTGTCCCTCTGTCCCTCTGTCCCTCTGTCCCTCTGTCCCTCTGTCCCTCTGTCCCTCTGTCCCTCTGTCCCTCTCTTTTTTAACATTGATGGAACCCGCCGCATGTGGTAGATTTCCGTCTTACAACTTATTTTTCTGGAGGATCAGAACCGCATGTCGGACTTCACTCACATCGACGACAAAGGCCACGTCCGAATGGTGGACGTATCGGAAAAACACCCCACCCGGCGCCAGGCCCTGGCCGGGGGCCGGATCGCCATGACGGCCCAAACCCTGGAAAAGATTCTGAACCATGGCGTCCGGAAGGGCAACGTCCTGGAGACGGCCCGCATCGCCGGGGTCATGGCCGCCAAACGGACGGCGGACCTCATCCCCATGTGCCATCCCCTCAACCTCACCCATGTCCAGGTCGATTTCATCCCCGACACGGAGGCGCCGGCCATCGACATCCGGGCGGCGGTGCGCATCACCGGGCAGACCGGGGTGGAAATGGAGGCCCTGACCGCGGTCACGGTGGCGGCTTTGACCATCTACGACATGTGCAAGGCATCGGACCGATCCATGGCCATCTCCGACATCCGGCTCATGAAAAAATCCGGGGGCAAGAGCGGCGCATGGATCCGCCCCGATATCAGGCCAGTCTCCGAAGACGAAGGCGACCTCTCATGAGGCGGCGGTTCTGGATCGTCGCGCTGATGGGACTTCTGGCGCTGCCGACCGGCTGCCCCGGCCCCGAAAAGCCGCCCGTCCAGGGGCCCGTCTTCCGGGTCGCCGAGGCGGACCTGCCCCGGTTCACCGACGACATGTTCCTGGACGGATTGTCCGAGGCGGTTCGCCAGAGCCTGGCCTACCTCCAGCGGGTTCCGGCGGACCGCACCTTCCGGTTCGGCGACGACGACTACCCCGCATCCCACATGATCCGGTCCATGGAGCGGCTCCTGGCCTTCATCGCCCGGAAACCGGCCATGGGCGAGATCGACCGGTTTATCCGGGACCACTACCGGGTCTACCGGTCCGCGGGCCGGGAGACCACCGGCCGGATCCTTTTCACCGGGTATTTCGAGCCGTTGCTGAAGGGCAGCCGGATCCCGGAGGGGCCCTACCGATACCCGGTCTACGGCCGGCCCGGGGATCTGGCGGTGGTGGATCTGGGCCAGTTTTCCGACAAATACGAGGGGGAGCGGATCATCGGCCGGGTCTCGGGCAACACCTTCGTCCCCTACCCCGACCGGGAGGCGATCATGGAGGGCGGCGCCGTGGTGGGGAAAGCCGACGCGCTGGCCTGGGTGGACAACCGGGTCGATCTGTTTTTCCTCCACATCCAGGGGTCGGGCAAGATCGCCCTGACCTCCGGCGAGGTGATCAACGTCCACTACAACGCCAAAAACGGCCGGCCCTACCGCTCCATCGGTCAGCTGCTCATCGACGATGACAAAGTCTCCCTGGAAGAAATGTCCATGCAGGCCATCAAGGCGTATCTCGGGAAACACCCGGAAGAGGTTCGCCGGATCCTCAACCACAACCCCTCCTACGTCTTTTTCAGCGTGGAGGAGGACGGCCCCTACGGCGCCCTCAACGTCCGGCTGACGCCCGGCCGGTCCATCGCCGTGGACCGGTCCATCCTTCCCCTGTCGGCCCTGGCCTTTATCCGCACCGAAAAGCCCCTTGTGGACGGCGACGGCCGGATCGTGGAATGGCGCGAGTTCTCCCGGTTCGTCCTGACCCAGGACACGGGCGGCGCCATCAAGGGACCGGGCCGGGCCGACCTCTTCTGGGGGTCCGGCCCCTATGCCGAGATCGCCGCCGGCCACATGCGCCACGACGGAGACCTCTTCGTTCTGGTGTTGAAACCCGAAGGGGACTGATCATGGACGTCGCCGCCAAAGTTGATTCCCCTTGACATCCCGAGGCAAAATTCCATAGAAACAAACGGTTTTGAACAGACCGTCAACCGGATCGAATAGGAGACCGATATGTTTGGCATGGGCATGCCCGAAATTTTGCTCATCCTGGCGGTGGCGCTGATCGTCATCGGCCCCAAAAAGCTCCCCGACCTGGCTAAATCCCTGGGCCGGGCCATGGGGGAGTTCAAGCGCGCCACCAATGAGTTCAAAGAGACCATGGAGATCGACTCCCAGCTCTCCGAGGTGCGGAAGACCTTCGACGAGATGAACGACGACGTCCGGAAAAAATTCGACGACGCCACCGCGTCCGATCCCGTGGACGTGAAAAAGCCATCCGCGGCCGACGCGGAAATTCCCCCGGAAACAGCCCCCTCCGCCGAGGCGGCCCCGGAAGCCGATACCACCGAAACCCCCGACGCCCCGCCCGAGCCGGAAAAAAGGCCCGCCGATGACCGCTGAAGAAGACAAAATGCCGTTCATGGCCCATCTGGACGAACTGCGGACCCGGCTGATCCGGGCCTTCTACGCCGTGGGCGTCGGCTTCGTGATCTGTTATTTTTTCAAGGAGCAGCTCTTCCAGGTGCTGGCCCAACCCCTGATTTCCGCCATGGGCGCCGGGAACAAAATGGTCTTCACCGGCTTGCCCGAGGCGTTCTTTACCTATTTAAAGGTGGCGTTGCTGGCCGGCATCGGACTGGCGGCCCCGGTCATCTTCTACCAGTTCTGGATGTTCGTGGCGCCGGGGCTTTACCAGAAAGAAAAAAAGTTGATGATCCCCATCGTGATCCTCTCCACCTTTTTCTTCCTGGGCGGGGCCCTGTTCGGGTATTTCATCGTCTTTCCCTGGGGGTTCAAGTTTTTCCTGGGGTTCGCCAGCGACACCATCCAGCCGCTGCCCTCCATGAAGGAGTACCTGAGCTTCGCCGCCAAGCTCCTCCTGGCCTTCGGCATCGCCTTTGAACTGCCCCTGGTCCTCACCTTCATGGCCCGTCTGGGCCTGGTTTCCGTGGATTTTCTCAAGAAAAACCGAAAATACGCCCTCCTGCTTTTCTTCGTGGGCTCGGCCATCCTCACTCCGCCGGACGT
>JAABTM010000127.1 GCA_011389855.1 Desulfobacteraceae bacterium
GACGACACGGTCAAGGCCGACGACATCCAGTCCCGGTTGAAAACGGTGCGCGAGGACGCCGTCCGCCAGCTCAAGGACCGCCAGGAGCTGTTCGAGGACGGCGCCAACATCATCAAGATGGGCGAGCATCGGTTCACGGTTAATGTACAGGCCCTGGACCTCACCGTGGTGGCGCGGGACGGGGACCAGTGGTTTCACCTCACCGGCACCGATTTCTTCGAGCGGATCGACGACCCGGCCTTCAACGAAACCCGACCCGTCTGGGAGATGGCCGTGCCGTCGGAAAACGAGACGGTGTATCGGGGGGAGTATCTGGCGTTCAAAATGCTGGAAGAGATCGAGGCCCGGCGCGACCCCCATCCCGAGACCCTGGCGGGCTTTGAAGACGCCGACTGGTTGGGCCTGGTCCAGGGGTTCATGGGGCCCCGGTACACCGAAGGCTACACCAAGGGGCTCCACGACCAGGACGGCGCCCGCCTGCTGTCCGCCCTTTACACGACCCACACGGCCATCGGCCTGCTTCGCTATCACCCACGGGTCCGGGCCCTGGCCCGGGTCTTCTGGGAATGCTTCGACGACGCCGACGCCAAGGCGGCGATCAGCCACAAGCTCACCGCCTTCGGGACTCTCAAGACGCTGTTTACGGGCCAGGAGCGCCAGGACCGGTACATCGCCGACCTCGAAACCCGCATCGCCGGCTTCGCCCGGACCTCGGGCCTGTTCCCGGAAGACCTGTCGCCCCGGGCCGCCCGGTATCTCTTCGACGAACTGACCGGCGACGACCACTTCGCCATCAGTCGGGAGGCCTTCGATCTGGTTACGGGCTTCGAGAAGCACCTGCGGGAAAAGCGGTACGACGAGCGGCTGGCCGCAGCCCGGGAACGGATCGAATCGACGCCGGCGGCCGACTACGAGCTGGTGCGCGACTGGGTTCGGGGGTATTCCGAAGCGATGGACGAGGTGGACGGCGTGGACTGGGTGGACTATGTGGACGAGGCCGCCGTGCTGGCGTTTCTTGGGGATGCGCCAAAGCAGGATGTGATCGACGTGCCCCTGACCGCCGACCTCGACGGCATGGCGGGCGACCACACCGTTATCCGGAACGGCGTCTACCGGCTCGACTACCTGGGCTTCATGGAAAAGCTGGAACGCCACGAAACCGTCACCGCGCCGCTGTTCAACCGGCGCCAGGCCCTCAAAAAACGGCTTACCGACGAAAAGCGCGGGGAGATGCGGCTGGACGAATTCAAGCCTCGGATTTTGAGTTCATTCGTCCGGAACCGGCTCATCAACAAGGTCTACCTGCCGCTCATCGGCGACAACCTGGCCAAGCAGATCGGCGTGGCCGGCGAGGGCAAGCGGACCGACCTCATGGGGCTGCTGCTGCTCATTTCGCCGCCGGGCTACGGCAAGACCACCCTCATGGAGTACATGGCCAACCGGCTGGGCATCATCTTCATGAAGATCAACGGACCGGCCATCGGCCACCGGGTCACGTCCCTCGATCCGACCGAAGCCCCCTTCGCCTCGGCCCGGGAGGAGATCGAAAAGCTCAACCTGGCCCTGGAGATGGGCGACAATGTGATGCTCTACCTAGACGACATTCAGCACTGCAACCCGGAGTTGCTGCAGAAGTTCATCTCGTTGTGCGACGCCCAGCGGAAGATCGAGGGCGTCTACCGGGGCCGGAGCCGGACCTACGACCTGCGAGGCAAAAAGGTGGTGGTGGTCATGGCCGGCAACCCCTACACCGAAAGCGGCGAGAAATTCCGGATCCCCGACATGCTGGCCAACCGGGCCGACACCTACAACCTGGGCGACATCATCGGCGACAGCGCCGAAGACTTCAAGATGAGTTACCTGGAAAACTGCCTCACCTCCAACCCGGTGCTCAACACCCTCTCCAGCCGCAGCCAGGCGGACGTCTACGGCGTCATCCGCATCGCCGAAACCGGTTCCGGAGAGGGCGTGGAATTTTCCGGCAACTACGGCCGGGAAGAGATCGACGAGATGGTGTCGGTGATGCAAAAGCTGATGGTCGTCCGGGACGTGATCCTCAAGGTTAACGAACAGTACATCTACTCGGCGGCCCAGGCCGACGAATACCGGACCGAGCCGCCCTTCCGGTTGCAGGGGTCCTACCGGAACATGAACCGGCTGGCGGAGAAGGTTCTGCCCGTGATGAACGACGCCGAATTGAAGACCCTGATCCTCTCCCACTATGAAAACGAATCCCAAACCCTGACCACCGGCGCCGAGGCCAATTTCCTCAAGTTCAAGGAACTCGTGGGCTGGATGGACGAGGCCGAGCGGGCCCGCTGGGAGGAAATCAAAAAGACGTTCAAGAAGAACCAGCTTTTCCGGGGCACGGACGCCGGCGACCCCGTTAACCGGGTGGTGGTCCAGTTGTCGGCCTTCCAGGACGGGCTGGAATCCATCAAAGAGACCCTGGCCGCGGGCATTGGAACGATGGTGCGGGAAAGGGAGGCCTCCGCGGCCGAATCACAGGGGAACCGCCAACGCTCCCCGGAACCGTTGATGACCCAGGTCTCCCTGACCAAGGAGACCTTCGCCCAGCTCCATGCGATGATAGCGCAAGCGAAGGCCATGAACCTCAAGGTCGATGTGACCCCCAACATCGCCGCCGCCCCCACCCTCCCCCGTACGGCCTGGGCCATCCATAAGATGCCCCGGCGCAACAGCTTCTACAAGGCCCTGAAAACCGGCGACGTGAAAAGCGTCCGATCCCTGCTGGAGGCCGGCCAGGACCCCAACATCAAGACGTCTGAAGGCGCTACGCCCCTGATGGCGGCGGCGTTCCACAACCAGCCGGAGATTACCGGCCTGTTGCTGGACCGGGGCGCCGAGATCAACGTCCAGGACAAGGACGGTTACACCGCCTTGATGATCGCGGCGTCCAAGGGGCACGTGGATGTGGCGCGGGTGCTGGTCCAGAGCGGGGCCGACCGGTCGTTGCGGGACAAAGATGATTTAACAGCTAAGGATTGGGCTGAGAAGAATGGGAAAGGGGCGGTGGCGGGTTTATTGGGAAAAAAATAGTTCTTAGGCGTCGCAGGGACGGTATCATTTTTCTTGCTCTGGTCGTCTTTTTCATGGTGCCGGCACTGTTCAAATCGGCCTCCGCGGGTGAACCGGCAATGTTGATTTAGGATGCAATGTGGGGATGGCGTGAGGATTACTCGCACAAGATGGCCCGGATGGCGTTCAAAAGAGATGACTGATCCGTCTCTTCGAGGGTCCCAAGCGTTCTGATGACGAGCCTTTTTTCGATTGTGGTGAATATGGGTTTGATGACCGAGGGGTTCAGTAATCCTGCATCCTGCCAATGACGGATGGCCACATCCCCGAAATACGCCGCTGATCCCTTTTGACTGGTCACCGCCATGATGACGATGTCTGGTCTCTGGCGATTATAGTCGGATGAACTGACGACGGCGGCGGGCCGCTTTTTTGAAGCGGTTTGATCCGTAAAAGGGAAAGGGACGAGGACAATATCGCCAAAATTAAAGCTGGTCATAAACGTCGTCTTCCGTGTTGTTCCAAATGTCGGCGAAGGAAGGTTCCGCCAGTTTTTTTGCGGCGCGAATGTACGCCAGATCCTGTTCTTTTTGATTTAAAAATTCTACGAAATCATAAACTTCTGATACCTTGTCCGGCGGGAGCTGGCGGATTTTTTTAATCAACAATCCTTCATCAAGCCGGTACCCAGCATTTTCATTGATCATCGGTGTAGTCCTCCACTACTACTAAGAAAATTTTAACCTTTAATGCCTTATTCGTCGGGCAAAGCCCGCGTCAAAGTTGATATGGGTTCAATCGAAATTCAACTTCGTATAATTGTAGCGCTACATTATTCAATGGTTTTAGAGCATATCAGGGTGCATACGCCCACCTCCTGTTCCTTTCTCTGTTTACTCCTGTTGCAGGAGCCAATCTGGGAATCGTCTATTTCCGAAAATACTTTTCCCATAATCTTCAATCAATCCGATGCCGAAACAACCACGCCGCAGCCGTCAACGTCGCCAACCCAATAAGCGCCATGGGCCAATACTGCGACACCATCAACGACCACGGCGCCTTTTCCAGAAAGACGCCCCGCAGCACGACCATGAAATACCGCATGGGGTTGAGCAGGGTCAGCTTCTGGACCACCAACGGCATGTTGGCGATGGGGGTGGTGAACCCCGACAGGATGACCGCCGGCACCAGGAACAGGAACGCCCCCAGCAGGCCCTGCTGCTGGGTCACGGACAAAGACGAGATCATCAGCCCCACCCCGATGGCCGACATCAGGAACAAAAATAAACCGATGTAAAGCGCCGCCAGGCTGCCCCGCAGCGGGACTTCGAACCAGAATACAGCGATGAGGATGATGATGGTGGCTTCGGCCAGGCCGATGATTAAGCCGGGGAGGGCCTTGCCCACCAGGATCTCCACCGGCCGCAGGGGAGTGACCAAAAGCTGGTCGAAGGTGCCCTGTTCCCGCTCCCGGGCCACGGAGAGGGCCGTCACCAGCATGGTGACCACCAAAGTCAGCAAGCCCGCGATGCCGGGGACGATGTACCACCGGCTCTCCAGGTTGGCGTTGTACCAGGCCCGGATGTTCAGCCGGGCCGGCGGGGTCCGGCCCCCGGTTTTCGCCAGCCAGTCTTCGTTGAACCGGGTGACGATGTCGCGCACATAGTTGAGGGCGATCATGGCGGTGTTGGAGTTGCGGCCGTCCAGGATGGCCTGGAGCTGGGCGCCGCCGCCCGTCAGCAGGTTCCGGCTGAAATCGGGGCCGATGTGGACCACCAGGAGTACCGCTTTCCGGTCCACGAGATCGGCGATTTCGCCCTGGTGGTCGATCCGCTCCGTCAGGGTGAAATTGGGGGAGCCGGAGAACCGGGCGATCAGGTCCCGGGAGGCCGCGCTCCGGTCCTCGTCGTAGACCGCGAAGGGGACGTCGTTGAGGTCGTAGGTGGCGGCGTACCCGAAGACCAGAAGCTGGACGAGGGGCGGGATTACGATGGTGAACCGGCTTTTCTTGTCCTTGAGAAGGGAGAGGATCTCCTTGATGGTCAGGGCGATGATTCGGTTCAGCATCCGTTTTCCTTCACGCCGGCGGGTCGCGCGTCAACCCGTCAATCGGCCTCGATTTCCGCCATGATCCCGTACCGCCGCAGGTTTGTCCCCATAGCCCTGTAAAGCCACGCCAGCCCCTTGTGGAAATCGACGGCGGCCCGCACCGTGCGGATCCGGGCCGCGATGAGGTCTTCCTGCTGGTCGAGGATGCGGAAGGTGTCCGAGAGGCCCCGGGAGAGGCGCTTCATTTCCCCCTGCAACGTCTCCCACGCCAGATCGGCGAACCGGTCGGCGGTCTCCACCCGCTGGCGGCTCCGCTCCACCTGGACCAGGGCGTTGCGGATATCCGTTTCGATGGTCCCCTCCAGCCGCTTCACGCTGTAGATCACCTGCCGCTTCTTGAGTTGGCCCCGCTGGTACCGGGCGTCCGCGGCCCGGTTGCCGAGGGGGTAGGAAAACTGCAAGCCCACGGCCCAGTGGTGGCCGTCCCCTTCCAGGGCCCGCTCCAGATGGTCGTCCCAGTCCCCTTCGAGCGGGCTCGTTTCGGTTTTGCCGAAAAGCTGCACCGCCTGGTCGTCGCCGGTCAAACCGTTGAGTCCCAGGGTGGCCGTGAGGTCGAGGCGGGGCAGTCGCTGGTTTTTCAAAAACGCCAGCCGGATGTTCCGGCTCTCCAGGGCCACATGGAGCCGCCGGAGGTCGGCCCGCTCTTTGAAAGCCGTGACCAGGGCTTCCCGGATTTCGGGAAAAGCCCGGTGGACCGCCGGCAGGGGCGACGCGGCCGGGGTGGCGCCGCTTCGGATCTCCATGAGGTCCTTGAGGCGGTTGGCGGCGGTTTCCACCCCCTGCCGGGCCAGGAGCACCTGTTCGTCCCGGTCGAGGACGGCGGTTTTCGATTCCCGGACCTGGGTGATGGGGATCATCCCGGCCCGTTGCCGCTTGGCGTTGCCCTCGGCCAGTTGGCGGGCCAGATCCCGGAATTCGATGCGCAGATCCAGGATCGTTTGGGCCTGAACGAGATCGAAATAGGCCGATTCGATGGCCCCGGAGAGGCCGCGGGCCTGATGGAGGGTGGCCAGGGCCGCCTCCCGGACGCGGTTTTGGGATATCCGGATGTCGCTGGTGTTGGGATCGCGTCCGAATCCCCTGAGCAGCGGCTGGGTCAGTTCCAGGACGAAGACCTGGCGGTACTGCGGATCGAGGGAGTTGGCCAGGGAATTGGATTCAGTCCGGCTTCCCCGGGCCGAAAAGCGGGATTCCAGCCCGAAATCGAACCGTTTGCCGACGCCGGCCCGGGCCTCGGTCCGCTCGGTGCGGCGGTAGGCGTCGTCGTACATGACCGATCCGGTGGGGTATTTTTCCTCTTCCGCAGACAGGCTTCCCTCGAAAACCGGATCGAAGGCCGACCGGCTTTCGGCCACTCCCTGTCTTTCGGACGGCACGGACAGCCGGGCGATCTCCAGGTTCAGGTTCCGTCGGAGGCCCGCGACAATGGCGTCTTCCATGGAGAGGATTCGGGACCTTGGGGCGGGCTCGGAAGCCGCCGGAAAAACCCGGTCGGGCCCCGTCCCGGCGATGAGGGCGATAGAAGCAAGAGCCGCGAAAAAAATGGTGGCGCGCTGTCTCATATGGATGTCTCACATGTCGTTGCCGCGCCCGTCGGGAAATCCAACAGCGCGATGGATGTCGTTTTAACCTTCAAGCATATCATCAACCCGCCCATCATTCCAGCCGTTTGCGTGCTTTTTTGCGGCTCAGGCCCAGGAAAATCGCCGCCATGAGGACCAGGGCGGCGGCGTTGGGCAGGATGACCGACGGGATGTCGCCGGCCAGAAACACCGTCTGGAGGATGGCCACGAAATACCGGGCCGCCACGATGTGGGTGATGAACTGGACGGCTTCTGGCATGGAGCCGATGTCGAACAGAAACCCCGACAGCAGAAAAGCCGGCAGGAAGGTGACCACGATGGCGGTCTGCCCGGCCACGAACTGGTTTTTGGCGGCGATGGAAATCAACAACCCCATGCCCAGGGCCGCCAGCAGGAAAAGGGCCGACGTGGCGGTGAGCATCCAAATGGAGCCCCGAAGAGGCACGTCGAAGACCCACAGGGCCATGGCCACCGAAAGCGCCATGCCGCCCATGCCCAGGATGAAATAGGGGATCAGTTTCCCCAGGATGATCTCCCGCATGGTCACCGGCGTCACCAGCAGGGCCTCCATGGTGCCCCGTTCCCATTCCCGGGCCATGACCATGGCCGTGAGCAGGGCGCCGATCAGCGTCATGATCACGGCGATGAGGCCGGGCACCAGGAAATTCCGGCTCCGGACCTCGGCGTTGAACCAAATCCGGTGGCGCAGATCCACCGGCATGGACAATTCGAACCCTTCGGACCGGGCCCGGTCTCCGAGCCATTTGAGCCAGATCCCTTCGATATAGCCCGAAATCAGCCGGGCCGTGTTGGCGTCCACGCCGTTGATGACCACGCCGATGGGCGCGCCTTCCTTTTCGTGCAGGCGGGAAGCGAAATTCCCCTGGAGATGGAGGATGGCGTCCACCCGGTGGCGGGTGAGGGCGTCCGCAGCCGCCGGCATGTTCGGCATCCGGACCGGGTCGAAATAGTCGGTCATTTCGAAAGATCGGGTCAGGTCGGCCGCGGCGGCGTCCGGCGTCTCCACCACGATGGCGATGGGCACGTGTTTTGCGTCCAGGGACACCCCGTAGCCGAAGAGAATCAGCAGCCCCACCGGCATCAGGAAAGCGATGGCGATGGCGCTGGGGTCCCGGACGATCTGGTAGAATTCTTTTCGGACCAGGCCCCGAAGGCGGCGGAAGCCGCCGGGGGCGGATTGTTGTTTCATCTGCTTTCCTTATCGAAACCAGTGGCAATTTGACGGACGGCGCTTTTGTCAAAATGGTCCCGCCCGGCAGTGCCGCCTTGGATTGAAATCCCAGGCTCAATTATCCCAAACCGGCTCAAAGCCGGTTGCCGCTGCAATGGTTCCCGAATATATCGACAGCCAGAACCGGCTTTCAGCCGGTTTTAAGGATTCAGCCTGGGATTTTAATCCCAGGCGTCGGATTAGGCGGAACTGTCCTCAATCAACGCAATAAACGCCTCCTCCATGGATGCCGCCGGCTCGTCCTTCGAGTTCCCGGCCCGGGCCTTGATCTCCGCCGGGGCGCCCAGGGCCAGGATTTCGCCGGCCACCATGATGGCCAGCCGGTCGCAGTATTCGGCTTCTTCCATGAAATGGGTGGTGACCAGCACCGTAACCCCGGCGCCGGCCAGGGCGTTGATCACGTCCCAGAATTCCCGGCGGGCCATGGGATCGACGCCGGAGGTGGGTTCGTCCAGGAAAAGGATCTCCGGTTCGTGCATGAGGGCGCAGGCCAGGGCCAGCCGTTGTTTGTACCCCAGGGGGAGCTGACCGCTTTCTGCCTCGGCCCGCTTTTTGAGGTCGAAGCCCTCCAGTGCCCAGTCGATCCGGTCCCGCCGCTGCTTTCCTTTCAGGTTGTAGGCGCTGCTGAAAAATTTGAGGTTTTCCATGACGCTCAGGTTGCCGTAGAGGGAAAACTTCTGGGACATGTAGCCGATGCGGGCCCGGGCCTTTGCCGCGGCCCGGCGCAGGTCGAGCCCCGCCACCCTCAGTTTGCCCCCGCTGGCCGGCAGCAGGCCGCAGAGCATCCGGAACGTGGTGGTCTTGCCCGCGCCGTTGGCCCCCAGGAGGCCGAAGACCTCGCCGTGGTCCACCGAGAAGGACACGTCCTTGACCGCATAGAAATCCCCGAACCGGCGGCGGACATTTTCCACATCGATAGGCGGCCCGCCGCCGGGCGACTCGCCGGGCGACTCGCCGCCGGACTTATCGACGTTTGTCCGTTCGGATGCGTCGCTCCGTTGGGGGGCAGCCTCGGCGGCCATGTCCTTGGCGTCCTCGTCCCGCCGGCTTTGGAGGATGGCCACATAGCTGTCCTCGAACCGGGGATCCACCGGCTCGAATTCGAAATCCTCGCCGTCTTGCAGCAGTGCATCCCGGTCCGGTTCCTCGTCATGACCCATCACCACCCGGACCCCGTCGCCCTGGATGACGGCGTCCACCACCCCGTCCCGGCGGGAGAGCCGCCATTGAACGTCCCGTTTCTTTTCCGCCGGCGGCTTCACCCAGTAGGCCCGGCCTTCCTGCTCCTTTGTAAAGTCGCCGGGCGGGCCCTGACCCAGGATCTCCCCCTCGTGGAGGAGGATCACCTCGTCGCATTTTTCCGCCTCGTCCAGGTAGGCCGTGCTCAGCAGCACGCTCATCCCTTCTTCTTCCACCAGCCGGGAGACGATGGACCACAGTTCCCGCCGGGAGACCGGGTCCACCCCCACGGTGGGCTCGTCCAGGATGAGCAGCTCCGGGGGCCGCACCAGGGTGCAGGCCAGCCCCAGTTTTTGCTTCATGCCGCCGGACAGGCGGCCGGCCAGCCGGTCGGTGAAGTCGCCCAGCCGGGTCATTTGGGTCAATTCGGCGTACCGCTCCTCCCGGTCGGAGGGCGCGACCCCCTGGAGATCGGCGTACAGGTCGAGGTTCTCCTGCACCGACAGATCCTCGTAAAGCCCGAACTGCTGGGGCATGTACCGGACCGCCGACTGGATCGCCAGGGGCTCGCGGGCGGCGTCCATGCCCATCACCGTGAGGGTTCCGTCGTCCGGTTCCAGCAGGCAGACCGCCAGCCGCATGAGGGTGGTCTTGCCGGCGCCGTCGGGGCCGATGAGGCCGGTGACCCGGCCCTTCCGGATCTCCAGACTGATCCCCTTGAGAACCTCGACGCGGCCCTCCCCCCGGGGAAAGGTCTTGGAAACATTTTCCAGGGAAAGCGCCGCCTCCGGGCCGTCCACCCCGTCCACTTCGTCCACTCAGTCCACCCCGTCCATTTTGCCGCGGCCCTTACGCCCCATCGCACGGCGGAACCGCCCCGCCTTCCCCGGGAGACTGCCCCAGCGGAATGCGAACCGTGGCGGGCATGCCCAGCCGCAACTCGTTTTGAGAATTGCAGACATAAACCCGCACCTGATAGACGAGGTGGGTGCGGATTTCCGGCGTCTCCACCGATTTGGGGGTGAACTCGGCCGTGGGGGAGATGTAGCCGATCCACCCTTTGTACACCTTGTCGGGAAAGGAGTCGGTGGTCACTTCGGCCGTCATGCCCGGCGCGATGCGGCCCAGATCGGTCTCCGGGATGTAGGTCCGGACCCAGACCGGGTCCATGAGCGCCAGGGTTAGGGCGGGGCGGCTGGGGGAGGCCATGTCCCCCGGCTCCAGCAGCCGGTTCCGGATGACCCCGTCGGAGGGCGCCTGGAGTTCGGCGTCGGCCAGATTTTGACGGGCCAGGTCCAGTTCGGCCTCCAGGGCCCGCAGTTGGGCCCGGGCCGCGGCGATGGTTTCCTTGCGCGGTCCTTCCAGGGCCAGATTCAGGGATTCCTCGGCCGATTCGAGCCGGGCCTCGGCCGCTTTGGCTTTAGAGCGCGCGTTGTCGATCCGGTCCCGGGAGGCCAGTGCCTCGGCGGCCAGGGGCTGGAGTCGCTGGTAGGTCCGCCGGGCGTTGGCGGCTTCGGTCTGGACTGCCGAAACCGCGGAGCGGGCCTTCTGAATTTCCTCCCGGCGGGTTCCCTGTTCCAGCTTCGCCACCTGCTCCTTCTGGGCGTCCATCCGGGATTCGGCCCGCCGCATCCGCTGTTTGAGCCGGTCGGTCCCCAATGTCGCCAGCACCTGGCCGGCGGTGACCCGCTCCCCTTCCTCCACATCGACCGAAGCGATCCGCTCGCTGACTTCAAAGGCGAGCTGGACCTGCCGGATCTCCACATTGCCGTAGAGGGTCAGGGCCTTTCGGGGGCCGTCGTCGTTTTGGAAAAAGAAATACCAGACCGCGGCGCCGGCGACGGCCAGCACCGCGAACACCAGTGGAATCAGCAGGATTTTTCGTTTCATGTGCGGGGTATCTCCTCCATAATCTATCTTTTTATCCTATCATCGGCCGATGGGCAAGGAAATATAGCCAATGCCGTATTTGACGCCGGAGAAAGAAACCACGGACGGCGCCGGGAATTGTTGACAGAAACCGCATCGCGGTTATTATATGAAAACTTTTGCCCTTTCCCATTGCGGGCCGAGCTAAAACCGAAATCATAAGGAACCGCGTTAATGAACATTCAACGGGCCGGATATACGGCTGTTTTCGTTTTTCTTTTCCTGTTCGCTTCCTGCGGCTACACCCCGGTGGAGAAAGCGTTTACCATCAGCGGGGACGCCTACCGCGAAGCGGTCATGGACGGGGCGTCCATCCGGATTTTGAACTGGAACATCCACAAGGAAGGCAATGAAAAGCCCTGGCGGGACGACTTTCTCCGGATCGTGGCGGAAAAAAAACCCCACATCATCACCTTCCAGGAGGCCCGTCTGGAAACCGGGTTCCGATCACTTTTCGATGAAGACCTGCGCATCGGCTGGGCTTTTTCTCCCAACACGTTCCAGGAAAAATACGACGCGTACTGCGGTGTAATGACCGCTTCTCATTCCCGGCCCGACGTGGTCCAGGCCATGCTGTCCAACGGGTTCGAGCCCATCACCCGGACGCCCAAGGCCGCCCTGTTCACCCGGTACGATCTGGGGCCGGGCAATTCGCCGCTGCTGGTGATCAATGTCCACGGCATCAATTTTAAGATCGGCCTCGACGACTTCAAGGACCAATTGAGCGAGATTTTCGACCGCATCGCCGACCATCGCGGACCGGTGGTGCTGGCCGGGGATTTCAACACCTGGCGGAAAAGCCGGCTGGCGTATCTGGCCGGCATGGCGGCGGGCGCGGGCCTGGTCTCGGTCGATTTTTCACCTGAAACCGACTGGATCGAGAGCCTGTCGGACAATCCTCTGGATCACATTTTCTACAGCCAGGACCTCCTGGCGGCCAAGCCGGGGAGTTCAGACGTGCTGGAAGAGGTGGCGACGTCGGATCATCGTCCCCTTTACGTGGAGTTGACCCTGAGGCGGCCCGCCAGGGCATTCCCAAATAACCCGTTGACATGGGCCATGCCGCCTTTTTAGACTGGATTCAAAGACGATAACCCGGCAAAGACCTTCATAGGAGGATCAGCGTGGCAATCGACGAGAAGAAACGGCAAAAGAAGCTGGCGAAGAAAAAGGCGAAAAAGACTATGCGGCCGCCCGGAAGGTATTCGGCGATCTCGATCCCGACGCCTGCCCCCGAACATTCGAATTCGGGAAAGACGGCCGGCCGTTTTTTGTTTCCGGCCCCGGCGACACCCCCGCCAGATGCCGGCAAATCATCGATAAGCTGACGAAAAATGTGGGGGAAGACAATTTCGACGTGATGATGGCGCCGCCCGAGGATGCGGTCGATATCTAACAGGAACTCATAACGGAACGGAGGCCATGAATGGCACTGCACGAACTGGCGGGAAAGCCTGCACCCCGATCGATACTGGTAAACATCCCCCGGCTGATCAGCGCTTATTACACCCACCGGCCCGACCCCGCCGATCCGGCTCAGAGGGTCTCCTTCGGCACCTCGGGCCACCGGGGATCGTCGTTTAAAAACAGCTTCAACGAACCCCACATCCTGGCCACTACCCAGGCCATCTGCGAATACCGGACGCAACACAAGATCACCGGCCCGCTCTTCATGGGCATGGACACTCATGGGCTGTCCGAGCCCAGCCTGGCCACGGCCCTGGAGGCGCTGGCGGGCAACGGCGTCCAAACGATGATCCAGGCGGGGATGGGGTACACGCCAACCCCGGTCCTTTCCCACGCCATCCTCGCCTACAACCGGGGCCGCGGCGAAGGACGGGCCGACGGCATCGTCATCACCCCTTCCCACAACCCGCCGGACAACGGCGGCTTCAAATACAATCCGCCCCACGGCGGCCCGGCCGGCGGCGACGCCACGAAATGGATCGAGGACCGGGCCAACGCCATCCTGGCGGACGATTGCCAAGCCGTCAAACGGATCCCCTATGAACGGGCGTTGAAAGCCGATACCACCCGGGAGACCGATTACATCGGCCCCTATGTGGCGGACCTGGAAAATGTCGTCGATATGGCGGCCATCCGGGACGCCGGGCTCAAGATCGGCGTGGACCCCATGGGCGGGGCCGCCGTGGCCTTCTGGGAACCCATCGCCGAGAAGTACGGCGTGGACCTCGAGCTGGTCAACCCAATCGTCGATCCGACCTTTTCCTTCATGACCGTGGACAAGGACGGGAAAATCCGCATGGACTGCTCGTCGCCTTACGCCATGGCGAGCTTAATAGACCTCAAGGAC
>JAABTM010000128.1 GCA_011389855.1 Desulfobacteraceae bacterium
TTTCACCGCTTCGATCCCCGTGGCGTTGTAGATGGAGGCCCGGCAGCCGCCCACGGAGCGGTGGCCCTTGAGGCCGCCGAAGCCCGCCGACAGGGCCGATTCGATGAACCGTTTTTCCAGGTCTTCAGAGGGCAGGCGGAAGGTGACGTTCATGAGGGACCGGCTCTCCTTCTCCGCCGTTCCGCGGTAGAAATCGCCGCCGTCGATGAGGCCGTAGAGCGCATCCGCTTTTTTCCGGTTGATCGCCGCCATCTTTTCCAGCCCGCCCACGGTCTCCTCCAGCCATTCGAGGACCAGTTGAACCGTGTAGATGGCGAAACAGGGCGGCGTGTTGAACATGGAGTTCTTCTGGGCGAAGGTGGTGTATTTGAGCATGGTGGGCAGGTCCGCCGGGGTCCGGTCCAGGAGGTCCTGACGGACGATGACCATGCAGACGCCGGCCGGGCCGATGTTCTTCTGGGCGCCGGCGTAGATGAGGCCGAAGGGTTTGGCGTCAAAGGGTCGGCTCATGATGTCCGAGGACATGTCCGCGATGAGGGGGACTGATCCCGTGTCGGGGAATTGATCCCACTGGGTGCCCTTGATGGTGTTGTTGGAGGTGATGTGGGCGTAAGCCGCGTCGGCGTTAAAGGGGATGTTCCTGGGGATGTAGGAAAAATCTTTGTCCTCGGACGTGGCGACCACGTTGACGGTTTTCCCCTGGATCCCGACTTCCTCGATGGCCTTGGTGGACCAGGTTCCGGTATTGACGTAGTCGGCCGATCCGCCCGGCGGCAGAAAATTCATGGGCGCCATGCAGAACTGGAGGGAGGCCCCCCCTTGCATGAAGAGGACGCTGTACGCGTCGCCCAGATTGAGAAGCCGCTTTGTCCGGGCCACGGCGTCGTCCATGACCGCGTCGAACTGTTTGGAACGGTGGCTCACCTCGGTGATGGACATCCCCGTCCCCTGAAAATCGAGAAACGATGCTTGAATCTCTTCGAGCACCGGCAACGGCAGGGCGGCGGGCCCGGGGTTGAAGTTGTAAGGTCTTTCCTGGCTCATGTTTCCTCCGTCTGAGATTGCTGATCCTGAATCCGTGGTCGGGTCGAAATCCGCGTCGCCAAATCTTCTTTATCGTATCCGGAGCCGAAGGATGTCAATGGTTTTCTTAAACCGGCCCCGTCACAGCCGGCCGGAGCGGAAAATCGACAGGATCAGCCACACGCCGAGCACCGTGGCGATGACGTACCCCGACACCCCCAGGATCGACGTCAGGGAGACCACCTGGAGTCCGAAAAAATCGAAGGTAAAGACCATGATTTTTTCCGGGGAGTTGAGGATCAGGGCCCCCGCCAGGATCGAGGCCGACAGGACGGCGCTGACCGTGATCCGGTTGACCCACTTGTCCAGGCGGTTCTCGAACCCTTCCGTGCCCGAGTGGCGCATCTCCACCCGGGTCCGGCCGTCGGCCGCCTGCTTGAGGATGTCGTGGACGTATTTGGGGGTCCGCTCCATGTAGCGCCGCAGGGTTCGGGCGTCCCGGCCCAGTTTGTTGAGGACTTTCCGGGCTTCGTATCCCCGCTGGATCAGCTTTTTGGCGTAAGGTCGGGTCACCTCCAGCAGGCTGGCGTCGGACCCGAGGATCTTCCCCAATCCTTCGGTCTGGATGAAGGTTTTGAGAAGGAGCAGCAGGTTGCGGGGCAGCCTGATCCGGTATTTGAGGATGAGCTGCATCACCTGATCGTAGACGTCCCGGACCGAAACCGTCTGGAGGGACCGGCCGTAGAAAGGCTCGCTGATCTCCACCAGATCGGCCCGGAAATCCTCGATATCGGCGCCCGCCGCGTTCATGCGTTCTTCGTCCACCAGCCCCAGGTCCCAGAGCACGTCCATGACCATGTCGTAGTCGTGCTCGGCGAACCCCAGAAAGAGGTTGGCGATGCGCATCATCATGGCCTCTTCCAGGTAGCCGGTGATGCCGAAGTCCACCAATCCTACTTTCCCGTTGTACTTGACGATGGTGTTGCCCGGGTGGGGGTCGGCGTGGAAGAAGCCGAATTCCATGAGCTGGCGGGAGAAAGAGCGGAGCCCGATGAGGGCGATCTCTTTAGGGTCGATGTGGTTGGCCCGGATCTCCGCCACCCTGTCCATCTTGATGCCGTCGATGTACTCCATGACCAGCACGGTGCGGGTGGTGTAGGGCCAATAGACGGCGGGAATGTGGATCTCCTCGCTGTCCCGGAAATGGTGGCGGAATTTTTCGATGGAGCCGGCTTCGATGAACATGTCCAGCTCCTTGAAGATGGTCCGCTCGAACTCCTTGACCAGGTTGACCATGCCGATGATTTGCCCGATCTCGAAAAGGTTTTCGATCTTTTCGGCCAGGTAGTGCATCACCCGGATGTCTTCCCGGATTCGCTTGACGATGCCGGGGCGGATCACCTTGACGGCCGCCGTTTGGCCGTCGAAGAGAACGGCCCGGTGGACCTGGGCCACGGACGCCGCCGCCAGGGGCTCGGGGTCGAACTCGGCGAAAATGGCGTCCAGGGGACGCTCCAGCGCGGTCTCCACAGCCCCGCGGACGTCCCCGAAGGGGATGGGCGGAACCCGATCCTGGAGTTTCCGGAGTTCTTCGATGTATTCGGGGGGAAACATATCGGCCCGGACGCTCATGAGCTGGCCCAGCTTGATGAAGCTGGGCCCCAGTTCTTCGAGAATCAGCCGGACCCGTTCGGGAGACGGCAATCCCACCCGAAGGAGAAAATCCCCCGGACGGGGCGGCGTCGGCTGGCGGTCCTTCTTTTTGGAAAGGCGGGCCGCCAGATCCCCGTACCCGTGGCGGATGAGCACCCGGGTGATGGCGCCGAATCGCCGCAATCCCCGGATGCCGTGGACCCCTTTGAGAAGGTTCATGTCTCTACGGCTTGAGACGCGCCCATTTTGGGAAAGACCTCCTCGCCGAAGTGGACGGCGTCCGATCCGCACTTGGGGCATTTTCCGTCTTTCATGGGTTTTCCTCCCTGAAACGCCCAAGGGCGGTCTTCGGGGACGCCCCTGGGCTTCGGTCCTGTTGAATCGGGCTGCGTTTTCTAACGTGGATTATTATAGCAGCTTTTGAATTTCCTCCACTCGATTCGTCTTCTCCCAGGAGAATCCGGGTTCGTTTCGTCCGAAATGGCCGTAGGAAGAGGTGGGCGCATAGATGGGCCGTTGCAGATCGAGGTATTCGATGATGGCCTTGGGCCGCAGATCGAAAACCTCCTGGATGATCTCCCGGATTCGGGTCGACGACACCTTGCCGGTACCGTAGGTCTCCACCAGTATCGACACGGGCTCGGCCACGCCGATGGCGTAGGCGACCTGGACTTCGCACTTCTTGGCGACGCCGGCCGCCACCAGGTTTTTGGCGATGTGGCGGGCCATATAGGAGGCGCTCCGATCGACCTTGGAGGGGTCTTTGCCGGAAAAGCACCCGCCGCCGTGGCTGCCGTGACCGCCGTAGGTGTCCACGATGATCTTCCGTCCGGTCAGCCCGCAGTCGCCCATGGGGCCGCCGATGACGAACTTGCCGGTGGGATTGATGAAATATTTGGTGTCCCCGTCGATCATCTCCCTGGGGATGGTCTTTTTGATCACCTCGTTGATGATCGCTTCCCGCAGCTCTTCGTAGGTGACGTCCGGCTTGTGCTGGGAGGAGACCACCACGGTGTCCACCCGCATGGGCGTGCCGTTTTCGTACTCGATGGTCACCTGGGACTTGCCGTCGGGCCGGAGAAAATCCAGGGCGCCGTTTTTCCGGACCTTGGCCAGCCGCCGGGTCAGCTTATGGGCGTACATGATGGGCATCGGCATCAGCTCCGGGGTCTCGTCGGATGCGAAACCGAACATCAGCCCCTGGTCCCCGGCCCCCTGATCCTTGTAGAGCCCCTGCCCCGCCGTCACGCCCTGGGAGATGTCCGGCGACTGCTGATCGATGCTGGTGATGACCGAGCAGGTCTGCCAGTCGAACCCCATCTGGGAGGAATGGTAGCCGATCTCCTTGATGGTGTCCCGCGCCACCTGGGGGATGTCCACGTAACATTCGGTGGTGATCTCGCCGGCCACAAATGCCAGACCGGTGGTGACCAGGGTCTCGCAGGCCACCCGGCCGTTGGGATCATCTTTCATGATGGCGTCGAGGACGGCGTCGGAAATGGCGTCGGCCACCTTGTCCGGATGGCCCTCGGTTACGGATTCGGATGTAAAAAAATAACTCTCGTTCGACATGTGTTCTCCTTCGTATTGATACCGTTTCGCGCAATGGGCCGAGCGCCCTTTGGGGCGCCCGCCCGTATGGTTTAAACAAATTCTTTGAGCAGCTCCATGGGAATGTCCTGGTTCTTCTGTCCCACCAGCGCGTAGTAGTACAGCGGCGTGCCGTCCTGGCAGAACCGGTGACGGTACCGGTGGCGGGCCTGGATCTCCATGATATTCTCATCTTCCATCCGGTCGATGAGCTTGCAGAAGCCGGTGGAATCTTCGTCGCAGACAAAATCCTCTTTGATGTTGAAAGCAACCCAACCCGGCGACGAGACCAGGTTGTACCCCCGTGCGAAGGCCATGGGCGGAATGTCGCCGAACCCCAGGGCCGCCACCACGGTCAGACAGTTGAAGTCCTGGCGTTCCAGGGACTGATAAAGATCCCTGGGCAGCTGGGTCAGGTCCGCCACATGGTAGTCCTTGTAGATGCCGGGACGGTCCCGGTCCAGCGCGGAAGCGGCTTCTTCGATGATGTCGATGCCTACCACCGTGTCCGCGCCGCGCTCCATGAGCTGTTCGCCCACCATGCCGTTGCCGGCGCCCACGTCGAACACCCTGAGATCCGGGGCGTCGTCCATTTTCTCCATATGATCGTGGAGCAGGGAGCAGACGACCTCCGGCGAGTTGCACCCGTACCGGTCATAGAACAGATGTTCGTAGAGGCCGGGGGTATCGTAAATCTTATCGTAATCGTGAAAGCCGATCTTTTCGGTCTGGTCGTTTTTGGTGAGGAAGAAAAACTCTTCTCCCTGTTCGATCTCATTCACTTCGGGGAAACGAATGGTGTACGCTTTGTCTAACATAACATTACTCCTTACTTAGTGGTTAGTGGATAGCGGCTGGTGGATAGCGGCGCCGCGCCAATCGCGCGCCGCTATCCACAGATCACGAATCACAAGCCACTATGTGCGCCGCTTAGCGCTTACGGAAGTGAAAAATGCCCCATACGAGGTGACCGTTTTCACCGCCTTCGACCCAATGGCCGAGTCCTTTTTTCATGTTGTCGATGTAGCTTTGACTGACGACCTTCCCCAACTCCTCTTCGCGGCGTTCGGTCTCCGCCAGCACGCGGCCGTAGTGGGTGGCCAGCTGGTCGGTGTGTTCCTCGAAACCGATCTCCTTCATGCCGAACCGTCTGGTTGCGTCCCGGTAGAACTGGGGTGATCCCAGGGTCTCCAGATGAATTCGGTCCAGGATCGGCTGAAGGACCTTCTTGGGGCAATCGTCGGTCATCATGGGGTCCGTGAAGACGAAGTGGCCGCCGGGCTTGAGCAACCGGGCCGCCTCTTCGATCACCGTCTCCCGATCGCCGCTGTGGAGGATGGCGTCCTGGGACCAGATGACGTCGAAGGACGCGTCGGGCAGCGGCACGTCCTCGAAGGAGCCGTCGATGACGTCGATGAGGTGATCAACGCCCTGGACCTTGTTCATGTCCCGGTTGCGCTGGTTTTCCACCTCGCTCAAATTCAGGGCCGTTACGTGGCAGCCGTAAGTCTTGGCCAGGAAGCGCGCCGCGCCGCCATAGCCGGCGCCCAGGTCGAGGATCCGCGTGCCGGTGTCGATGTCGAGGCGGTTGGCGATCCGCTCCACCGTCCGCCGGCTGGCGATAAAAATGGACTCCTCTTCGTTGTCGTACAGACCGATGTGGATGTCCTCCCCGCCCCAGATGGTGAAGTAGAAATTGTCGGCGTCGCTGCTGTTGTAGTATTTCCGGGCGATGTTGACGGTATCGGAATAATTGAACCGGGCCGTGGAACGACCGTGCTTTTCCGGCGCGTAGAATTTCTCCGCCACGTGGGTGAAGAAATCCGGATCATCGTCGTGATAGGTCTCCTTGTAATCGCCGTAGGTGTCGATGTGCTGAAAACCGACGTCGCGCATGAGCCGCCGCACATACTTCTTCCGCAGAGGAAACATATTGAGGTGGTAGACCTGATCGCCGGGAAAGGTGTACTTGAACCGGGCCAACCCGTCGTCGACATATTCGGGCTCGGCCGTCACCTTGTCGCCGCAGTAGTGATATTTATGCTTGCAGGAAAAGCCGCAGTCGATAATGGAGTCGTAATTTCGCTGATCCAGGATCAGGATGCCGTCGTGTTTCAGCACGGCGTAGAATTCAGCCAGGGTCTTGCGCCGGTCCCGTTCGGAAAAAAGATGCGTAAAGGAATTGCCGAGACAGACGATGGCGTCGAACCGCTCCTTGACCTTCTCGCTGAGCCAGCGCCAGTCGGCATGGACCGTGTTCAGAATGCAGTCTTGCCCGCGGGCGTTGTCGAACGCCCTGGTCAGCATCTCGGCGCTGCCGTCGACGCTGGTGACGTTGAAGCCCGCCTTGATCAGGCGGACGGAATGGAATCCGGTGCCGGTGGCCACGTCGAGAACTTTCTCGGCGCCGTATTCCCTGAGCTTGTCGATGAAAAAACTGCCCTCGCCTTCGGCGCGCCTCTCCCAGTCGATCAGTTCATCCCATTTGTCAACGAACGGGGTGACGTATTCATCGGTGTAATGATCGGTTTCCCGGACTTCCGTGGGGTTGTCTCCGAAGATCTGCTCCTTTTTGGCTTGGACGTTTTGCGACATTCATATTCCTTTCATTAGGGTTGGCCGGCCGCGCCGAACGGGGCGCGGCCGGCAAATTGGATACTCTAAAAATTAGAGGGTATCCGGACCGCAGGGGCGAAACATTTTTCGCCCCTATTAGTATCGATAATGATCCGACTTGAACGGACCTTCCTGCGAAATGCCGATATAGGCGGCCTGTTCCGCGGACATCTGGGTCATCTTGGCCCCCAGCTTTTCCAAGTGAAGGCGCGCCACCTCTTCGTCCAGTTCCTTGGAGAGCCGGTAAACCCCGATCTCCTTGGGGTTCTGCCAGAGGTCGATCTGGGCCAGGGTCTGGTTGGTGAAGGAGTTGGACATCACGAAACTGGGATGGCCGGTGGCGCATCCCAAATTGACCAGACGGCCTTCGGCCAGCATGTAGATGCAGTGGCCGTCGGGAAAGACGTATTTGTCCACCTGGGGCTTGATGTTGATCTTTTCCACCCCGTCCATCTCGTTTAAGGCGTCCACCTGGATCTCGTTGTCGAAGTGGCCGATGTTGCAGACAATGGCCTCGTCCTTCATTTTGGCCATGTGGGCGGCGCTGATGACGTCCTTGTTGCCCGTTGCGGTGACGTAGATGTCGGCGTGGGGCAACGCGTCCTCGACGGTGGTCACTTTGTAACCGGCCATGAGGGCCTGGAGAGCGCAGATGGGGTCGATCTCCGTCACCCAGACCTGGGCCTTCAATCCCCGGAGGGCCTCGGCGCATCCCTTGCCCACGTCGCCGTAACCGCATACCAGCGCGGTCTTGCCGGCGATCATCACATCGGTGGCCCGTTTGATGCCGTCCACCAGGGATTCCCGGCAGCCGTAGATGTTGTCGAACTTCGACTTGGTGACCGAATCGTTGACGTTGATGGCCGGGGTCAGAAGTTCGCCTTTTTCCATCATCTGGTAAAGGCGGTGGACCCCGGTGGTGGTCTCTTCCGAGACGCCCTTCCATCCTTCGACGACCTTGTGCCAGAACTTGGGGTCTTCCGCCAGGGTCTGCTTAAGCGTGGCGTTGATGATGGCCAGCTCTTTGTTGTCGGTGGGTTCGTCCAGCATGGCCGGGTTGTCCTCGGCGTAATAGCCCCGATGCACCATGAGGGTGGCGTCGCCGCCGTCGTCCACAATGAGATGGGGCCCCTGGCCGTCGGGCCAGGTCAGGGCCTGCTTGGTGCACCACCAGTATTCTTCCAGGGTCTCGCCCTTCCAGGCAAAGACGGGCACGCCCCGCTCGGCCATGGCCGCGGCGGCCTGATCCTGGGTGGAGAAGATGTTGCAGGACGCCCAGCGGACATCCGCGCCCAGTTCCTCCAGGGTCTCGATGAGCACCGCCGTCTGGATGGTCATGTGGAGCGATCCCATGATCCGGGCGCCCTTCAGGGGCTTGTCCGGACCATACTTCTCGCGCGTGGCCATGAGTCCGGGCATTTCTTTCTCGGCGATCTCGATCTCCTTGCGCCCGAACCCGGCCAGTTCAATGTCTTTGACTTTGTAGTCCTCTTTTGCCTTCATTAACATAAAGTTTCCTCCTTTTTACTAAGTAAAAGTGTGGTTTCCGCGATAATGTCTCCCCAGACGTCGGCTGGCAGATCGGCGCCCATGCAGCCGATGACGTGCTTTCCGAACAGCGCCCCGACGCACCCGGATTTGGTGAGGGAATACCCGTTGAGATGGGCGAATAAAAACCCGGCGGCCCAGTAGTCGCCGGCGCCGGTGGTGTCGATCACTTTGTCGACGACCATGGCCGGCACATGGGTCGTTCCGTTTTCGTCCTTGAGATAGGCGCCGTCCCTGCCCACTTTCACCGCCGCCACCCGGCAGAGATGGCCCAGGGCGGCCAGGCCGGTTTCCGGGTCCTTGCCGCCGGAAAACGCCGCGGCTTCCTCTTCGTTGGCAAAGACGATGTCCACGTATTCCTTCAGGATGTCGGGCAGAATGTCTTTCGCCGCCTCCACCACCTCGAAGGAGCCCAGGTCGAGGCTGACCGTGCAGTCCGACGCCCTGGCCGCCTTCAAAACGGCAAAAAGCAGCTCCCGGTTGAAGAGCAGATAGCCTTCCACATGGACATGGCGGCACCCCTTGAAATCATCGGCGCCGATGTCCGCGGGAGAAAATCCCATGGCGGCGCCCAGGTCGGTTCGCATGGTCCGCTCCGAATCCGGGGTCACCAGACTGACGCAGCAGGCGGTGGGGTCGGCGCCGTCGGTCTTGAACCGGGACACGTCCCCGCCCACCTCTTTGAACAGGGTTTTGTAATAATCGCCGTTCTCGTCCCGCCCCACTTTGCCCATGAAGCCGCAGGGCACGCCCATGCGGGCCAAGGCAAAGGTGGTGTTGCCGGCGGACCCGCCCGGGGCTTTGACCGGCGTGTCCTTTATGGACTTCAGAAGGGCTTTCAGGGTGGGGGAGTCCACCAACTCCATGCCGCCCTTCTGGCCCGGCAGCGTCGCCAGAAATTCGTCGTCCGTCTCAACTACGAAATCGACAACAGGCGATCCAACGCCGATGACCTGTACTGTTTTATATTTCATGTCTGAAAACACCTCGTTTATTTTAAATTCAAGTTGCACTTCAATGTCTTGTATCTTCCTGAAATCAGGAAATACTTCACCTTTTATGGCCGCTTCCGGATTATGGAAACACGGCAAGGGGTATCATCAGATGCAACACGTGACGCCGCCGAAACGCACTCGGTCGGCATATACGGCTGCCCCTTATTCCCTCCCGCTTCCGGGAAGTCGGGGCCGATCAAATTGTCTGATTGTCTCTAAAAGGTCACCATCGCGTCCCCATCCCGACCAGAATGTCGGGATAGCGCTTCAAGAACCGAAGCGCCTTTTGACAACGCATGATGAAAGGTGAGAAAGTGGAATTCTATATTGAACTCAAGAAAAAATATTCCGAAAAACGTTAAAAACTCATCACAGTTTCGTCTCCTGCTCCAATAAATGCGGCATTCACACGGTCAAAGCGATTTTCTCCGTCATTCGTTAATCTGAAGTATAGTTTCTGTTCAATGCATTTGTCAAGATATTTTTTGTTTTTTTCCCGCCGCGCGGTTCATCCCCCCGTGCATATACGGTCCATTTTCCCACAAGATACCCGCCACTCCCCCTTTAAAATCAGGAAAAACTTGTTATCATCAAATCAAACGGCATCGGCATCCGTGCTATCATTCAATTAAAGCGATGGAAAGGAGTCACGCCATATGAAACCCATCGAAGAACTAAAAACCGAACACCGGGCTATTGAAACGTCCCTGAAAATTCTCGGGGCCATTTGCGACCGGGTTGAAGAGGAGAATCTCCTGGCCAGCCCCGAACACATCGACGGGCTCATCGAGTTTTTCAGCGTCTTTGCCGACCGGTGTCACCATAGCAAAGAGGAGACCCAGCTCTTCCCGGCCCTGGAGGCCCGCGGCGTGGAGCGGGAAAACGGCCCCATCGGGGTCATGCTGACCGAGCACGAAGCCGGAAGGGCCTTTGTGCGGGACATGGCGGTCTCCATGGGCCAGTTCCGGGAAGGCAACACCGAAGCCCTGATGCGGCTGGTCCACAACGCCCGGAGCTACATCGACCTGCTCGCCAACCACATCCAGAAAGAAGACAACGTCTTGTTTCCCATGGCGAACGACCGGATTTCCGATGAAGAGGCGATCCGAATGGCCGCCGAATTCGACCGCATCGAAAAAGAGAAGATCGGCGAAGGCCGGCACGAGGAATTCCATTCCATGCTGGAAAGACTCGGCGAGTTTTACGTAAGGGCCTGACGGCGGACGTTTGGGAATCCGGCCGATGAGTTCCGACCCACGGTCCTTTGTGGCCGGCGTAAGGGAGAAACTTTCCCGCGAGAGCCGATTGTCCGAGTGGGCGACGGAGAGCCTCGCGGACGACCGGGGCCCCCTCCCCTCATCCGTCCTGTTTCTACTCGGTCCCCATTGCCGCGCCCCCGGAGACGGGTTCCGCCCCTGCCTGATCCTGAACAAACGGTCCCGGCGGGTGCGGCAACCCGGGGATCTCTGCTGCCCCGGCGGCGGCCTCTCCCCCCGCGCGGACCATTACTGGTCCAAACTCCTCGGACTCCCCGGCTTTCCCCTGGGGCGATGGCCCCATTGGCGACATTGGCGGAGGGCCCGGCCGGAAGCGGCCCGGGTCCTCCGCCTTCTGCTGGCCACCAGCCTCCGGGAGAGCTTCGAGGAGATGCGGCTCAACCCCCTGGCCGCCGTTTTCCTGGGCCCCCTGCCGCCTCAGCGGCTGATCATGTTCCGGCGGGTGATCTACCCCATGGTGGGATGGGTGTCGCGCCAGCGCCGGTTTTTCCCCAACTGGGAGGTGGAAAAGATCGTCCGCATCCCTCTCGACGCCCTCCTGACCCCCGATCATTACGGTCGGCGCCGGATCGGCTACCGCCAGGGCGACGGCCGGGAGGTGCGGGATTATCCCTGCTTCACCCACCGCTCCGGAGCGGAGACCGAACTGCTCTGGGGCGCCACCTTCCGGATCACCATGGCCTTTTTGAAAACCGTTTTCGACTTCACGCCGCCCGACCCCGAAGGGCGCCCCCTGGTCTCCACTCAACTGGACCGGGCCTATTTCGGCGGTGCGGACCGGGGTTCCCGCTCCTGAACGGCGTCATCCAAATCCGCGCCTCCCTTCCGGGGCAGACGGACGACAAACGTGGACCCTTTGCCGGGGACGCTATCCACCGTGATGTGGCCGTTGTGGGCCGCCACGATGTGCTTGACGATGGCCAGCCCCAGGCCGGCGCCCCCCTGTTTCCGGCTCCGGGCCTTGTCCACCCGGTAGAACCGCTCGAAAAGCCGGGGGATGTGGGACCGGCTGATGCCGATGCCCTGATCCTCGAAGGCGATGGCCAGTTCCGACGACCCGGCCCGGATCCGGATGCTCACGGTTCCGGACGGGTTGCTGTACTGGATGGCGTTTTTGAGGAGATTGACGGCGGCCTGCTCCATGAGCGAGGGGTTGATCCGGGCCCGGAGGCCGGGATCGCAGTCCAGCTCGACCGTGATGTTTCGCTCCGAGGCCATATCCGCGCAGATCCCGGCGGCGGCCTCCAGAACGGGCCGGACGGATCGAGGCGCCCGCCGGACCCCGGCGTCCTCCCCCTCCCCTTCGACCCGGGCCAGGTTCATGAGATCTTCCACGATGGTGGACAGCCGATCGACATGGCGTTGAATGATGGACAGGAATTGCCGGGCCTTGTCCGGATTCTCCAGTGCCCCGCCCTCCAGGGTCTCCACAAACCCCTTGATGGCCGTCAGCGGGGTTTTGATCTCATGGGAGACGTTGGCGGCGAAATCCCGCCGGATGTTCTCCAGCCGGCGAAGGCGGGTGACGTCGCTGAAAACGATGAGAACGCCGATTCGCTCGCCCCGGGCGTCGCGAAGGGTGGAGCTGTGGACGTGGATGGTCCGCTCGCCGGCGTGGTAAAAGAGGATGTCGGCCCGCTTGGGGTCGTCCCCGGAGAGGGCTTTCAGGGCGAAGCGCTGGAAGGCGGGGTTCCGGACGGCCTCCTGGATGCTCTTCCCGGCGAGGTCGGCCGGGGACCGCCCCATCATTCGGGCGCCGGCCAGGTTGATGCTGATTATCCGCTCGTCGGTGTCCATGGCCAGGACCCCCTCCTCCATACTGGAGAGAACCGCGTCCAGCTCGTTGCGCTGGCCGATGACGACCCGGATCCGGTCGTCGAGCTGGGCCGCCATCTCGTTGATGGCCCGGGAGACCGCGGCCATCTCCTCGATGCGGGGGGTGGAAAGGCGATAGGAAAGGTCGCCGCCGGCGAAATGATCGACGCCCCGGCGCATCTCCTCCAGGGGCCGGGCGATGCGGCGGGAGACCCAGAAGCCGACACCGGCGGCCAGCAGGGCGATGAGGCCGCCCCGGATAAGCAGCTTGATCCGGAGGGAATCGAGTCTGGCGTCGACGTCGGCCACATTGACGGCGGTGCGGAGCACGGCCCCGACGCCGCCCCCGACCATGACCGGTATGGCCACGTACATCATGTCCTTTTCAAGGGTGGCGCTGAATCGGATAGCCGCGCCGGCGGCGCTGCGGAAGGCCCGGCTCACCTCCGGTCGGTTAAGATGGTTGTCCATGACGGCCGGGTCCTCCCGGGAGTCCCCCGCCACCCGGCCGTCGGGAAGGATCACCGTCACCCGCATATCAGCCGTCTCGGCCACCTCCTTGCAGATCCGGTCCAAAGCCCGGCTATCCAGGGGCGTCAAGGCGCCGGCGATCTGGGGAACCAACAGTCGCGCCCGTTCCTCCAGCCCGTCGGCGCTCTCCTCCAGAAAAAACCGGTGCATCACGTCCGTGGCGTACAGGCTCACCGCCGCCACCGACACCAACGTGATCAGCAAATAGGACGGATAAAGTTGCCACAAAAGCCGCTTCCGCTTCCGGGCCATCTCAGCCCCTTTCCGGGAGCAAACGCGCTATTCCCCCTGCCTTTGTCCCTTTGTCCCTCTGTCCCTCTGTCCCTCTGTCCCTCTATCCC